>CAYPNR010000039.1:6614-21577 GCA_964412125.1 uncultured Planctomycetota bacterium | reverse complement strand
CTGGCGCGCTGCGAGAGCGCTGGGCGAAGCCGGCGACAGGCGCGCGGTCGGGCCGCTTATTGAAGCATTGAAGGATAAGGACAGGGATGTCCGCGGGGCTGCTGCGGAGGCGCTCGGAGAAATCGGCGACAGGCGCGCGGTCGAGCCGCTTATTGAAACGTTGAAGGAGGAGGATTGGCGTGTCCGCGCCTCTGCTGCGGAGGCGCTCGGCGAAATCAGGGACAGGCGCGCGGTCGGGCCGCTCATCAACGCGTTGAGGGACAAGAATGAGACTGTCCGCTGGGATGCTGCGGTTGCGCTTGTCAAAATCGGCGGCCCCGCCGTCGAGCCGCTCATCGGCGCGCTGAAGGATAAAGATGACGATGTCCGCTGGCGCGCCGCGTATGCGCTGGGCGAAATCGGCGACAGGCGCGCGGTCGGGCCGCTTATTGAAGCATTGAAAGATGAGGACAGGGATGTCCGGCGGCGCGCTGCGGTTGCGCTTGTCAAAATCGGCGAACCCGCCGTCGAGCCGCTCATCAATGCGTTGAAGGACGAGGATGAACATGTCCGCGAGGGCGCCGCGGATGTGCTCGGCGAAATCGGCGACAGGCGCGCGGTCGGGCCGCTCATCAACGCGCTGAAGGATAAGGATAAAGATGTCCGCGAGGAAGCCGCGTATGCGCTCAGCGAGATCAAGGATAAGCGCGCGGTTGAGCCGCTCATCAACGCGCTGAAGGATAAAGACAAGGATGTCCGGGAGTGTGCAGCGTATGCGCTCAGCGAGATCAAGGACAAGCGCGCGGTTGAGCCGCTCATCGAAGCGTTGAAGGATAAGGATGCGGGTGTCCGTTGTGATGCTGCGGAAGCGCTGGGCGAAATCGGTGATGAGCGCGCGGTCGAACCGCTTATCAAAGCGTTGAATGACAAAGAGGGAAATACCAGCGAGTACGCTGCGGAGGCGCTCGGCAAAATCGGTGACAGGCGCGCGGTCGAACCGCTTATCAAAGCGTTGAATGACAAGGAGGTAAATACCGGCGAGAGTGCTGCGGAGGCGCTCGTCAAAATCGGCGGCCCCGCCGTCGAGCCGCTTATCGAAGCGTTGAAGGACGAGGATCCGACCGTCCGCGGGCGCGCTGCGGAAGCGCTGGGCGCAATCGGCGATAAGCGCGCGGTCGAGCCGCTCATCGAAGCGTTGAAGGATAAAGATGAAGATGTCCGCAAGGGGGCCGCGGAGGCGCTCGGCAAAATCGGCGAACCCGCCGTCGAGCCGCTTATCAAAGCGTTGAAAGACAAGGACGAAAATGTCCGCGATGGTGCTGCGGAAGCGCTGGGCGCAATCGGCGATAAGCGCGCGGTTGAGCCGCTTATTGAAGCATTGAAGGATAAGGATGCGGGTGTCCGTTGTGATGCTGCGGCTGCGCTGGGCGCAATCGGCGACGAGCGCGCGGTTGAGCCGCTCATTGGAGCGTTGAAAGACGAGGACGAAGATGTCCGCGATGGTGCTGCGAGGGCGCTGGGCAGAATCGGTGACAGGCGTGCGGTCGAGCCGCTTCTGAAAGCGCTGAAGGACGAAGATGGAGATGTCCGCTGGCACGCTGCGGGAGCGCTGGGCGCAATCGGCGAACCCGCCGTCGAGACGCTTATTGAGGCGTTGAAGAATAAGGATAAAGATATCCGTAAGGGAGCCGCGTATGCGCTCGGCGCGACCAGGGACAGGCGCGCAATCGAGCCGTTCATCGAAGCGTTGAAGGACGAGGATCCGACCGTACGCTGTCACGCTGCGGAAGCGCTGTTCGCGATCGGCAGACCTTCCGTCAAGCCGCTTATTGAAGTGTTGAAGGATAAGAATAAGAATGCCCGCAGGGTTGCCGCGTATGTGCTCGGTAGAATCGGCGACAGGCGCGCGGTCGAGCCGCTCATCGAAGCGTTGAAGGACGGAGATGAGGACGTCCGCGGCTCTGCTGCGCTTGCGCTCGTCAAAATCGGTGACAGGCGCGTGGTCGAGCCGCTCACTAAGGCGTTGAAATACAAGGATCCGAACGTCCGCATGCGCGCTGCGGGAGCGCTGGGCGAAATCGGCGATAAGCGCGCGGTCGAACCTCTCATCGAAACGTTGAGGGACGAGGATCCGAACGTCCGCATGCGCGCTGCGGGAGCGCTGGGCAGAATCGGTGATAAGCGCGCGGTCGAGCCGCTCATTGAAGCGTTGAAGGACGAGGATCCGACCGTCCGCGGGGCTGCTGTGGAAGCGCTGTGCAGAATCGGTGACGAGCGCGTGGTCGAGTTGCTCATTAAAGCGTTGGGAGACGAGGACGAAAATATCCGCAAGGGCGCTGCGGATACGCTGTGCGAAATCGGCGAACCCGCCGTCGAGCCGCTCGTTAAAGCGCTTAAGGGCAAGGATTGGTGTGTCCGCGTGGCTGCTGCGGATGTGCTCGGCGAAATCAAGGACAAACGTGCGGTCGAGCCGCTCATCAAAGCGTTGAAGGATGAGAATAAAGATGTCCGCGCCTCCGCCGCGCTTGCGCTCGACAAAATCGGCGGCAAACGCGCAATCGAGCCGTTCATTGAAGCGTTGAATGACGAGGAGCCGACCGTCCGCAGACGTGCTGCGGAAGCGCTGTGCGAAATCGGCGACGAACGCACGGTCGAGCCGTTCATTGAGGCGTTGAATGACGAGGATCCGACCGTCCGCAGGCGCGCTGCGTGTGCGCTCGGCAAAATCAAGGACAAACGTGCGGTCGAGCCGCTCATCAAAGCGTTGAAAGACGGGGATCCGCGCGTCCAACGACGTGCTGCGGAAGCGCTTGGAAAGATCGGCGAGCCCGCCGTCGAGCCGCTCATTGAAGCGTTGAAGGATGAGAACTGGCATGTCCGCATGGATGCTGCGAGGGCGCTCGGGGAGACCGGCGATAAGCGCGCGGTCGAGCCGCTCATTGAGGTGCTGAAGAAGGAAGAGTATGAAGCCGTCTGCAAGGCTGCTGTTGAGGCGCTTAAGAAGATAACGGGACAGGACTTCGGCGAAGACTACGGAAAGTGGTCGGAGTGGCGGCGCAGGCGGCGGGGGAAGTAACCGGAGCGGACGAACACAAGGACGCGTCGGACCCGCCGCCGCTCGATGCGTCTTCAATCCAGCCCGCAAACGTCGTCAGCCCTGCCCGCCGCCGCTCCGCCGCCGCCGGGCGGCCCGGGGAACGGCGAAGCACGCGGCGCACAACGACTGCCGGTCAGCGAGTGAGGTCGCGCCGTCGGACGAAAGAGCCGCAACTCACTCCTTCGGCTCGGGCGGAAGATGGTCGTCGGCTATCGGCATCGTCACGGTCACAGTGAATCGGCCGCGACTCACCTGCGCTTCTTCGCCTTCCACCACCACCTCTTCCTCCTCCGGACGCGGCCTGGCGTCCAGTTCGATGGTCACCCGCACCGCGCCGGGCAAGCCTTTCTTTTCCTTGAACGACCAGGAGTCGTACCACTGCTGCTCGTCGCGGTCCCAGTAAGCGATCTCGAAGGAGCGAACGAAGTCGTACAGGACGCGTTTGACGCCGCCGACGAGCGGCGAGCCCGCGACGCCGGGATTCTCGCGCCGCAGAAGAAGTTTGTAACGCGAATCGTCCTCGTTCTCGACGAGTTCGTATCCGACCTCGCAGAGCGGATGGCGCAACTCCGACTCGTCGGGATACGAACGAACCGCGGCGACGAAGTCCAGACGCGGCAGTTCGTCCGTGCAGGTGCCGCGGAACGGATCGTCGATGCCGAAAATGTACACCGATTCGAGATCGGCGCGGATGCGTTGCGTCAGCGCCAGACCGATCTGAAGAAGACGCGCCTGCTTCTCGCTTCTCATCTTCGCGTCCACCGTCTGCGCGGTGATCGCGTAGGCGATCGAGCAGATAAGAGCGAGAATGACCACCGCTAAAAGAACCTCGGCGAGAGTGAAAGCCGCCCGCTTCATTGCGAGTCCTCCTCCTCCTCGCCGTAGCGGATGAAGCCGAGCCGCAGAACGCCTTTCCCGCCGGAGAGGAGCGGATACTTCACCTCCAGAATCACTTTCTGAACGATGTAGTCCTCCTCGCCGTCCTGCTGCTCCTCTTCGGTGGTGAGGTTTATCTCCTCGCCGAGCAACTCCCATGTGTACTCGCCGTTCTCGTCGAAGGCGCCTGAGGTTTCGTCGGCGCCCTCCCCCGGCGCCTTGTCGCCGAGAAGCCACGCCTGCACCACTTCCTCCATCTTCTGCGCCGCGTACACCTGCGCCTGCCGCAGATGCCGGGTGTTCACGCTCAGGTCAAGACTCTCGGAAAACTGGCTCAGCAACACCATCACCGCCACGGCGAGTATCGTCACCGCCGCCATCACCTCCAGAAGCGTGATGCCGCGACGGGACGGCCCGGACACGCAACGCGACGGTGCGTCTCTCATTGCTGCTCCTCCTCCTCTTCCTCGGCCTGCTGCTGCTCGTCTTCCTCCTCCTGCTCCGGCCAGAAGGAGAGTTCCCTGTCGGTTATGATGACCGAGCCGGTGTAGGAGTCCATTCTTATGGTGAGGCGCTCGTCGCGATCGTTGCCGAGCACGACTATGTGACTGCCGACGTCGCACTGAGGAGACACGTCCACGACGACGCGACCGGAGTCGTGCTCGGTGTCGTCGGGCAGCAGAACGGAAACGAGTTTGACGAAGCGGTGAAGGACGGTTTCCGCGCCGCCGGCTATCACGCGCTCGTCGTCCACTATGTGTCCGTCCTCGTCGGTCTCCGGCGGCATCAACGCGAAGAACGAGTTCTGGTCGAAATCGTAACCGACGCTGAAGGTCTCGCCCTGAGCGATGGCGGTGGAGCGGGCGAACTGGAAGTTGGCGCAGATGGAACGCGCTTCCGCGCGCAACGCGTACTTCGGCGTCAGATAGTCCAGATTCACCACCACCACGCTTATCGCGACCGCCATTATGGCGACGACCGCCATCAGTTCGACCAGCGTGAAGCCGCGCCGCCGCCGCATCAGTCCCCCTCCGACGAAGTCTCCCCGTACAGCAGCCGGCGGTCGGTCAGGTCGGCGTTCTCGCCGACGCCGCCGCGGACGCCGTCGGCGCCGAGCGTCCGGATCACATACGGCGGCGAGCCGCTTTCGCGACGCTCGTACAGATACGCCCTGCCCCACGGGTCCAGAATCTCCTCTTCGAGATACCGTCCCGTCTCCGCTCCGGCCTCGGGCGTCCACAGTTCGTCGAGCCGCTGCGGATACCGCCCGCGCTCCATGCGAAACGCCTCGAGCGCGTTCTCGATGAGCGTGAAGTCGGCCCTGAGACGGTCGAGAAGGACCAACTCCTCTTTCGAGAGAGCGACCTGCGGCTTCGTCGCGCCGCCGCCGGTCGCGGCGCAGCCGACGAGCGCCGCGCTCAAGCCCATCAGAAACGAAACGCAAACGACGCCGCCCGTCTTCATCCCTCACCTCCCGCCGTGAAGAAGTTGATGACTGTCGTAGTCGGCGTTCTCGCCGACGCCGCCGCGGACGCCGTCGGCGCCGAGCGTCCAGATCACATACGGTCGCGGACCGGTCCCGCAGCGGCGATAGAAATACGACCTGCCCCACGGGTCCAGAATCTCCTTCGCCAGATACCGGCCGTTCTCCACCCACAACTCCACCAGTCCGAGAGGATAGCAGCCTTTCTCCCTGCGATAGGCTTCCACGGCGCCCTCGATCAAGCGGAAGTCCGCCGCCAGCCTGTCCAGCAGGAAGCGTAACTCCGGATCGACTCTGCGGCCGGCGACGTGAACCGCCTCGTCCTCGCTTATCCACAACGAGCCGCAGCCGCAGCAGGACAGAAGCGTCGTGAAACACGCGAGCGCCGCCCCGTAGAAAACCCTCACTCGAACCTCCCGCACGACTCCGCCTCCAACATCCACCGCGACGCGGCTGCGGCCGTCACGGCTGCACGCCTCCGCCCTCCTCGCCGGCGTGGTGGAGCAACTCGTGATTGGTGTAGTCGCGGTCGTCGCCTTCGCCGCCCTCGCTGCCGTCCGCGCCCAGACAGGTGATCGTGTACGGCGGCTTCATCTCAGGCGTGCGCTCGTACATGTACTTGCGGTTCCACGGGTCCAGAGGCATCGACTCCAGATAACTGTCGCCCTCCTCTTCGCCGCCGAGCAGGTCCTCCAGCGTCTCCGGATAGCGGCCTTCCTCCATCTGGTACATCTTCAGGGCTTTTTCTATGTTGCTCATGTCCGCCCTGATACGCTCCTTGCGCGATTTCGATATACGACCGACGACGTTTATGGCCACGATGGACGCCAGAAGCGCGATGATGGCCACCACCGCCATGATCTCGACCAGCGTGAAGCCGGCCCGTCTCCTCCGCCGTTGCCGTCTCATACCGTATCCCCCAAATCAGAACTCGCTCATCTTCATAAGCGGCAGAAGCACGCTCAACACGATGAGCGCGACGATCGCCGCCAGTCCTATTATCAGCACCGGCTCTATCAGCGAAGTGAGTCTCTGCGTCTCTATCTCGATCTCGTCGTCGTAGGCCTCCGCCACGCGGTCCAGCATGTCCTCGACCGTGCCGGCCTTCTCGCCGACGGCGACCATGTAGGCGACGACCGGCGGAAATATGGGATGACGCTGCATCACCATGGAGACGTCGGCGCCCTCCATCACCTTGTCGTGTATGTCTCTGACCGCGTCCTTCAGCAGCGTGTTGCCGACAAGGTCCTCGACGATCTCGAGCGCCCTCAGCACCGGCAGTCCCGAGCGCAGCAGTATCGACGTGGTGATGGAGAAGCGACTGACGGTCTGCTTCCGCAGCAGATTGCCCACCACCGGAATCTTCAGAAGCCACTTGTCGAAGAGGCGTTTGCCGCCCCGCGTCTTCGCGAACATCCTGAAGAGGAAGAAGAGCGCGGGCGCGCCTATCAGGAGAAACGGCCAGTAATCGACCACGAAGTCGGAAAGCGTCTTCACCAGCACGGTGACGGCCGGCAGCGCCTGCTTGCGCGAGGCGAGCACCTTCAGGACCTTCGGCACGAGAAAACTCATCAGGAAGATGACGATACCGGTGCCGAGGACGACCATCACTATGGGATAGGTGAGCGCCGCCCAGACACGCGCGGCCAGGCGATACTGGTTCTGCAGGTAGTCCGCCAGACGCGTGAGGATGTCGTCGAGATTGCCGCTGGCCTCTCCGGCGCGGACCATGTTCACGTACAGGTCGTTGAAGACGTGGGGATGGAGACCGAGCGCGTCGGCGAGACTCATGCCCTGAGTGACCTTCTCACGAACGTCGCGGAGGACCACCTGGAGTCTGTGGGACTCGCTCTGGTTCACCAGAGCGGTGAGCGCCTCGGCCATCGGCACCGCGGAGCGGATGAGCGTGGCGAACTGGCGTGTGACTATGGCCAGGTCCGCCAGTTTCACGCGCCCGAAGCGCCCCAGAAGCGGCAACTTGCGCCGCGCCAGCCGCTCCCCCACCGAGTGTATCTCGGTGACGTAGACGCCGCGCACACGCAACTTGGCGCACGCCTCCTTGGACGTGTCGGCGTCCACGACGCCCTGCGTCTGTTTGCCTTCGTGCGTCAGCGCCCTGTACTCGAATACCGCCATATAAACGACTCCGAACGTCTCTCAGAACACGTCCAGTTGCGTCACTCTGAGAACCTCCTGCGGCGTTGTTTCGCCGAGAATCACCTTTCGCGCGCCGTCCATCCTCAGCGTTCTCATTCCGTTCTTCACCGCCACCTCTTTTATCTGGTTCGCGCCCGCGCGCCCGAGCACCAGTTCGCGCACCGCGTCGTCGATCACGAGTATCTCGAAAATGGCCGTGCGGTCCCAGTAGCCCGTTCCCAGACAGTGCGAGCAGCCCTTTCCCCGCCAGAGACCGCCTTCCGGTACGTCCGCCATGCTCAAGCCTATCCGCGTCAACTCCTCCTCCGTCGGCCGGTATCTCTCCCTGCAGCGGTCGCATATGACGCGGACGAGCCGCTGCGCTATCACGCCTATCAGACTCGAAGAGACCAGATACGGCTCCACGCCGATATCGAGCATACGCGTCACCGCGCCCGGCGCGTCGTTGGTGTGGAGCGTCGAGAAGACGAGATGGCCGGTGAGCGCCGACTGCACCGCGATCCGCGCCGTCTCCACGTCGCGCACCTCTCCCACCATCATGATGTCGGGGTCCTGTCGCAGAAGCGAACGCAGGCCCGTGGCGAAGGAGAGTCCCTTCTTGGGCGAAACCTGTATCTGACTTATGTGGCGGATGTTGTACTCGATCGGGTCCTCGATGGTGAGGATGTTCTTTTCGAGTGTGTTTATCTTCTGCAGCATGGCGTAAAGTGTGGTGGTCTTGCCGGAGCCGGTCGGTCCGGTGACGAAGAGAATGCCGTGCGACATGTGTATGAGCCGGTCGAGAAGTTCTCTGTCCCTCTCGGCGAGGCCGAGTTCGTGAAGGCCGTAGAGCCGCGCGGACTTGTCGAGAAGCCGCATGACGATCCGCTCGCCGTAGGAGGTGGGCACACTGGAGATACGAACGTCCACGTCGGCGTCGCCCACCTTGATGGAGGTCCGGCCGTCCTGCGGCAGACGACGTTCCGCGATGTCCATTCTGCCCATGATCTTGATTCGCGAGACCACCGCCTCCTGGACCTTCTTCGGCACCACCTGCGTGTCGTGCAGGATGCCGTCTATCCGGTAGCGGACCTGGAGTTTGTCTTCGTAAGGCTGAAGGTGGATGTCGGAAGCGCGCATTCTGAGCGCCTCGAAGAAGAGCATGTTCACCAGTTTGACGATCGGCGCCTTGTACGCTATGTTCAGCACGTCTTCGCTCTCGTCGAGACGCGCCACCTCCGCCAGTATGTCCTCCTCCTTCAACTCCTCCAGCATGTGCTCGACCGAGCGCGCGCGCACGTAGGAATGGTTTATGAGATCGGCGACCTCCGCCCGCGGCACCAGCACCGGCTCCACTTCCATTCCCACCATTCCCTCGACCTCGTCCATGACTTCCGGACTGAGCGGCTCGCTGGTCGCCACGCGCATCACGCCGTCGGTCTCGCTCACCGCGATGACGCTGTGCGTACGCGCGTACTGCAGCGGCACCAGATCGACGAAACGATCCGGCACGTTCACGTTGGAAAAAGTCTTCTCGTACGGGATGCCGAGCGCCTCGCTCATTCGTGAGAGATAAGTTTCTTCCGGTATCGCGCCGCTGTCGCGCAGGACTCTGAGAGTGGAGTCGCCTTTGACCCTCGCCTCCTGACGCGCCTGCTCGAGTTGCTTCTGCGTTATGACGCCGCTTTCGAGCATGTCCTGAATGAGACTCTCCATTTTCTAACGTTCCTCAACACGCACGCGTCTGAAATCGCTGCCGAACATCTCCTCCAGCGTCCGCAGCATTTCGAGATAACCTTCGCGGACCATGAGTCCGGCGTGCTCCTCGAAGGGGATTTCGCGCGGCCGCGTGAGCGGTCTTTCGACGCCTTCGGTCTTGCCGCCCTCGACTTCGGCCTTACGCAACTCCTGCCGCGATATCGATTTCAGTGTGTCGAAGTGCTCGTCGTCGAGGATGTAGGGGCGGATGAAGATGTAGAGATTGGTCTTACGTTTTATCACGGAAGTCGATCTGAAGAGCGCGCCGAGTATCGGAATGTCCCCCAGCAGCGGCACCTTGTTGATCGTCTCGTCGTGTTTTTCGCTTGTGAGGCCGCCGACGATGATGAGATGGCCGTCCGGCACCGTCACGGCTCCTTCGATGCTGCGCGAGGTCTTGGGCGGAGGCGCGGCCGAGCCGGCCACCGGCTGCGCCGTGAACGACTCTATCAACAGACTCAGGTCCAGCCGGAGATAGCGTCCCGCGCTTATGTGCGGAGTTATCGTCAGCGTGATACCGGCGTCCTGATATCCTCCGAACGAGGTCCGCGACTGTTGCGTCTGCGTGTCCACCGTCGTAACGATCGCGACCTGGTCGCTGACCTTGATGGTGCCCTTGCTGTTGTCGTTGGTGAGGATCTTCGGCGTGGAGAGGACGTTGACGTCGGAGGTGGAGCGCAGCATCTGAAGCAGGAACGGAATTCTATCCAGCGAGTCTTTGTAGATGAGCGCGGTGAGGCCGATTCCGCCGAGGGGCTTTTTGGTCATGGCCTCGGTGTCCACCTCCGACATGCCGAACAGCGACGCGCCGGCGCCGCGGTATCCCAGACCCGCCAGGTCGACCGTGGCCAGTTCTATACCGAGATTGGTGGTGGAGTCCGCGGTCACCTCGATTATAGCGGCCTCAATGAGGACCTGCGGCCGTCGCACGTCCAGTTTCTGGATGATTCTGACGAGTTCCTCGTAGTTTTCCTTCTCGGCCTCGATTATGAGGCTGTTGGTCTGCTCCTCGGCCACGACGCGGGTGGCCACCTGCTGCAGCACCTGCGGCGCTCCGGGTCGGACCTGCTGCCGCTGCCGCTGCTGCTGTCCCGAAAGGATCTGCTGAAGACTCGCCGCCAGCAGTTTGCAATCCACGTTCTTCAACTGATATATGTGTATCGTGCCGCGCGTCTCCGGCACTTCTTCGTCCAGTTCCCTGATGATCCGCATGATGTCCTCGTAGTCTTCTTTGTAGGTGAGCATGATCAGTTTGTTGGTGCGATTGTCCGCGACGAACATCGCCTCGATACCGGTTCTCCGCGCGGAGGGTGCGCGCTGGCGGATCTGTCCGAACTGCACCCGCGCCAGTTGCGTCAGGTAATTGGCGACGTCCTGCGCGACCGCGTTACGCAACTTATGTACGTACAACTGCGGCTTGTTCGGCTCCACATCCATCAGGCGTATGAGTTTGACGTAGTAGGAGACCTCCGGCGCGTAATCTCGGACGATGACGATCGGCTGCCCCTGCACGCTGAGAGCGCTGCCGGGCCCCATACGGTTCATCAGCCGCGTTGTGAGTATACGCTCGACGTCCTGCGGATTGGCGTACTGAAGGCGGAGGACGGCGGTGACCAGTTCATGTTCTTTGGGAACGTCTTTTTCCTCGACTATAGGCGTCGCGCCGGAGCGCATCATCCCGCGCAATTCCCGGTCCGTCAGCACGCGGATGATTTTATCGCCGTCCACGGTCGCCTCGTCCAGCGTTATACCGTTGACTTCGAGCACGGCTCGCAGCACCGGGTATGTAGCCTTGAAAGCGGTGGCGAAGCGTATCTGCACGCCGCCGCGCTGCGCGAGCAACGTCGAAGGCACCACGATCTCCCGACCGGTCATTTTCTTGACGATCTGGAGGATGGTCTGCAACGGAACCGACTGTCCCGCGACGAACTCGACCGGTTTTTCTTTTTCGGGGCCGGCAGGCGGCTTTTCCGGCTCTTTCGGGGGCTGCGGCTGCGCCAGGGCGGTTCCCACACAAAGCAGTGCCGCGAGGACACCGATCCTGTTCACACTCGGTCCTCCCACACGTGGTTCGAATCACATTATATTACAGGGGAGAAGCGAGGGGGGTTCAAGGGAGGTCCGGCGGGAGCGAAAAGCGTCTTTATTTTGCCGCAAAGCCGGCAACAACGCCGTGCGCGCCGACCCCGAGTCCATCGGTAACTTGGATGTCGCAATCAGGTCGGGACGCAAGGGGGCAACGGCCCCCCACGGTACAATTGTCGTCGATACTCCGATGCAGGGTCAAGATACAAATGTAGATGCCGTGGCCATTGCCACTGCTGCGGGGCCGCTTACTTACTTGCTCTTCTCAGGCGCCTTCTTTTCGCCGTCCTTCTCGGACGCCTTCTTCCCGCCGTCGAGGTCCTTCAAAAGTTCGGAAACCGCGCGTTCGAGTTGCGGATCGCGTCCGGCCAGTTCGTCCTCCGGCGTGTTCTCCACGTAGACGTCCGGCCGCACGCCCCAGTTTTCGAGATTGGTTCCGTCCATCAGATAGACGCCGACGTGCGGCGTCCGCATCACGGAGCCGTCGATCAGTCTGTAGGAGCCGGTGCCGATCACGCCGCCGCCGGTCGGCACGCCCACCAGTTTGCCGAGCCGCAGATCCTTGAACGCGCGCGGAAACACTTCCGCGTCGCTGAAGGAGCGCTCGTTTATCAGGACGACTTTCCGGCCGAAAAAGCCGTTCCACGGTCTGCGATGCGGTGTCGAGCCGCGTCTCCTCCAGTTTCCGAACTGCCGCCGCTCGAGAATGTCTATCAACTCCTGGTCGATGTTGCCGCCGCCGTTGAAGCGGACGTCTATCACCAGACCTTCTTTCAGGCGGAACTCCATCAACTCCTTCTTGAAGCGTTCGAGGCTTCTTCCGCTCATCGCCGGTATGTGAACGTATCCGATGCGTCCGTTCGAGAGCGCGTCCACTTTCTTGCGGTTGGCGTCCACCCACTCGGCGTAACGGAGGCGGCGCACGTCGTAGAGGCCGATCAGTTTGATCGTCGAGGTCCGTTTCTTGCCGCCTTTCGGGTCCGCGCTCACCACCACCTCGACGCGGTCGTTCACCGTGTGGTTGAGTATCCGCCACGGATTGTCCGGCGGTTTCAGACTCTTGCCGTCTATCGAGAGAACGTAGTCGCCTTCGTTTACGTCCACCCACTCCCTGTCGGCGGGACCGTCCTTGTAGACGTGGCTGACGCGATAGAGACCGCTTTCGGCGTCGGGCGTCATTTCGAAGCCGCAACTCATGCTCTGATAAGTCGATTTCGACTCGTACGGCGAGTCGGTGTACATGCCCATGTGCGAGGCGTTGAGTTCGCCGAACATGCGGTTGATGATGTCGCCCAGCGCTTCCTTGTCGGTGATCGAGGGCAGCAGCGCTTCGTATTTGCGGCGCACCGCCTCCCAGTCCGTGCCGTGCAGGCCCGCGTCGTAGAAGACGTGTTTCATCACGCGCCAGCACTCCAGCAGTATCTGACGGTGCTCGGCCGCCCTGTCGACCCTGACCGTCACCCGGAACGAGACGCGGCTCGAAGGTCCGCCGCCGGCCGGCTTGTAATAGAGGTTCTTTCCGGACAGGAAGAAGATTCTTTTTCCGTCGGGCGAGAACCGAAGCGAGCGGATGGACGAGCCGCTGCCGATCTCGCGCAGTTTTTTGCCGTCCGCGGAGACGCTGTAGATTATGTCGATTTCTTTTTTACCGCGGGGCTCGCGCACCAGAACGACCATCGCGCCGTCCTTCGACACCGCCAGCGCCCGCATCTTCCCCGGCACCGACAGTATCTTCCTCACGCGTTTCTCTATTCCCTTCACGTCGACCTTCATCTCCGTCCGCTTCTCTTTCGAGGCGCCGCCCGGCTTCGCCTTTTTGTCGCCGGGCTGCGGCTTCGGCCTGTCGCCGCTCCCCTTTTCGCTCTTCCGCTTCTCTTCTTTCTTCTTCTTGGCCTCGGGATCGTCCGGGTCCACTTCCTCTCTGCTCAGCGAAGCCGCGTACAGCGCGTAGTCGCCTTCGCCGCTGGTGTCGCCCAAAAAGAAGATTTTTTCCCTGGTCATGTGCAGGTACCACTCGTCGTACGGCATTCGCTCCACCACCGGATGCTCGACCGGTTTCTCCTCCGTGGTCGAGACGATATAGACGTCCTGCCACATATCCGCGTTGGTCTTCAGATACGCGATCCATCTGCCGTCCGGCGACCACGTTATGTTGTACGGCGTGGCGTGTTTGTGTTCGAGCAGCGTCCTGCAGGTACCTTTTTCGAGATCGTATATCTTCAGCGTGTGGTCGTTTTCGGTGACCGACAGCATTTTGCCGTCCGGCGAGAAGTCGATTTCCAACTTTCGCATATCGCTGTTTGTGATCTTTTTGAGGTTTTTCCCATCGACGTCCACGACGTAGACCTCGTCGCGGCCCGACGCGTCGGAGATGAAAGCGAGTCTCTTGCCTTTCGGGCCGTAGACCGGCCGCCTGTCGCGCCACGGACTGTCGGTTATCCGCACGACGCGACCGCCGGAGAGCGGCACCGTGAATATCTCGCCGTGCACCGAGACGGCCACGCGTTTGCCGTCCGGCGAGACGCTGTAGTCGTCCGTCGTCGAGTCGATTTTTTCGTATTTGACGGGGTTTTCGTAGTAGTCGGTGCGTATGGGTATCTCCATTCTCCTGTAGCGGCCGTTTTCCACGTTCAGTTGCCATAATCCGAAGCCCTGCTCGTAGACGACCGTTTTGCCGTCGGAGGAGATGGACGGATACCGCACGCCTTCGCCTTTGTGGAAGGTCAACTGCGTCGCCTCGCCGCCGCCGACGTCGATCTTCCAGATGTTGAACGTGCCGTCCTTCTCGGACGCGAAGAGAACGCTGTTTCCGGAGAACATGGGGCAGTTGTCGTGGAAGTCGTTTTTGGTCAATCTTTTGACGGAGTTGTTCTGGAAGTCGAAGAGCCAGATTTCGCGGTTGCTGGAGCCGCGATAGCCTTTTCTGGTGAAGGAGGGATATCTTCTATTGAAGGCGAAGAAGCGGCCGTCGCTGGAGAAGGAGCCGAAAGCGGCGAACATCTTGAGCAGTCGTTCCGGCGGCGCGCCGCTCAAGGGCACCTTGTAGAGCGTCCAGTTGAACAGCGCGTCGCGACCGGAGTAGACGATCACGGCTCTGGAATCGGGAGTCCATCCCACGCTCAGATCGGAGGCGGTATGGAAGGTGAGTTGGCGCGGCGGTCCTCCCTCCGCCGGCGTCACGAAGACGTCCCAGTTGCCGGTTCTGTTGGAGGAGAAGGCGACCCATCTGCCGTCGGGACTGAATTTGGGACGGACGTCCGCCGCGGGATGCGAAGTGAGGCGTCGCGCGGGAGTTTTGCCGTCGTAGATCCATATGTCTCCCATGTAGGAGAAGATGGTTCGATTTCCGTGGCGATCCGGATGACGGAGGAGTCTGGTTTCCTCCGCGACGACCGCGCACGCCGCCAGTGTGGCGCAGCAGAATGTGAGCAGACGCATCATGAATCCGTCCTCCCGACGGGTTATTTCGGCGCTTGTCGCGGAGCGTTTCCGCGTCACGCGGCATTTTACGGGGCCGCGCGGCGCCTCCTCAAGCGAAAAACCGGGCGC
>CAYPNR010000039.1:0-6514 GCA_964412125.1 uncultured Planctomycetota bacterium | reverse complement strand
TGCTTTCGTCGAGGACGCCGCTTCGCCCGCGGAGAGGCGGGTCTTCATGGAGGGCGACGTGATGCGGTCCAGGCTTCGCGCCATCTTCTTCGACATAGACGACACGCTCTACTCGACTTACGAGTTCTCCGAGATGGCGCGCGACGCGGCGCTCGAGGCGATGATCAAACTCGGCGTCCGCATGTCGAAAGAGCGCCTGCGCGACGAACTCGAGGAGATAGTGGAGGAGTTTTCGTCCAACTACGAGCACCACTTCGACAAACTTCTCCTGCGGATACCGCGTCGTTACTTCAAGGGCCTCAACCACGCCGTGCTGGTGGCGTCCGCGGTGGTCGCCTACCACGACACCAAGTTCCGCCATCTTCGACCGTACGAGGACGTGCTGGAGGTGCTGAAACTTCTCTACAACACCGAGTTGGTGCTCGGCGTGATAACGGACGGAGTGACGCTGAAGCAGGCGGAGAAGTTGGTGCGTCTGCGCGTGTTGCCGTATCTGGCGCCGAACGCGATATTCATCTCGGACCAGATCGGCATCGGCAAGCCCAACACGAAGTTGTTTTTACGCGCCTGTTCCGATCTCAACCTGCGGCCCGTGGAGTGCATGTACATCGGCGACAATCCGACCAACGACATAGATCCGCCGAACAGGCTGGGGATGGTGACGGTCCGCAACATGCGATCGGGTCGCTACCTACACGTCAAGGGCGAGACGGAGCCGGACTACGAGATACACAACTTCTGGGACCTTCTGGACATACTGCGCGAGGAGTTTCGACTTGAGATCTGAGGCGCCGGAGATATCGGTGATCGCCGCGGTAAGGGACGAAGCGGAGAACATACTTCCGCTGTGCGGGGCGATCGCGGCGGCGCTGGACGGACGTCGTTTCGAGACGATTTTCGTGGACGACGGCTCGGAGGCGGCCACCGTTCGCGCGCTCGAGGAGGCGGTTTCACGTCACGATTTCGTTCGCGTGCTGTTTATGGGACGCCGACTCGGCAAGGGCCCCGCGCTCATGGCGGGCTGCGCCGCCGCCGCTTCCGATCTCGTCGTCACAATCGACGCCGACATGCAGAACGACCCGGCCGACATTCCCGCGCTGCTGGAGGCGCTGCGGGAGGCGCATGTGGTGGTCGGCCGCAGGGTCAGACGCGCGGACTCCGTCGCTCGAATCGTGCAGTCGCGTCTCTTCAACGCGGCGCTGCGCCTCGCCTGCGGCTGTCCCCTGCGCGACGCCAATTGCGGCCTTCGTGCCTTCCGCCGTCGCGTCCTCGACAATCCGGCGCTCTTCACGGATCGTCATCGTATCTTCCCGGCGCTCGCGCACATACTCGGTTACACCGTCCGTGAGATTCCGGTCGGGCATCATCCGCGTCGGCGCCATCGCTCCAAATACGGTCCGACACGCGCCTTCTCGGCGTTCTCGGACGTGCTGCTGGCGGTGCTGCTCAGGCGTTTCTGGCGTCATCCCGGCCTGCTGTTCGGCCTGGCCGGCGCCGTTTCCTTCCTGCTCGGCGTCGTCGTGCTCCTCTATCTTCTCTATCTGCGTCTGTCCGCCGGGAGCATAGGCTGGCGTTACCCGCTGCTGGCGACCGGCGTGGTCGCGCTGCTGCTCGGCGTGCAACTCGTTCTGTCGGGCTTTCTCGCGGAGTCGCTTCTCGCCGGCGCGCGACGCCATCCGCCTTCGCCGGTCCGCGCGCTTCCCGTCCGGGAAGATGAGGAAGCGTCGCCATGAAGCGGCCTTCGCTGCTGGTCGCGACCGCCGCTTATCCTTCTCCGTCGGAGCCGTATCGCGCCCGCGCCGTTCATCTGGCGCTGCTGACGCTGCTGGACGCCTGCGACGTGACGGTACTGACGCCGCGCAACCGTCGCGGCGATCCGAAGAGGGAGATCGCGGACGGCGTGGCCGTGCGCCGCTACGACTGGCCGCTGGCGGTCGCCAGGCCCAAGCACGGCGGCCTCGTGAGAGGCTTCTCTTACGTGAAGAGCGCGTTTCTCGCCGTTCTCAGTGAGGTGCCCCGCCACGACGCGGTGTACGCGCACTGGGTGGTGCCGTTCGGCGTCGCGGCCGCCTTCTGGGGCGCGCTCTTCCGCAAGCCGCTGCTGCTGCACGTTCTCGGCACCGATTTCAACAGTTACGCCTCCGGCGCGGCCGGCCGGCTCTGGCGGCGGACGCTGCGCCGCGCGAAAGCCGTCTTCGCGGTCGGCCCCTATCTCACCGGAGCGGTGCGGCGCCGCTTCGGCGTTCCGGTGATCGACCCCGGCGTCGCCGTGGACACCGCGTCGCTGGACCGCTGGAGCCGCGGAGAGGCCCGACAGGCGCTCGGTCTGCCGGCGGACTGCTTCTACGCCGTTTTCGTCTCGGACGTGAGTCGCGCCAAAGGCGCGCACGTGGCGTTCGAGGCGTGTCGCCGTCTCGTCTTCCGCCACGAACGCTTTTACGCCGCGTTTGTGGGCGCCGGACGACTGTCGACGCTGCTGTCACGCGAGGCGCATTCGCGTCTTCGCGTTCTCGGTCCGCGACCGCCGGAGGAAGCGGCCGTTCACATACGCGCCGCGGACGTTCTTCTGCTGCCGACCGCGGCCGAAGGTCTGCCGTCGGCGGTTCTGGAGGCGCTGCACGTCGGCTGTCTGCCGCTGTTGAGCCCCATACCCGCGTTGAAGGAGTCGCTGCGCCCCGGCGACGCGTTGTTTGTGGAGCCCACGCCGGAGGCCTACGTCCGCGTGTTGCGCCGCCTCCTGGAGGGGCCGTTTCCGCGGCCGTCGCCCGGCCGCGCCGCGCCCTATCTCGGACCCGCACCGCTCTGGCGCGAAACGGTGCTGTCCTGCCTGTCCGGCTCCTGAGTCCGTCGCGCCCGCGGCGCTTTCGGGGACAGCCACGCGGGTATCTCGCCCTCGCCGGTCAGTTTGAGACGGTCGCGCGCCGCCGCCTCCAGAAAGAACGGATCGTTGCGCGCGGCGCGTACGCGACGCGCGAGTCGCCCGCAGTCCGCCGATTCCTCGTCCAGAACGGCCCGGAGCCGCTCGATGGTGTTCTCCTTCGCGACGGCCTCTCTCTCCAGCGGCACCACCAGACAGTGCCATGCGATCGCGAATACCGCCGCGAGGGCGACGAAGAAGAGCGCTTCGCGACTCGCCGTGTCGAGTCGCGCGCGAAGTCGCCTGCGTCGCTCCTCGTCGCCGTCGCTCTCAGGGCTTCTCCGGCAGTCCGTAGCGCGCGCGTTCACCCAGGATCTCCTCTATGCGCAGCAGACGGTTGTACTTCGCGGTTCGCTCGGAGCGGCTGACCGAGCCGGTCTTTATCTGACCGACGCCGGTCGCCACGGCCAGGTCCGCGATGGTCGTGTCCTCCGTCTCGCCGGAGCGGTGGCTTATCACGCAGCGGTAGCCGTGTTCGAGTGCGAAACGAATGGTGGAGAGCGTCTCGGTGAGGGTGCCGATCTGGTTGGGCTTTATGAGTATGGCGTTTGCGGCGCCCGTGTCTATGCCCTTCTGGAGCCACTTGGTGTTGGTGACGAACAGGTCGTCGCCGACGAGTTGCACTTTGTGGCCGAGCATGCGCGTCATGGCGACCCAGCCGTCCCAGTCGTTCTCGGCCAGACCGTCCTCGACGGAGTAGATCGGAAACTCGTCGCAGAGGGCGACGTACATGTCTGTCATCTCGTTGGAGCCTTTGTAGTGATCGGTTTCGGTGCGAAGGACGTATCGACCGTCCTCGTAAAAGGAGGACGCGGCGGGGTCGAGCGCTATGAAGAAGTGTCGGCCCGGCTCGTAACCGGCGTTGTTGATCGCGTCCATGAGGAGTTCGAGCGCCTCGGCGTTCGAGCGGAGGTCCGGCGCGAAGCCGCCTTCGTCGCCGACCGCGGTGGACAGGCCGCGATGGCGGAGTATCTCCTTGAGACGGTGGAAGACTTCGCTTGCGGCGAATATGGCCTGACGATAGCGCTCGAAGCCGGCCGGCACGATCATGAACTCCTGGAAGTCGACGTTGTTGTCGGCGTGCTTGCCGCCGTTCAAGACGTTTATGAACGGCACGGGCAGACGGACGGCGTCTGCGCCGCCGAGATACTCGAAAAGCGGCCTTCCCGCGGACGCCGCCGCGGCGTGACAGGCGGCCAGCGACACCGCGAGAACGGCGTTCGCGCCGAGATTGCCCTTGTTGTCGGTTCCGTCCAGTTCGAGCATGGTCTTGTCTATCGTCTCCTGGTCGGAGGCGTCGAGACCGATCACCTTCGGCGCGATCAGTTCGACGACGTTGCGGACCGCTTTCTGAACGCCTTTGCCTCCGCAGCGTCTGCCGCCGTCGCGCAGTTCGAGCGCTTCGTAGGTTCCGGTCGAGGCGCCGCTCGGCACCGCGGCCACGCCCGCGCCGCCGTCTTCCAGACGCACCTCCGCCTCCACCGTCGGATTGCCGCGGCTGTCGAGAATCTCACGCGCCAGCACTTTCGTTATCCGGGGCATACCTCTACCCTCCAATTACTATTTCGACCCGTCGGGACGATTATAATGCCGGAAGCGCCCGTCGAGCGGGGAAACCGTCGCGGAAACCGCTTTCGCGACGGCCGCGGCGAGCGACGCGTCGCCGGAGCACGGGCGGCGCCGAACGCTACTTTTTGCCGTCGCCGAGGCTTATGCCCTTGCCGGAGTAGACCTGCGGCGGCACCACCACCAGAGGCGCGGTCGCCTTCTTCAGAAACAGTATGGCGAAACATGTGTCGACCAGCGGACTGGTTATGTCGCCGCCGGCGTTTCCGCCCTGCTCGCTGCCGGGCCAGCATCCCTCCGGCCGCTGCTGTCCGAGCAGGTATTCGGCGCCCTCTTTGTACCAGTCGCGCTTGCCGAACCTGCGCGTCAGTGTCAGCACGCCCGCGCGCTCGAGACCATAAAGGTAGTAATAATGATAGCCGCCCTTGCCGGGGTTGGTCGACGCGCTGAAGTTGTGGGCGAGCCATGCCGCGCCGTCGCGAATGGAGCGATCGATTTCGTCGCGATGCTTTTTGTGATAGGCGGTGCCCTCGAGCGCCGCCTTGCAGATCATCATCGCCGCCACGCCGCTTGTGGTCATCGAGCCGCATATCCTCTCGAACTCGGGGTACTGCGACGCTTTGCCCTTCGGAATGTAGCCCCAGCCCCGCGCCTTCATCTGCTTCTTCTCGTCGCCGAACTTGCGGTACGGATTGTCGGTCACCACGCGGGTCTTTATCTTTTCGGGATCCATGTTTCTGTTCCTGCGCGCGATCTTCGCGGCCTCCTTCAGCACCGCTTTCTCCATCTTCTTCAGTTGCGAGATGGGAAAGTCCGCGCCGGGCACCGGAAACCATTCCACTTCCGGTCCGTCCTTCTCCTGGTGTTTGAGGAAGTAGTCGACCACCTTGGTCCAGGTCTCCACCGGAATGCTGTAGCCGAGTCGCCGCGCGGTGTAGAGCGCGAGCATGGCGTACTGCGTGTTGGAGGCGTCTTCGTTGTTGCCGTCCTGCGCCGCGCCGGGATACCGCCAGACGTTGGTCTCCTGTTTCGACAGCAGCCACTTCACCAACTCGTCTATCATTTTTCTGTCCTGCGGCGTCGCTTTTCTGCCGAAGTCCCTGCGCACCTTCCTCTCGTACGGCTCGGTGCTGAACTTGTGTCTTCTCGAGGAGCGTTTCGACTTCTTTTTCGCGGCGTCGGGATGGTACTTGGCGGCGAGCGCCAGAATCAGACAGGAGACGGAGTAGGTGCGTTTCTCGAAGCCTCCGGAGTCGGACGGATCTCCCGGCGGCGCCGCGCCGCCCGGCTGCGGCTGCTTTTTCGTCACGTGGAAGCAGAAGTCGAACCCTTTTTTGATTCGCGGGTCGTTCGGCGAGACTCCGCCTTTGAGCAGCGCCAGGAGCACCAGCGCGGTCGTGCCGCCGGGGTAGTGCGCTTCTATGCCTTGCGTGCCGCTGGCCGTCCACGAGCCGTCGGCGTTCTGCTTCGACAGCAGCCACTCCACGCCTTTCTTGACCGCCGCCTCCACGCGTTTCGGATCGACGCCGGAGTCGTCCACGTTCATGTCGTCGTCCTGCGCCGACAGCGTCAGAAGGCAACCGAGACCGAACAGAGCCGCGGCAAGTCGCCACAGTGACATGAGAGACCCTCCACTGCCGTATTGTCTTTCGTCCATTATACCCCGTCCGCCGCCGTTCATGCCGTCCGACGCCCGGGAACGCGCGAATTTTCCGTTCGGCGGCTCTCACTTTCCGGACCTGGCCGCGGACGCCCGTCTGCGGAAGTCGCTCCAGACGGGTCCGCGTATCTTGGCCATGCCGTCGGGATGCCAGGAGACGCGCCAGACGTATCCGCACTTCGGGCAGGCGTGTCGGCGCGCGGCCGACGGTATCTCTATGCGCTCGAAACAGTTCAGGCAGCGCACCAGTCTCTTTCTCTTCTCGGCCGTTCCCATTTTCGCCTTTCCCATCCGGTTCGCGGTCGAAGACGATTGTATCGGAGGCGGCGGGCGGTTTCAACGCCGCGGCTTCTCGAACGGCGTCTTTTTCA
>CAYPNR010000038.1:0-22197 GCA_964412125.1 uncultured Planctomycetota bacterium | reverse complement strand
GCCGGCGGAGGATTACTTGACCGGCTCCCATTTGTAGTCTTTTTCCTTGCTGTCGTACCACAACTTGAACCGCTTTTTCGTCGTTATGTCTTCGACGACCGCGGTCTTGGTGGCGTCGTTGACGTCTATGATTCTCATGCCGGTCTTGACCTGACCGATCTTCTTGCCGTTCTCCCACCTGTCGACCACGGCCTCTTCGCCTTTCTTGAAGTACTCCTTCTTGCGGTGGAGGCTCTCGTCGAAGTGGTTTATGACGTCGAGTAGCAGTCTTCCGTCGGGCAGGGTCCAGTGGACCTTGATCCGCCACGGGAACTGCGTCTCGCCCGACTGCTCGGCCGAGGAGAGGGTGATTTCGCCGTTTGTGAGCGCGCCGGTTTTCGGGTCGCGGAGGTTGAAGCCCTTGTGCGGTCTGGCGCTGGAGTCGACACGATAGGTGTACCTGGTCAGCGGATTGAGATCGTCGTCCTCGTACGAAGGCGTGTCGCCGGCGCCGAACTCCTTGAGTTTTTCCCAGTCGCCTCCGTCGACCTTGCGATAGAGAACGTAGCCGGTCACCGCCACGTGATCGTTTTCCGGACTGTCCTGCCACTTGAGAGACGCTTTGAGTCCCTCCAGCGTGAGGGTGAGCGTGGGACGCTCGAATTTGGCCTCCTTGGGCAGTTGCTTGCGCCACTCCAGCGGCACGAACGGACGCTTGTACGCGAACCACTCCGCGCCGGGCGAGGCTTCCGGCGTGTATATCAACATCCGTTTGCCTTCGGTCGAGTACTCCGGGCTCTGCTCCGGCGGCAGCCAGTCCTGTTTCTCGTCGGCGATGCGGTTCTCGAGCGCCTGCAGCAGTTCCTTGCTCTTCTCGACGCGACGCGTCACTTCGCCGCTGAAGCCCACGATGAGAAGATAGAATATGATCAGCAGGCCGATCGCGCCCGCCGCCACCTTCTCAGGATGCTTCCGCAGAATCTGTTTCAACTGCTCCATATTCATCCGACGACCCTCTATAAATCGTCCTCACGGGCGCTTGCCCGGACGCCTCTTCGGCGACGCCGCCTCCCTGGTTTTCGTTATCACGTCGGTTCCGCCCTTTTCCGCCTCCGGAGACCAGCGGAAGTCGAGCACGACGAACTTCGCCGCGACGATGACCGCGGGCTCGCTTATCAGTTCGTCCTGCTTCAGCATCATCTTGCTGATCTTCTCCGGCGTCAGCGTCTTGAGGTCGAAAGGCATGTCCGGCTCCCTCAGCAGAATGGGCGGAAACACGCCTTTTATGTCCGGCTGCTCCACGACGAACTTTTTGGTGCCCACCACCTCCGCCTTGCCGGCCGCCCTGATGCGGTCGCGCGCGCGCTTGTCCGGCAACTCCAGTTTCTCTATCAGCGCCTTGCGAACCTCCAGGTGCTCCAGTCGCAGCAGCAGATGGTTCTTTTCGTTCTCCGGCGAGAGCATGTACTGCAGAAAAGCGGGGATTCTTCCGTAGTACATCTTGGCCAGCACGTAGACCTCGATCGGCTCGAAAAGACGTTCGATTTCGCTGATCTTGGTCGGCTCCTCTTTGCGTCTCACGCCGCGGCGCCGCTGCAGGGACGGATAGCGAAACGCTATCTGCGTCAGACGCGTCGCGCCGGCGTGGACCAGCGCGTGCGCTATCGTCTCCTGCACCCAGTACTCCTTCTGGGCGCGTTTGCTGTTGGCGGGAGTGAGACTGGCGGACGGCACCCACCACAGACCCGCTCTCTCGCGATCGGAGGGCGGCACGGTCTCGTCCTGCTCGGTCGCGCCGGGCGTCGGCATGTCGTAATTCTGACCCCAGTCTCTCAGCAGTTCGTTCTCCTCGCGGGTGTACTCGCCGGGAGTCGCCGGCGCGGGAACGCCCGACTTCTTGAGAAACTCCGCCAGTTTCTGCATCTGGTCGGAATAGTAACTGTTGAACTGCGCGGGTCGCACCTCCTGCTTCGGAGTGCCGTCCCTGCCCATCCACTTCTCGTAGCGCTTCAGTTCGTAGTCCTTCAGCATGTCGAGCAGTTTGAAGTAACCGTTTCTGATGTTGTTCGCGTTGGCGTTGTGCCGCGCCGCTATGTCCGCGACGGGAATCACGCCGGTCCTGTACTCTCCCAGGTCGTCGATCTTGCTGTCGACCTCCTTGATGAAGGCGCATTTGCTGCTCCACGCCGGCCACACCAGCGCGAACAGAACGACCACCTCGATCACCACCATGCCGATGGCGACGCCCCAGAAAGTGTTCTTGTTCATGGCCGTTTCTCCTTACCGGCGGATGTCGGCGTCTTCGGCGGCGACACCGGTTTCGGCCAGGACAACTTGACGTCGTAGACGCGGTAGAGCACCCGCGTACGCGAGCCGTCGGGCTCCTTGCGGGCCGTCTCCTCGTCGCTGAACAGCGACTTTCGATCGTTGTCGCCCGGGTCCTCGAGAAATCTCTCCGGATCGGCGTAGCGCTTGAGTGTCTCCTCGCGGATCCCGGCGCGCTCCTGCTCGCTCAACTCCAGCGGGTTCAGAAGCGCGTCCACCATCTTCTCTATCTGTCGCTGCAGTTCCTCAGCGATCATGGCCTTGAGATGGTCGCGGGTCTCCGTGGCGCCGCCGCGGTCTATCAGCGCCACACGCGCCCGTATGGTCGACTCCAGTGTGTACTCCTCCAGTTCCGGCAGACCTTTTTTCTTTCTCACCGGCTTGCGTTTCTTCGGCGGCGGCCTTCCGGCGCGTTCCTCCTTCTCCTTCTCCGGCGCTTTCTGGTCCAGATACAGGTTCACCAGCCACGCTTTCTTCTTGTTCACCTCGTCGTTCAGTCTCTGTTCGAGTTCCTGCGGCATGTAGCGCTGCATGAGATTGCCCCACGCCACCGGCTCGCCGTTCTCGAACAGCGGCGGAACTTCGACCGTCTTCAGACGCTCGCCGAGCGTGTTGTTCACGGCTTCGTTGAAGCGGTTGAGCAACTCGAGCGGCTCGGTACGCGCGCGCAACAGACGCAAGACCTGCTCGGCGCGTCTGCTCCAGTCGCCGTAACCCTTCGCGGCCTTCTGCGCCGCCTTCCTGTGCCGCTCTATCTCCGCGAGGCGGTTCTCCAGTCCGTTTTCCTGGTCCTTGAGCAGCGCTTCGAGTTTGCCGGCGCGCGAGCCTTGAATGAGCCACGCGAAAATCAGGAACAGAAAAACGAGCCCCAGCGCCGCCAGGATGCCCGGTCGCTTGCGCGCGATCGCGCGCTCCGCCGCACGCTTCTCGGGTATGAAGTTGATGTTGCACTCGCCCTTGCCCAGCCCCTGCAGGGCCAGTCCCATCGCCACCGCCAGCGACGGCAGATGCTCCTGCAGCACCTCCACCCGCGACGCGTTCCTGGCGAGGTCCCGTTCGAGGTCTATGTGCATGATGTCGAAGAAGCCGTGCACGCGCATGTCGAGCGTCTCGCCGAGGTAGCGCGCCATGCCCTCCAGTTTGGTCGCGTTGCCCAGCAGTACGATGTGCTGGAACTCGCTGGAGGACTTGGTCTGGTTGCGATAGTAGCGAAGCGAGCGCGAGATCTGGTCGGCCAACGACCGCAGCACCGGCTGCATCACGGAGAATATGCGCTCGGCCTGTCTGGACTTGGCCACCTCCCATTTCAACTGCTCCGCCTGGAGGAAGTCTATGCCGAACTCCTCCTGCAGCGCCTTGGTGATGTCGTTTCCGGCGGTGGGCAGATTACGCACATAGAACGATGGGCCGTCGATTATGACCAGGTCCGTGTGATCGGCGCCTATGTCCACGACGATCGCCTGCTCCGGAACGTCCATCTCGAAGCGGGTGAAGTTGAACAGGGCGAGCGGCGCCGAGGTTATCAGATCGATTTCGATTTTCGCGACGTCGAAGTGCCGCAGGTATTCGTTTATCACCTCGTGCTTGACCGCGAACAGAGCGGCCTCCACCTCCTCGCCCGGCTCGTACTGCCGCTCCACTTTGAAGTAGTCCCACTGGACTTCGGTCAGCGGAAACGGAATCTGATTGGCGGCCTCGTACTTCACCACGTCTTCGAGTTTACGCGACTCCACCTGCGGCAGTCGTATCGGTCGCGAGAAGGTGGTGTAGCCGGGCAGGGCGAAGCAGATGACGTCTGAGGCTTTGGGCTTGAACTCGGCGCGGAACGCGGCGAGCGCCTGACGTATCTCCGCCTCGCCGGGAACGTCTTCCGTGCCGTGCATGTATCCTATGACGGCGGCGTGCACCAGTTCGAGCCGGTCCCCGACGCGCTGCAGTTTGACGCACTTGAGAGAACTGCGGCCGATGTCTATGCCCCAGGCCACGTCCGTTATCATGCCGGTCTCCTTACCTGTGCGTTCTCGGAATTTAGCAGCCCGGCGATTGGCTGTCAAGCAAAACCGGAGCCGCCGCGGAGGTCGCTCTCAGCCTCCGAGCCGCTCGAGGAGTTTACGCGCCTTCTTGAGCGTCTCCTCGGCGTCGGGATGCTCGCGCAGGAGGCGTTCGAGAAGACTTCTGGCGCCGTCGGCGTCGCCGCGGTCGGCGCGCACCACCGCGAGCGCGTACAGCGCCTCCGGCAGATGATTCGAAGGAGAAGGACAGTCCTTCGACGAGTTGACCGCGACGAAGTCGGCCAGTTCGTGCTCCGCCGCCTTCTTGCGACCGAGACGGAAGAGCACGCGCGCGCGCATTATCGAGTACTCGCTGGTGAGTTTGTCTTCGGGAATCTGCCACTCCCAGTCTTCGAGACGCTTGAGGGCCTCCTTGTAGAGGCGGCGCTCGGTGTAGTTGTACGCCTCCAGAACGAGACGTCCGCGACGCGTTCGTTCGTCCTGCTGGTGATACAGGGCGGACATCTTTTTCGCCGCGACGTACGCCTCCATGGCCTGTCGGTATTTGCCCTGCGCGCGCAGCACGTCGCCCGTTCTTATCTGCGCGGTTTTGGCGTAGCCCGGCGAGCGCTCGCGGTAGCGCTCCACCATGTCGCGATAGGTCTTCAGCGCTTCGTCCAGTTTGCGCTCCAGTATGAACTTGACGTCCGCCAGGCCGAGTTCGCCCTGCGCCGTCCACCACGGTTTCTTGGTGGTCTTGAGCATTCTTTCGAAGCAGACGCGCGCCGTCGCGGCCGCGGGCGCGTGCTCGATGAGGAGCCGTCCCGCGTCCCGCAGGGCGCTCAGGTAGCGCTGCTCGCTCAGGTCGTCTTTCCTGCCGATGAGCACGCGCAGCACCGCCAGTCTCAGATCGTCGTCCTCGCAGAGGTCCGCGAAGGTGAGCGCCGCAAGCAGTCCCGTGGTCTTCACGCGGGCGAAGTCGTAGGAGCGAAGCAGGCGGGCGTAGCGGCGGTTCTTGTCCGCGGGCTCCCTGTGGAAGAACAGAAAGCCCATGTAGTGCCGCAGACGCGCGACCGACTTGTGACCGCCTTCGGTCACCGTCAGCGTCACGGTGTAGACGCCGGGCGTGAGAAAGATGTGAGAAGGGTTCTTTTCGCCGGAGGTGAGACCGTCGCCGAAGTCCCAGTGGAAGGACGCCTTGTTCGAGGCGCCGTTGGCGATGCCGGTGAACCTGACCTCGATCAGGAGATGCCCGCCGTAGAGTTTCGCTTCGGAGACGGGTTTGGCCTTCATCTCGGCGACTATGCGTTTGCCGCGCTCCTGAAGCCGTCCCACCGTCGTCTCGAGGAATCCCGGAAAGTATTCGTGGCCCACCAGACTCACGATCTTGTCGCCGGGCTTCCACCAGCCCAGGACGCACGCCTGACCGCCGCCGGAGGTCTCGTGATAGTACTCTATTCTGTGAAGCCCGCGTTTGAGTTCGACTTTCGCGTTGTGCTCGCCGTAGGCCGCGGTGGGACCGTGGCCGCCCGGCCACTGCACGACCATCTTGCCGTCCACGAAGACGAAAGACGAGTCGTCCGAGTTGGTGGCGATACGATAGACGCCGTTGCTCGGCGCGTAAAGCCAGCCGCGATAGACGGTCATATACGACTCGGACGGCCCGAACGGATTGAAGCCGTGAAATATATTGCCGACCACCGTTCTTCCGTAGACTATCCGCGAGCCGGCGAGCAGACGCCGGTAGTCCGCCCACGAATTACAGCCGCCGCGCGGCCGCTCCCGCGTCTCCATGACGAGGCCGACTTTCGGCTTTTCTTCGTACCGCGGCGCCGCGGCCGCGGAGTTGCCCCAGTAGACGTAGTAGCGCTGCACACGCGGTCTGGTCTTGAAGGCGACTTCGCAGAAGCCGTTCGACCTCGCCCATATGACCTGCGACGGCGTTTCCAGACCGGTTTCGTCGATCACACGTATGTCGCGGCCGTCGGGCGCGCATTCGCTGTTGAGGATGAATCGGGCCAGCGCCCAGTCGCTGAAGCCCGCGCGACGCCTCTTCACGGTCACCGCGCGGCGGCGTTTCCAGCGCGTGTCCCACCAGCCCTGGGCGTGCAGCGCTTCGCAGACGACGAGCGCCAGGAGCATCGACAGCCAACGCGACGGACGCATGAGAAGAACTCCTTCAAGAGCGGGACCGGCGGCTCCGCTTCGGGACGCGCGCGCGTCCGAAGCGGAGCGGAGGTCATTTTTCCGACTCCGGCGCGCCTCCGTCGGCGGCGGGCTTTTCGTCCTTCCCGCCGCTTCCGTTCGGTTTCTTTTCCTTCCCGTCGCCGCCGGCCGGCGGCTTTTCCCCGTCGGGTCCGGGCGCTTTCTCTTCGTCCAGAACCTCGCGCACCGAGACGTCGTCCACGTACGCGACTCCGGGCGGCCAGTATACGCCCAACTGCACCCGTCCCCACTCCACCTTGTAACGTCGGTGTTTGGCCTTGAACGTGAAGTAGTACTCGACCCACCTGTTGCGGTCGTCTTTCTTGTTGTAGAGCGGCACCTGCGCCCGCGCCACCTCACGTTTCTCGCCGTCGATGTTCGCGTACATCTTGACGAAGGCCTTCGCCCACGGCGTCTGCGTCCGGTACTTGAGCGTGATGAAGTAGCGCTTGCCGTGCTCCAGAGGGAAGTAATCCGACCATATCTGCGCGCCGTAGGTCGCCGCGATCGTGCGATACTTCTGTTTCTCGGTCGGCGGCGTCTTCGGCCGCGCCTTCGGACGTTTGTCCCGCTCCAGTTTCATCTCTTCGTAGCGCCTCTTCCACTCGCTCTTCAGCACCGCGCTGTCGAACTTCAGACACCTGCCTTTGCCGTCCGGCGCCTCCGCCCAGAAGACCGTCAGTCCGTCCGGCTCGTCCCATCCTTTGGGCGCGCCGTCCTCGCCCTCCTCGAAATCGCCGCCCGTGACGACCTCCTTGCCGAGTTTCTCGGGCTTTTTCGCCTGCTCGGCCGGGTCGGGTCTCTTCCCCGGTCCCTGAGCGAGCAGCGTCGCGCACGCGACGCCCGCCGCCAGCAGGGCCGTCGCGAGCGCGCGCGCGACTCCGTGCGTCCGCCGCATGACTTCCACTCCTAATCGATCACTTCTTCTTGGGCCGACGCGGCTCCGACGCGGCGTCGGCGAGATTGCGGTAATACGCCTTCAGCAGTTCGCGGTACTCGTCGACCATTTTTTCGCTGCGGGCGCTCATGATCTCCTCCCGCAGTTCCCTGGAGATACGGGACAGGCGTTCCTTTTGCGCGCGTACCGCGGCGCCGACCACCTCCTTCTGCACGAGCAGCCGCTCGACCGCCGCTTCCTTCTCCTTCCGGAAGCGGTTGAGGTCCGCGTTTCTGAGGCAGTCGCCGGCGGCGCGCATGTGCCGGGCGGCTGTCTTCAGCGCGGAGGTGTCGACGCCCCTCCTCTTCATGTTCAGGGAGAGTTTTTCCGCCTTCTGCGCGATCTCGCGCTGCTTCTGCGCGAGACGTCCGAGGTCCTGTTTGACCGCCGGCGGAACGGGACCGCGCAGGCCTTCGAGACCGCCGCCGGAGAGTTTGCCGCCGCCTGTGGCGCCGCCCGGCGACTGCGGACTCGAATCCCGTACGGCGCCCGCCTCGTAAGGATCCGGCGTCAGACGCGTCGGCGTCTGCCGGCCGCCCTTGCCGGTCGCTTCCTCCTCGACGAACTGCCCGTGCGAGCGACCCATGCGGCCTTCGCCGGAGCGGCCGCCGACCTCGTTCTTGTTCGGCAGCAGGTTGCCCGTTATGCCTCGCGCGCTCATGTTGGAGATCGGACCGTCCATCGCCGTCCAGCCCGCTCCTTCGTCCAGCGAGTCGGCCCAGCCGCTCGAGACGTCCTCCACTTCCTCCTCGAGCGAGTCCTCCTGGTCCACCAACTCGCCGACGATGTCCTCCAACTCCTCCGGCAGGTCCGCCAGCGGAATCTCGTCCTGCTCGGGTATGTCCTCCATGTTCCACTTCAGATAGTCGTGTACGTCCGAAAGCCAGCGTTCGAGATTCTCCACCAGTTCCTCGGCCTTCTCGGCGCCGGCCTGCTCGTGCGGCACCGCCATCTCCACCGTGCGCCTGGTCAACGCGTCCTCCGCCAGTTTCACCTGCGATTCGATCTCTATCAGTTCACGGGCTATGGAACTGTCGGAGAAGTCCTGCTCCGGCAGTCTGCTCAGGTCCTGTTTGAGGTCCTCGAAGTACTTCTCCCACTTCGCTTCGGTCTCCTGCAACTCCTCCAGAACCTTCTCGTCGCCTTCGGCCCAGTTCTCCACGCCCTTCTCCGCCAGTTGCTTGCTGGCCTTGACCGCGTCGTTCTGCTCCGCGACGAACTCTTCGAGTTTCTCTTTCAACTCCTTGACCATTTCGGTTTTCTGCCGGAGAGTGACGGACTCCGGCGGCTTGACTTCGTCGGCCTTTCTGAGTTCGGCGAGCATACGCGGAATGTCGGAGAGGAGACGCCGCAGCGCTTCGACGGCGCGTCGCTGCGCCGCCGCGGCCGCTTCTATGTGGCGTGTCGGCGACTCCGCGGCCGCCGCCTTCTGCAGCGACACACGCGCCTCGCTCATCGGGCCGGACGCGACCGACTCCAGTACGCTTATGACGCGCTGCTCCCATGAACTCTGCGGCTCGAACATCGTCGCCGCCTCCTGCGTCCGCTTCCGCAGCGCTTCCTGCGCCTCGGACAGTTCGGAAAGTTTGCGCTGCACCGGCCGCGCGGCCTGGCGCTCCGTCCGCGTCGCTATTTCGATCTGCCTTTCGAGTATGCGCCTGACCGCCTCCATCAGGTGCCGCAGCCGCTGCGCGGCGAGCCGCTTCTGCGAGCGCGCGCTCAACACGCGCACCGCGAATCGGCGGGTCGCCGCGGGCTCGCGACCCGGATAGTTGTCGTGGGCGAGAAAGCGATAGGTGAACGTCGCGCCGTCACGCAGGCCTTCGGGCTCTATCACGAGGGGAAACGAGACCGTGTTGGACTTGGTTCCGATCTCCTGCGGAAAGTCCTTGACCGTGGTCCTGCCGTCGGGCGAGGTGATCTCGACGCGGAGCCGGTGAAGCGCGAAGTCGTCGCGCGCGCGCCAGACCAGAAGCACCTGCTGTCGGGCCTCGCCGAGCGTCACGGTGATGTCGCGACCCGGCGAGACCGCCTCCACCGTCGGCGGATCGTCCGGCAGCGCCCTGAGTGTGTAGTCGTGACGTGTGGAGTTTCCCTCGAAGTCGGCGAGTTCTATGGTGTAGGGGACGGCTTCGGCCTCGCCGTTTTCGACCCGCGGCACCCTGAAACTCCAGGTCGCGCATTTGCCGGCGATCTCGCCGGAGGACTTGCGTCCCTTCATGCGCAGCCGCGCCGAGGACAGTTTCTGACGCGAGCGCACCGTCAGCGTCACGCGACATCCTCCGAGCACGTCGAGCGTCGCGCCCGCGACCTCCTCGATGGTCTCCTCCGGCAGACCCGTGTAGACCGGATAGTCTATCTGCGCGTCGAGTCGCTCGACGGTGGGCAGATAGAGCACGCCGACGCGGTAGCGCTGCGTGGAGGCGTCGCCGGCCGCGACGCTGTAGGTGAAAGGCTCCGTCACCGACGGTATACGGTAGCGGAAGAGACGACCGTCGAACTCCATGGCGATGGGCGCGGCGTCGTTGATGCGGACCTTCGCCTGAGCGGGCGTCCTGCCGGTCACCTCCGCCGTTATCTCGAGCGGATCGCCGCATGTGACGCGGACGTTGCCGGGCCTGACGGAGAGCCGCGTCCCGGTCAGCGGCGCGACGTGGGCGGTGAAACGGACGTACCTGGCGAAGGCGTTTTTGAAGTAGCCCGGCGCCAGAACGACGTAGAGCGCGAGAGCGGCGACGCAGACCACGGCCGCTATCTTGAGCGTCTTGAGTCCCTTCTTCTCCGGAACCTTCTGCGGCTCGACACGCGCGTCCGCGAACTCGGCGGCCTCCTCCACCACCTGCTCGACCATTTTACGGGCCAGACCTTCGTGTTTCTCACGCGACAGTTGCACCGCGTTTATCAGCAGGTTGTCCGCGTCCCGGTAGCGCCGCTCCGCCGCGTGCGCCACCGAGTCGTCGCTGCCGAAGCCGCTCAGCGGACGCACCACGTGGCGCACCAGACAGAAGACCGCTCCGCCGACGAGCGCGAACAGCACCAGGCCGCGCAGCCATCCCGGCAGCCACAGAATGTTGTCCGCGAGCGCCGCCGCCACCACGGCGCCCGTGACGAAGGCGCATAACAGAAGCATGCCCCGTATCAACTCCGTAGTGCGCAGAGCCTCTCGTACGCCTTCCAGGCGTCTCTTCAGCCGCGCCAGCGACTCCCTGCCGTCGCCCATCACTCGATCCTCCCCGATCGATTTACGCTCTCATTTCACCGCAAGATCCACGTCGCGACGGACCTCGTCCTTCCCGCGCAGGTCCAGGTCCGCCAAACTGCGCAGCAGCACCACCTCTCTCATGTTGTCCTTCTCCGCGTGCAGCGGAAACTTGTCGCGCCAGATGTGCACCCGCTTCAGCACCTCCCAGCGGTCCTCCACCTTCTTGAGATAGACCACCTCGAACGCCAGAAACATCAGTTGCTCGTCGTCCTCCTTCTCCAGAGTGGTCTTCTCCTTGCGCGTCTTGCGGAAAAGAGCCTTGGCGAGTTCGACGCTTCCGGTCGCGAACATCATCTCCTTGCGTGTGTGGAACTCGTCCAGGTCCGAGATCTTCTTCGCTATCGCCCGCCTGTCCGCGTCGCTCAAATCGTCTTTTACGCCTTCGCCGGCGAGTCCGAGATAGACGATGAGTTGCCTGTCGGTCAGCAGGCAGAGATCGTAGACCGCCGGCACCAGGTCGTCGAAGATGTAGGAGTCCTGCTCCTCTGAGTCCGCGACGACCTTGCCGTGGTATATTTCGGCGACCTTGTGGCGCAGCGCCCAGACCTCCCTGACCGCGCCGGCCGGCCGCAGCGCGCCGCGGATGCGGCGACGACGCACGTTCACCTTCGCGTCCGGAAACGTTATCCGCCTGGTCCAGACCAGGTCGGACGGCTTCTCGCCGGCCTTGCCCTTCATGTAGCGCAGCAGAAAGACGCGCTCCACGTCGCCGTGCTCGTCGGTCAGAAGCAGTTGCGAGGAAGCGTGGGCGCGTATCTTCTTGCCGTTGACCAGCGTCGCGTGGACCTCGAAATGCAGGCGCGGATATTTTTTGCCGAGATAGACTTTCTCGGGCTTGCTCGCCTCTTTCCAGCGCCAGGCCTCCAGCATCTCCGTTTTGACGTTGCGCACCTCTATCAGCGCCAGGTCCTGAAGGGGCACGCGCACCCACTTGTTGTGCTCTATGTCGCGCAGGCGCAGCGCCTTGCCGCCGGGCGTCGCGAGTACGCCCTCCAGCGTGCGGCCGTCCGACAGATCGACCCGCGCCTTCACGCCGTCGGCCGACACGGAGGCGGCCAGCGTCACGAAAACGGCCGCGATCGACGTTCGCAGAGCCATGTTCCGCTTCTCCTCCACACCTCCCGTATATGAGTATAACGCGAAAGAGGGACAAACGTTTTCAAGAGTTCGCCGACGTCTTCCGCTCCGCTTCCGCGCTCAGACGAGACCGCGACGCTTCCTCAAAAAGTATTCCGCGCAGACCGCGCCCACCAGCAGCAGGAACAGAAGCGGATGCTGCCAGAGCGGGTTGTGCGCGCCGGAGGCCAGTCCCGCGGCGACGCCGTTCAACTCCGCCAGGAGCGCGTCGGTCTGCGGCGGCAGAAGATATCGGCCGCGCGTCTTCTCCGCGAGCAGCGAAAGCAGTTCTTCGTCGATGAGGACCGTTCTGAACTCTGCCAGTTCGTCTCCGACGACGACCGTCGTCACGGCGGTGACCGCCTTGCCGTCGCGTCCGGCGCCCTGCGCTTTCAGATCGTAGCGGCCCGGCTCGAAGATCGTCAGTGCGGCGGTGAGTCGGTTTTCCGCTCTCGACAGGTCCGGTTTCCGAAGAGCCTTTCCGCCGCGCTCGACGCTCATGCTCACCGAGTCGATTTCGACTTCGCCCTGCGGCACCACTTCCACGTCGATGACCTCGCCCGGCTCCGCTATGCGCGGGCGCGCGCGCACGACCAGCGGTCCGCCGCCCTCGTCCTCGGCGCGCGACGCCCATCGCAGCAGTTGTCCGAAGAAGCGCACGTACGGCGACTGTCTGCCGAGCGCGCGGAAGCGGAAGAACCAGTTCCAGAACGTGTCGGAGGCGATGAGGATGACGTGTCCCTCGCCGTAGCGCTGTATGGCCACCACCGGCGCGGGTCGGTCGCCCACCCGGAGCGACGGATGCTCCATCAGAACCACCGCGCCCGGCTTCGGCGGACCCACCACGTAAAGCGTCTCCAGGTGCGGCGGCTGCTCCGCAGAGGCGTCCATCTGTCCGGCGTATCCTTCGAGAATCGGATGGTTTCGTCCGGCGTCGGTCGGCTGCGGAACGAAGGACGCGGAGAACTTCTGCACCGCTCCGCCTGTCCGCACCGGCAGCATGGCCGCCAGTTTCGAACGCGCGTACGACGGGTCGAGAATCTGACTTCCGGCGACGACTATCAGCGAGCCGCCGTCCAGGACCATCTTCTCTATGATTTCCATCTGCGCCTCCGGCATCAGCGAGCGGGGCAGGTCGCCGAGGATGATCACGTCGAAGCCTTCGAAGTCCTTTTCGGATGCGGGAAGTCCTCCGACGAGGCGCATCGTCTTGCGGACGCCCTGCAGCGTGAAGGTCTCGCCGGCGGTTCGTACCGAGCCGGTGAACTCGACGTTGGGATCCTGTCTGAGCGTCTGGCTGAGAAACTTGTATTCCCAGCGCGGCACGCCTTCCGCGTAGAAGACGGAGATTCGATTCTCGCTGACGTTGACCCAGAACGCCGCTTCGTTGTTGTCCGAGGTCAGTTCGTCCGGCTGCGGCTCGACCTTCACCGTGTAGCGATGCAGGCCCACCACCTGCGGCCTGTGTGACAGCGTCGTCTCCGTCAGCGGCTTGCCGAGCCGCACCCTGACGCTGCCGACGGTCTTGCCGTCCTCCTCCAGCGCGACGGTCGGCTCCGCGCCGGACATGTTCCGGTTGCGGATGCGGACCCGGACCGTGAAAGTCGAATCCTTGTAGACGTTCGGCGGCGGCGGCGCCAGAGCGACGCCGATGTCGCGGATCGCGCCGCCGTCGCGGCTGCCGAAGCCGACCGCGAAGACGGGCGGACAGTTTTCCGGCACGCGCGCCGCCGTCCGCAGCGCGGATGTGTCGCAGCCGTCGGACAGCAGCAGCACGGCCGCGGCGCCGCGATGGCTCTGCGCGAGCGCGTTCAGTATGTTGCTGGCCTTGCCGTTCGGACTGTCTTTCTCCGCCAGAGGCGCGACGCCCGCGTCGAACGCCTGCTCCTTGAGGACGAATCCGGAGGAGAGCGAGCCGCGGATGGACGAGAGAAAGCGCCGCGCCGACTCGTAGCGGCTCAGGCCTCCGGGCGCGTCACGAATGCTCATCGAGCCGGAGCGGTCGACCAGGACCACCAGCGTCGGCTTGATGGACGCCTGACGACAGGTGAAGTTCGGCTTGACCAGAAGAAGCGCCAGTATCAGGAAGGCGAAGGCGCGCAGCGACGCCAGCGGCAGTGTGATGCGGCGGCCGACGCGCGCGCGCACGCGCCCGTACAGGTACCAGCCCGCCGCCATCAGCGCGGCGGCGACCGCCGTCAGCAACAGTATCTCCAGCGCCGTGCTCATTTCCGCGTCCCCACTCCCGGCAGGCGGCGGTTGGCCAGAAACAGTTCGGCGACGAACGCCGCCAGCGCCAGAATCAAAAAGAAGTTCCACAGTTCGACACCGGTGCGCAGCCGCCGGACGTACTCGCCCACCGCTTTGTGGCGCACCAGATGGTGCAGCCGCGGCAGCACCTTCAGCCTCCTCGGCTCCACGCCGCGCAGGTCGCCTTCACCCGCGGGCAGATTCACCGGCACAAGACGTCGTACGGGAGGCTCGCCTTCCCCGGCCGGCTCCTCCAGCGTCCAGACGCCCGGGACGTCCGGCACGAAACGTATCTCGTAACGGCCGCGTTTCTCGACCGCTTTTGTCTCTCTCTTGCGCCGGCGCGGATCGTAGAGCGTCGCCGCCGCTTCCTTCGTCTGCAGCACCACTTCCTCGCCCACCAGCGGAACGCCTTCGCCCTTCTCGCCCGCCACGTACCGCGTCATGCTCTGCACCATCGGCAGAAAAACCGTGCGCACCGGCAGGTTGTTCCAGTCGCGGTCGCAGGTGGATGTGAACAGCAGCACGCGCCCCGGTCCGACGCTCCATTCGACCAGGGCGGGCGAGTTGTCCGTGAAACGCGCCAGCGTCTCGGCGCCGCGGAGGTCCAACTTCTGCGTTCTGCGGAAGCGGGCCAGCGGAAGGGTGTCGCCGGCCACCGCGGCCAGCGGCGAGAAAACGGGATGCGAAAGGTCCGCCCTGCCGAAGCGCAGGGCCGGTTCGTGACTCTTCTTCTCGAGCAGCCGCGGCCCCGAGACGGAGGTGAGCCACTCGTTCCAGGAGGCCGCCCTCATCCGCTCGCCGCAGAAGATGATGAGCCCGCCGCCCTTCGCCAGGTAACGCGCCAGACGCGCTCCGGCCTGCGCGCCGAGACGGGCGACGTTGGCGAGTATCACCACCCGCCAGCGCGACAGATCGAGACCGCCGAGCGCGGCCGGGGTCGTCACGTCCGCCTCCACGTCGGAGAGCGCCGCGCCGCTGCCCGGGTCGCGCGGCTGCAGCGCCCAGCGTAAATAAAACGCTTCGTCGAACTCCGGCAGGTCCGACGGGTCGCCGTTGACCACCAGCACCGGCGTCGCGCGCGGGCGCGCGAGCACCAGATGCCATTCGTTGTCCGGCTCGAGTCCGTCGCCGGAGATGACCACTCTCGCCGGAGACGCTCCGGCCAGCCTGGATTGCGGCACGTTGAAGGTTATCGTCGCTTCTCCGTGGGCGGGCACCTCGACGGGATGGCCCGGCCGGTCGCCTCTGGCCCAGGTGAGCGCGTTCTCCACCGTGTGCGGCCTGTCTCCGTAGTTGACCAGCGTCGCGCTGACGCGTAACTCCTGCGGGCGGAGCACGTCGCGACCCACCCTGCCGTCGCGTACCGCCACGCTCTTCCACCTGCGTCGGCCCACGTCCACCAGCACCAGTTCCGCTCCCGCCTCACGTATCTCCCTGACCGTGGAGAGTTCGTACAGCGTGGACCACGTGCTCTCCTGAAGGTCGCCGACGAGTATGAGGAAGCGGCTGCTCCGCCGCGCCGACTTGAGAAACTCCACCGCCTTGCGGAGCGCGGTCCGCATGTCGCCGACGCGATGCGACACCTCCGTTCCGCGAAGGCGATGCGCCACGAGCGACGGGTCGGCGGCGGTGATCAGCCGTTCCGGGTCGGAGAGCAGAATCACGCCGACCGAGTCGCGGCGGCTCATCTGCGAGAGCACCTCCTGGACGTGTCCGAGGGCGCGTTCGAAGTCGCTTATGGTCTCCTGTTTGTAGGCCATGGAGAAGGAGTCGTCGATCACGATCGCGGCCGCGCACGAGGCGGCGGTGACGGAGGTGGTGCGGAGCGTCGGTCGGGCCAGGGCGAACGCGAGCGCGCCGACCGCGGTGCAGCGAAGCGCGAGGACGGCCAACTCCTGCAGGCGCTGCCGGCTCGAATACCGACGCGTTATCTCCAGCAGGAGTCGGACGCTGGGGAAGCGCACCTGTCTCACCTTCCGGCGGAAGATGAGATGTATGGCGATCGGCGCGGCCAGCGCCGAAAGCCCCAAAAGGAACCACGGCGACAGAAAGACCATCGTCGACGAAATCCTCAAGCGAGTCGGGCGCGCTTGGCCAGATACCGGGCCAGAAGCCAGTCGAACGGCTCGTCGGTGCGCGCCTGCACGTAATCTATCCGCTCCTCGGCGCAGCGCCTCCTGTACTCGTCCAGCCACAGAGCGAGACGCTTCCGATACTCCTCCTGAAAGAGATGCGCGGGCAGCGCCACACGCTCACTCGTCTCCATGTCCTCGAACGTGACGTTGCCGGCGAACGGAAAGTCCAGTTCGGCCGGGTCGAGAACGTGAAACAGTATCACCTCGTGACGGTCGTGTCGGAAGTGATGCAGTCCGCGCAGCACCTCGTCCTGCTCGTCCCACAGGTCGGAGACCACCACCACCAGGCCGCGTCGCTTGAGATTGTCGGCGACCGCGTGAAGCGCTTCGGCTATGCCGCTGGTCGCCGCGGGCCTGGCGCGTTCCAGTTGGATCAGTATGTTGTGAAGATGGCCGAACGACGCCCGCGGCGGCATGTTGAGCCGCACCAGACGGTCGAACAACGCGAAGCCGACCGCGTCGTGCTGGCGCACCATCAGATACGACAGGGACGCCGCCAGATAGCAGGCGTACTCGAACTTGGAGACGCCGTTGGAGCGGTAGCCCATCGAGCCGGAGCAGTCCAGCAGCACGTACGCCTTGAGATTGGTCTCCTCCTGGTAGAGTTTGATGAAGTGGCGCTCGGTGCGCGCATACGCCCGCCAGTCGAAGTGCTTCAGGTCGTCGCCGGGGGTGTACTCGCGATACTCGGCGAACTCGACCGAGAAGCCGTGATACGGACTCCTGTGGAGACCGGTGATGAAGCCTTCGACCACGGTACGCGCTATCAGTTTCAGGTTGCTCAGCCGCGACAGCGCTTCGGGCTTCAGAAACCTTCGTCCGGCCAACTGACTCCTCCCCTCTATCGGTCGGGAACCGATGATACCGGTGCGGAACGCGACCTTCAAAACTAAATAACGCTCGCGACGGCCGCCTGTTTTGCCGATTCGCCGCGTTCCGGCCCACTACCGCTCTTATGCGTCCTGACAGGCGAGCACCGCGCACTGCGCGGCGTAGACGGGTGTGGGCCATATTCCCTCGGTGTGCTTGAACTTGATGGAGATCCGCTCCTTCGGCAGAGACAGAATCTCGCTCAGGAAGCGCTGAAAATTCGTCCGGAACCGGGCGAGCGGCGGCGCGTCGAGTATCACCGTCAGGTCCACATGCACGACATGAAACCTGCGTCCCCAGAACCTGCGAAGCGTCTCCCGCAGCAGATGCACGCTCGGAATGTTCTTGTAACGCGGATCGTCGTCCGGGAAGTGCTCGCCGATGTCGCCCTCGCCGATGCAGCCGAACAGCGCGTCGATGAGGGCGTGAAGCGCGGAGTCGCCGTCGGAGTGCGCCAGCGGTCCGGAGTCGGCGTTGGGAATCTTCATGCCCGCCACCACCAGCGGCTTGTTCGCGTCGCCGAGCCGGTGCGCGTCCCATCCGAAGCCGATGCTCATCTGTTGCGGATCTTGCGCCATCTCACCTTCCACCTTCTGTGAAACCAGGTCCACTGCTCGGGATATTTTAACACAAACTTTCCGACTATGTCCGAAAAACGCTGCATGTTTCGTTGCGTGGCCGGGCCGTCGCGTCGGCGCTCGTATTCGAGGGGAGGGCCTATCTCGATGCGATGTTTGGAGTTGGGCAGACGGTGGATGCAGGCGGGCAGCACGGTCGCGCCGGCCCGGACCGCCAGCACGGAGGCGCCGGGCGCCACCTGCGACGGACGGCCGAGAAAGTCCACAAGTATTCCGCCGTGGAACTTCTGGTCTATCATCATCCACAGGACGCGGCCCGTGCGCAGCGAACGGAGACACTCCGCGGCGGCGCGGCGCCGCGGCGCGACGTAGATGTGCGACAGTCCCACGCGACGCCTTATCGCCGTGAGCACCTTTTCGGTCGCGGGATTGAAGGCCGGCATCAGCAGCACGTCCACCGGCCAGCCGCGACGGGCGAGTTCGATACCCATGAGCGGAAAGTTGCCCACGTGTCCGGAGACGATTATCGCGCCGCGCCCGCCCGCCAGCGCGCGACGAAGATGCTCTTCGCCGACCACCTCCGTGCAGCGCGGCAGATGGGAAGGCTTGCGACGACCGACGTACAGGATCTCGGCGAAGTGGCCGCCGGTGTTGGCGTAGCACTCACGCGCCATTCGTCTCCGCTCGCCGGGCGTCATTCCGTCGCCGTAGACCATCTCCAGATGCGCCAGCGTCGCGCGCTCGCGCTTGCGCAGCACCGCGTAGATGAGCAGTCCGACGGCCCGACCGAGCACGAAAGCGCCGTGTCTGCCGAGCATGGGGCACAGCGACGCGAAGAACTTTATGACCAGCCAGCCCATCAGTTGCGCTATCGGACCGTCGCGCTTCCGCGCCATAGCGATTCCGCCTCTTCCATCTCCCGCGGCGAATTGACGTTGAAGAACGACAGCAGTCGCGGGTCGTGCGTCCTCAACAGCGACTCGGACGCCCACTTCACTTTCATTTTCCGCAGCAGCGCGGAAACTCTCCGCTCGTTCCGCCGGAGCGCGGCGCGGATCGCCGCCGCCGCGTCGCGTCGCCACCATGCGAAGAGCGGCTCGACGAACACTCTCTCTTTCGACCGCGCCTGCGCGTCGGCGCGCCACTTCGGAACCACCGCCTCGACGTCGCCGCCGACGAGTTCGTGAAGCGCGGCCACCAGGCCGGGCGACGGAAAGGGCGCGTCGCAGGCGCAGACGAACACCCATTCGGCCGCGGCCGCTTCCAGTCCCGCGAGAACGCCCGCGAGAGGGCCGCGACCGACGTACTCCGGCGGATCGTGTACGGTGAAGGCGCCTTCCGCGGAAGCGTCGCCGGCCAGAAGTATCCGCGAGAACGGCCGGCCGGCGGGTCTTGCGGCGCGGAGGCGGCCCAGCACGTGCTCCAGCAACGGTCGTCCGGCGAGCGGTACGTACGGTTTCGAACGACCTCCTATACGGCGGCCCGCTCCGCCGCAGAGCACCACGGCTTCGGTCACGTCCTCACCGATGATACGACCTCCTCCAGGACGTCGTCGGCGCAGACGCCGTCGGCCTGCGCGTCGAACGAGAGGATGATACGATGGCGCAACGCGGGCGCGGCGAGGCGACGTACGTCTTCGAAGGCGAGATTGGCGCGGCCGTCGGCGAGGGCGAGCACCTTGCCGCCGAGGATCAACGCCTGCGCGCCGCGCGGGCTGGCGCCGAGGCGCACGTAGCGGCGCACGCGTTCCGGTCCCCGCTCCGGATGAGTGGCGCCGACCAGCCGCGCCGCGTAGGCCATCACCTCTTCGGCGGCGACCACCCGCCTCGCCAACTCCTTCATCCGGAGCACCTCTTCCGCGCCGGAGACCGCCTGTTCGAGTTCCTCCATCGACTCGCGTTCGCCGGTCGTGCGTCGTACTATCTCCACCAGTTCGCGTTCCTCCGGCGTCCGCAGAAGCAGTTTGAACAGGAAGCGGTCGAGTTGCGCCTCCGGCAGAGGATAGGTTCCCTCCATCTCTATCGGGTTCTGAGTCGCCAGGACCATGAAAGGCTCCGGCAGCGCGTGCGTCGTCTCGCCGACGGTCACCTGTCTCTCCTGCATGGCCTCCAGCAGCGCCGCCTGCGTCTTCGGCGTGGCGCGGTTTATCTCGTCGGCGAGCAGAAGATTGGCGAAGACCGGTCCGCGTCGGAACTCGAATCGCTTGCCGCCGTCCTTCTCCACTATCACTTCGGTGCCGGTTATGTCGGACGGCATCAGGTCCGGCGTGAACTGCACCCGACCGGCCCGCAGGCCGCTGACGCGCCCGAGCGCGCGTACCAGCAGCGTCTTGCCGATGCCCGGCACCCCCTCCAGCAGACAGTGGCCGCCGGCGAACAGCGCCGCCAGCACTCCCGTCACCACCTCTTCGTGGCCGACCACGACCGTCGAGAGCGCTTCGCGCAACGCTTTCCAGGCCGTCTTGAAACGCTCGATCCGCTTCGCCGTCCCGGTCGTCTCCATGCCGTCCTCCCGCAGGTCGTCCCGCAGGCTCATTCTACTCCCGCGGGCGTCGGTTTCAAATCGTCCGCCTCACCCGCTACCTCGTCGGCTTCCAGACGAAGCGGCCGCTTTCGTCGATGTAGCCGACCTTCTCGCCGATCATGACGAGCGCCAGCCCGTCGTGAAAGTTCCACGCCGCGTCGAATTGCGGCTCTATCACAAACTCGCCGCTCCTGTCGATGTAGCCCCACCTGCCGCCGACGCGCGCGCGCGCGCGCCCGCCGCGAAAGCGGCCGACGCCGTCGAATCGCGCCTCTATCACGAACTTGCCGCGCCTGTCGACGCAGCCCCACTTGCCGTCGAGCATCACGACGGCGAGTCCGTCGCAGAACTCCAGCGCCTCATCGAACCGCGGCTTTATCACGAATTTGCCGCTTCTGTCGATGTAGCCCCACCTGCCGCCGCTCTTCGCCGGCGCAAGGCCGTCGTGAAAGCCGCCGACGTCCTCGAAACGCGGCTCTATCACGAACTCGCCGCGCCTGTCGATGAAGCCGCGTTTTGCGCCGATCCGCACGCCGGCCAGTCCCTCCGAGAAGCCGTAGGTCTCGTCGAAACGCGGCTTTATCACGAACTCGCCTTTTCCGTTTATGTAGCCCCACCTGTCGCCTTCCTGGACCGGAGCGAGTCCCTCCGAGAACGCTCCCGCGGCGCGGAAGTCCCTGCCGAAGGCCCTTTCGCCGCGTTTGTCTATGAAGCGGTAGCGCCAGTCCACCCTGACGAGCGCGAAGCCGCCGGAGAAGTCCCACGCCTTGGTGAACCGCGGCTTTATCACGAAGACGCCCTTCTTGTCGATGTAGCCCCACCTGTCGCCGGACAGCACGCGCGACAGACCCTGGAAGAAACGGCCGACCCTGTCGAAACGCGGCTCTATCACCACTTTTCCGCTTTTGTCGATGTAGCCCTGTTTGCCGTCGCGGCTTATGGGAAACAACGTGGTTCCGCCCAGCGTCTCGACGCACTTCTCGTAGAAGTCGGCCTCGGTCTTCAGGCCGTGGGCGCGACAGAACTCCAGCAGACTTTTGTATCGCGCCAGCGGCTCGACGCCGGTGGCCCGGCAGACCTTCGCCATGCACTCGGGACAGAGCCACAACGGCCTGCGGTCGGACTCGCTGAGGCTGTTGGAGCCGCACATGTTGCAGCGATAGGCGGTGCAGTGCAGCATCGAAAACATGTGGCCGGTCTCGTGACAGGCCGTCTTCAGCGTCCGACGCAGACAGAGAAGAAACGACTTCTCGTCACCGCCGGGGTCGCCGTAGCGATGGATGGACCAGACGCCCACGCGATCCCGCAGCGACGCCTGACCGAAGACGAAGTTCCAGCCCTTGCCGGGCCACAGATCGGACGCGGTGAACGCGAGATAGGCCGCCGCGTCCTCCGGCAGCCGCGGACGAAGTATCCTGTCCAGAACGTAGGTGGTCAGTATCTGTTTGACGCCCCAGCGGGGATGCACGCGACGCGCCTCCTTCGGCACCAGCGACAGCGGCAGAGCCTTCTTCACCTTCACGGGCAGACCGAAATAGCGGCCCATGAAGTCCGCGGTCAGCGTCACCACCTTCCGCTGCGCTTCGCTCAACCCGCCCAGCGGCTGTATGTAGATCGTCCTGCGCTTCCCTTTCGCCGTCACCGGGTCGCAGTCCAGATACTGCCGGAACGTCTGGCCCGGCTCCTTGTGGCGGTCGAGCCAGTCGCCGGGTCGCGGCTTCTCCAGTCTCCTGTGCAGCGGTCGTAGTTTTTCGATCGCTTCGCTCAGACGTACTTCGTCCGGTGCGTTGTCGCCCCCCGCCGCGTCGCGTCGCGGCGGCTGACCGTCGGCCGCCGCGCAGCCGGCGCAGAACAGTCCGAGCGCGACCAGTACCGAAACCTTCCCGCTCGCGGACATGCTCGCTCCCCTAACAGTCCTTCACTCTTATCGAATTATACTCGCGACGGCCGCTTTTTCGCCGGGTTTGTTCGTCGCCTCCGCTCCGGGGCCGCTCAGTCCAACTTTATCTCGACCGCGGCCGCG
>CAYPNR010000037.1:21188-22246 GCA_964412125.1 uncultured Planctomycetota bacterium | reverse complement strand
TCTTCCCCTTCTCTTCAGCGCCTCTCTCAACACCTTCTCCGCCTCGGAGTACGACTCCTGCAGGGAAAGCGTCGCGCCTTTGAACAGCAGAAGATAGGCGTCGTCCGGCCTGTAGTCGAGCGCGGCGTTCAGATGGTCGCGGGCGGTCTGGAACTCCGCGGCGCCGAAGGCGTATCCCGCGCCGTCGACCTCGGCCGCCGCGCGCCAGTTGCAATAAGCCGCATACACCACGTACAACGCGAGAACGAGGGCGACCAGCACGAACACCTGCTCCAGATAGGAAAGAACGCGTCGCATCGTCACTTCTCCAGCAAGGCGACCACGTTGCGCAGCGGCACGGCGCCGTAGATGCGACTGTCGGTCCGCACAAGCCGGTTGTCGTTCAGCAGCCAGACGCAGCCGCGTGGCGTCAGCACATCCACGGTGTTCAGTTCGGACCACCTCTCCCGCTCGCCCTCGTGCGACGGCTCCGGCAGATACGGCTCCTCGACGGACTGTCCGTTCACCACCAGACGGCCTTTCTCCAGGCGGACGCTCTCGCCGGGCAGACCCGCGACGCGGGCGAAGCGCTCCTCCAGACGCACCTTTCCGGAGGAGTCGAGCCGCTCGAAACGCACGCAGACGATCCGGCCGCGACGCAGTCTTCCGCCGCGATACTGCCTGAACAGATAGAACTTCCCCGACTCCAGCGCCGGCGCCATGGCCCCGAAACCCTCCGGCGTGCGGACCAGTTCGTAACGCCCGCCTAAATAGAGTCCGACCCAGAGAACCACCACGACCACGATGTAGAACCAGTACGCCCGCAGAAAGTCGCGCATCCCCGTTCCTCAATCAGGCAGATACAGCAGCATTCCCGCCTTTATGCGGTTCTCGTCCGCGATTCCGTTTTCGTCCTTGATCCGCTTGATGAGCGCCGCGTCGGGGCTGCGACCGTACCTCTTCTTCAGGATGGACCAGAGCGTCTCCTTCTTCGCCACAAGATGCACGTGCTCCACCGGCGGCAGCCGCAACAGAAGCCCCTCCTGCAGTCTGGACGCCTCGGCGATCCTGTCCCGATT
>CAYPNR010000037.1:4965-21088 GCA_964412125.1 uncultured Planctomycetota bacterium | reverse complement strand
GGCGTCTCAGTGCCGCTCTCGGAGCCGGTCCGCGCCGCGACCTCCTCCGGCGGAGTCGCGCCCGCCGGCTCCACGGTCGGCTCCGCGGAAGCGCCGCCGGGCCGCTCCGTCGCGGGTTCGGTCCGCGCGGGTTCGACCGGCGACTTCGACGGTCCCGGGGGCTTCGGAAGCGGAGTCCCGCGCTGGATCTCCGGCGCCGGCAGGGACGAGCCCGCCCCGTCCGGACCGCCTTTCACGTCATCTCCGCGGCGGCTCAGGTCGTAGAGAACCGCCAGCAACACGCTTATGCCCACGACGCTCACTATGGCGAATCGAGTGACGATGCCCACCTCACGTCCTCCGACAGGGTTCTTCCATAAATTATTTCGTCACAAACCCCGCACCAGAAGTCGGGCATCCCCCCGTATTCAACCTATTATTTCCACGTTCGCACGCGGCACGGTGACGCGTTCGCCGGTCTCCTTGCCGGCGACGTCGAGAAGTTCGGCTTCGAGGAGTCGCGCTTTGGAGCCGGTCTCTATCTCCCGTAACTCCGGAGGCAGACCGACGACCTTCGCCAGCCGGCCGAAATGCGGCACACGTATTATGCGTACGACCCTTCCCATGTCCAACTGCTGCTCGAGCATGTCGTCGCGCTCGCGTCGCTCCGCCTCGGGCACCTCGCTCTCGTCGAGAGGCACGATTATCTCCGGTCGCTGCGCGCCGGCGCGTATCTGTGTGGCACCGTTTATCGACGCGCGACGCCCTTCCAGACTCCTCAGCAACTCGAAAGTCCTTCTCGCCATCGTCATCAGTCCGAATCCCTCGGTCACTATGAGCGTGGTGCTCACGTCCTCGTGACCCGTGATCGCGACGCCTATCTCGTAGCCGAGAAACTTCGCCAGTTCCTCGTTCACCACGCCGCCCACTATCACGCCCGCCGCGCCGGCGTCGTTGCAGCGCCGCAGCACCTCCGCGCTCACGCCGCAGCCGCCCACCACGATCTTGCCCGAAAGGTCCGCCGGCAGTCTGTCCCCGGTCAACTCCGCGTCGGGGCCGTCGACCGCCATCACCATCTCGCCCTGTCTTTCGCCGCCCACGCCGAATATGCCCTGAATGTAGGCGCCGCGCGCGGTCATCTCCACGCCTTCGCCGGGAAGTATTTTGCTCACCACGCCCTTGATGTAGGCGTTCAACTCCAGCAGCCGCGGACGATCCCGGATGCCGAGGTCGCCGGAACTCGGCGCGAAAAACTCGACCGTGCCGTCGGTCGGCGAAGTCGCCTTGACCGTGAAAAGACCGAAAAACGCTTTCTTGCGCGCGATCACCTGCCCTTTGGTAACCTCGTCGCCCTTCTTGACGGCGACCGCTTCCCGCAACTCCACCGGCTCCAGACCGCCCATGGCCCGTCGCAGATGTACGATGTGCAGGTCTCCCGGCAGATACGCGCGCGCGACCACGGTGTCCGGCTCCACCTCTTCGCCTTCCTTCACGACGACCTCGCCCTTTATCGGAAGTCGCCGCACCTTCTTCACGGTGGCCCAACGCGCCACTTTAAGACCCGGTGTGTACGCCGTCCCCATTTTTGCGCGCCTCCCACTCCGGTCCCGTGCCGAAAGTATAGACGGGGGTTTCGGCTTGACAGATTCTACCGGAAGGAATATAATTTTCCACGATTATGCCGTCTGGAGGAGCGGAAAAATGAGTCGGACGATGCTGATATCGGTTCTCGTGTGCTTTTGGGCGACACTCGCCGCGCAGGAGGAGACGCCGGAGAAGCCGGAGTTTCCGAAAGACGGCGTTCTCACCGGCGATAAGGTGAACGTCCGCTGCGGTCCGGACACCAAATACAGGGCGCTCACACAGTTGAGCAAGGGCGCCAAGGTTCGAATCCTCGACAGGAAAGGCGACTGGTTCAAGATCTCGCCGCCCGAAGGCGTGGTCTTCATAATCGAGAAGCCGTTCGTGAACAAGGGAGCGGCCGAGGGCGGCGCGTTCAAGGGAACCGTGCTCGGAAACCGCGTCAACGTCCGCTCCGGCACCGAAGTCACCGACAAGGTGATAATGCAGGTGAACAAGGACGACATCGTCTGGATAGTGGGAGAGAAAGGGAGGTGGTTCCTTGTAAGACCGCCCAAAGGAGCGGCGGTCTGGATATCGGCGAAGTACGTGGCGACCGATGGGAGGAAAAACGGATCGAAACCGGTGGAGCGCCCTGCGCCGCCCAGCGGAGACACGGAAGAAGAATGGGTCAAGAAGTTGAAAGCGCTCAGAGAGGAAGCGGAACGCGCCAGAAAGAATTACGAGCGGGTGTTCAACGAAATGAAGGCCCTGGAAGAAAAACTCACTCGAATCGAGCAGGAGAGGACCCGCAAGGAACAGGAGATGAAGCGCCTGGAAGGACGGATCGCTCAACTCAAACGCGAGTTGGCCGGGAAAGACGAAGAGATCGAGAAGCAGAAACGGAAACTGGACGAGATATGGAAGAGAAAGGCGGAAGCCAGACCGCGTTCGCACTACACGGCCGTCGGCTGGCTGGAGGACGTCGGTCCATACGTGGAAGCGCCGGCCGGCGCGAAGTTCCGCCTGCGCAGCACAAGTGAGGGACCCGTCAAGTACTATCTGATTCCGGCGCGCGATGATGTGAAACTCGACGACTATCTCTATCGCAACGTGGGCATCGTGGGTCGCGTCGAAAAGACGTCGCAGGGAGACGTGAAACTGCTGCGCGTCGAACAGATCGTGGACTTCAGCGGCAAGCGGTAGCGGTCTTCCGCGACGCTCCACCGCCGCACGATTCCTCCTCCCCGTCGCCCGTTTCGCCTCCACACGGATGGAGGTGCCGTGATGATGGACTGGATTTACGCGGCGATCGGCGCCGCGGCGGGCGGAGCGGCGGGCGTGGCAATAGGACTCCTTCTCGCCAAGGCGCGCGCCCGTCACGCCGGCAGAGACGCCGAGCGGATGCTGGAGGAGTCGCGTCGGGAAGTCGAACGACTGCGACGCGAAGCCGAGGTCGCGGCGAAGGAGGAAGCCCTGGCCATACGACAGAAAGCGGAAAAAGAAGCGCAGAAGATGCAGAAAGAGTTGAGAGACGAACAGAAGCGACTCCGACGCCGGGAGGACGTGGTGGAGCAGAAGGTGGCCGTGCTCAACCGCAAGGAACGGACGCTCGAGAAACGCGAAGCGGAACTCCGGGAGATCCGCAGGAGGAACGAGAAGAAGGAAAAGGAACTGTCCGCGGCCCTGGAAAGACAGAACGAAGAACTGCGTCGGATAAGCGGACTGAGCAAGGAACAGGCCAAGGAGATTCTGATCGAGCGGATCTCGAAGGAGATGGAGCGCGAGAAGGCGCTGCTGGTGGCGCGGGAGATAGAGAAAGCGCAGGAGCAGGCGGAAGACGAGGCGCGTAAGGTGCTGTCCGTCGCCATTCAGCGGGTCGCCGTCGAGCACACACAGGAGTCGGTGGTCTCCACGGTGGACCTGCCCAACGAGGAGATGAAGGGACGGATAATCGGACGCGAAGGCAGAAACATCCGCGCGTTCGAGAAGATAACCGGCGTGGACCTCATAGTGGACGACACGCCGGGCGTGGTGGTGGTGTCGTCCTTCGACAGTCTGCGACGCGAGGTCGCGCGGCGCGCGCTCGAAAAACTGGTCGCCGACGGCCGCATACATCCCGCGCGGATCGAAGAGGTGGTGGAAAACACCAAGAAACAGATAAACGAACAGGTGCAGCGCGTGGGCAGGGACGCGTGTATGGAGGCGGACGTACACAGTCTTCATCCGCGACTGGTCGCGCTGCTGGGGCGGATGCACCTGCGCACGTCTTACGGGCAGAACGTGTTGAAGCACTCGATGGAGGTGGCCCATCTCTGCGGAACGCTGGCGGGCGAGTTGGGCGCCGACGTCAAACTGGCCAAGAGATGCGGACTGCTGCACGACATCGGCAAGGCGGTGGACCAGGAGATAGAAGGCGCGCATCCGGAAATAGGCGCCGACCTCGCCAAGCGCTACAACGAAAAAGCGACCGTCGTGAACGCAATCGCCGCCCATCACGGAGACGCGCCGGCCGCCTCCATCTACGCGGTCATCGTCCAGGTCGCCGACGCGATCTCGGCGGCGCGCCCGGGCGCGCGTCGCGAAACGCTGGAGAAGTACGTCAAACGACTCGAAAAACTCGAAGAGGTCGCTTCGTCGTTCGACGGCGTCAGAAACGCTTACGCCATACAGGCCGGTCGCGAGGTGCGCGTCATCATCGATCCGGAAAAGATCTCCGACGAGGAGTCGCTCGTGCTGGCGAGAAGCGTCGCCGGCAGGGTCGCCAAGGAACTGACCTTCGCCGGCGAAATAAAGGTCACGGTGATCCGCGAGACCCGCGCCGTAGAGTACGCGCGCTGACGCATCGGCGCACGCTCGCCGGTAATACGGCGGTTGAGGAGAGGAGGTATGCCGCTGCGTCCGATCGACTTCTGGGAGCGTGTGGCCCGGTTCCACAGACGCGTCAACGAGATGTTCGACTCCATGCTCGGAGCGCTCGAGCCGGCGAACGTCCTGGATCTGCCGCTGGCGGCGGCGCCGCCGGTCGCCGTCTACAGGCAGCCGGAGGCGTTCGTGGTGGTGATCGCCCTGCCCGGCGCGATCCCGGAGGACGTGGACCTGGCGCTGGAAGACGAACGCGAACTGGTGGTGCGGGGACGTATCGAGCCGCCGGTCGCGGGAGAAGTGCTGCTGGACGAGCACCGCTTCGGACGTTTCGAGCGACGCGTGCGCCTGCCGGAGCCGGTGCCGGTGGAGCCGACCCCGGAGGCGGAACTCCGCGACGGGCTTCTGGTGGTCCGTCTCAGACGGAAGGAGGCGACGTCGTGAGTCGGCCGGACTACTACGAAATCCTGGGCGTTCCGCGCAACGCATCCCGCGAAGACATACATCGCGCCTATCGTCGACTCGCCCTCAAGTACCATCCCGACAAGAACCCCGGCGACAGGGAGGCCGAAGAGCGCTTCAAAAGCATATCCGAAGCGTATGAGGTGCTGCACGATCCGGACAAGCGGCGGCTCTACGACGCCGGCGGACACGAACGCGTGCGACGCGAGACCGGCTTCGAGGGCTTCCGCGACACCGGCGAGATATTCGAGCACTTCGGCGACGTCTTCGGCGACCTGTTCGGTCCGGGCTTCTTCCGACAGCGCGCCGGACCGTCACGCGGACGCGACGTCATGGTGGAGGTGCATGTGCCGTTCATGGACGCGGCGGTCGGCGCCGAACGCGAACTCGTCCTGGAGACGCCTTCGGTCTGCGTCTCCTGCGGCGGCGCGGGCTTCACCGAGGCGAGCACCTGTTCGGCGTGCGGCGGAAGCGGCTACCGCTCCAGTCAGCAGCGCCGCCCGGACGGCTTCTTCACGATATCGAGTCCGTGTCCGGCGTGCGGCGGCACAGGAAGAGTCGGAACGCCGTGCCCGGCGTGCGGCGGCACAGGCGGCACCACGGCCTCCCGGACCATCAAGGTGAAGATACCCGCCGGCGTGGAGGACGGAGCGAAACTGCGTCTCCGCGGACAGGGCGCGCCGGGACTCCACGGCGGTCCGCCGGGAGACCTGTTTCTCGTCGTGCGCATAGAGCCGCATCCCGTCTTCAGAAGAGACGGTCTCGACATACTCTCCGAGGTGGAGGTGCCGTTCACGACGGCCGCGCTCGGAGGCGAGGTGGAGGTGGCCACCATACACGGCGCCGCGCGTCTGAAGATTCCGCCCGGCATAGGGCCGCGACAGACCCTGCGCCTCCGCGGACAGGGCATTCGGAAAGCCGACGGAACGACCGGCGAGCATCTGGTGCGCGTGCTCATCACCGTGCCGAAGAGCCTCGACGAGGACGCGAAGCGGCTCATGGAACAGTTGCGCGAGCGACTCGGCACCTGAACGCCGCCTCGAAGCCGCTCAGCGGCCCTCTCCGCGCAGGCTTCTCAGACGGGCCTCGTACTCCTTCTTCAAAGCCGCCATCAAATCCTCGACCTCGCCGATCTCGGCTTCGAGCCGCTCCAGTCGCTCCACTATCGGGTCCGGAACGTCGCTGTGGTCGAGCGGCCTGAGACGAACACGTCCGCCGTCGCGCCGCGCGACCCGCGCCGGCACGCCCACCACCGTCGAGTTCGCCTCGACGTCTCTCAGAACCACCGAGCCGGCGCCCACGCGTACGTTATCGCCGATCTTCACCGGTCCGAGCACGACGGCCCCGGCGCCCAGCACGGCGTTGCGGCCGACCGTCGGATGACGTTTGCCGCGGCCCTTGCCCGTGCCGCCCAGAGTCACGCCTTGAAAAATGGTGACCCCCTCGCCTATCTCGCTCGTCTCGCCCACCACCACGCCCATGCCGTGGTCGATGAACACACCGTCGGCGATACGCGCGCCGGGATGTATCTCGACGCCGGTGACGAGACGATTGAAGTGACTGAGGAGCCGCGCGACGGTTCTGAGGCCGATGCGCCAGAAAAATCCCGCGAAGCGGTGCAGTATCAGGGCCTGCACGCCCGGATAGCACAGAACCACCTCGAACCGGTTCCGCGCCGCCGGGTCACGTTCGAGAGCCGCTCTTACGTACGACCACACCCCATGTGGAAGAGTCCCCCAATATCGCCCCACGTCGGGAAATCATACGCCGACGCGCGACGCGTCGCCAGAAAATTCCACCGCTAATCCAGCAGCGAGCGAAGAGCGTCGCCGAGACCGACCAGTTGCTCGTCGGTGTGGAGCCGGCATACCGACAGGCGCAGGGACGCCTTGCCGGCCTCGACGGTCGGATAGCGAAGCGCGCCCACGAAAAAGCCGCGCTCCATAAGAGCGTCCCGCAGACGTACGCAACGACTCTCGTCGCCCACCTTGAAAGACATTATAGGGCTCTGCGGGACGCCTTCGAGGAGGCCCGCCTCGGCCAGACGCGCGGCGAGAAATTCCACGCGCGCGCGCAACTCCGCGACCAGTTCCTCGCCCTCTTCGAGGAGTATCCCGACGGCCTCGGCCGCGGCTGCGGCGACGGCGGCGGGAAGCGCGGTCGTGTAGACGGCGGTACGGGCGCGGTTGTTCAGAAAATGAATCAGGTCGCGCGAGCCGCAGATGAAGCCGCCGTGCGTGCCGAGCGCCTTGCCGAGCGTTCCCATGACGACGTCGCACGCGTTTCCGAGACGCAGATGCTCCTCCAGGCCGCGACCGCCGCGACCCATGGTGCCGGTGGCGTGCGCCTCGTCCGCCATGAGCGTCGCTCCACAGCGGCGGCACGACTCGAAGATCTCCTCAAGCGGCGCGACCGAGCCGTCGGTCGAGTAGACCGACTCGACGATCACCAGTTTGAAAGCGTCCGACGGAAGACGCGCAAGACGCTTCTCCAGCGACGCGACGTCGTTGTGCTCGAAGATCAGGACGCGTGCGCGGCAGAGACGACAGGCGTCTATTATCGAAGCGTGGTTCTTGCGGTCGGAAAGGATGTAATCGCCTTCGCCGGCCAAGGCGGTTATCGCGCCGAGATTGGCGTGATAGCCCGACGGAAAGACCAGACAGGCGGGACGGTTCTTCAGCCGCGCGAGTCGCGTCTCCAGCAGGCGCAGCGGCCCCGAATCGCCGCAGATGAGACGACTGGCGGTGGACGACGCCGGCATCTCGAGCGCGGCCTTCGCGAAAGCGGCGCGGACGCGCCGGTCGTGCGCCAGACACAGATAGTCGTTGGACGAGAAGTTCACCAGGCTCCTGCCGCCCGCGACGACGGTGACGGGCGCGCGCGAGGTGATCTCGATCGGGAAGCGTTCGAGGCCGTCGCGCCGCAGCGCCGCCATCGTCTTCTCTATGTGCTCCTCCAGTTCCGACACGCGTTCCCGCTCCGATTGAAGGGACCGGCTCTACTTCCGCGGCGGCCGCGACAGCGCCGCTTCCATGCAGTCGGCCGCCGCGCGCGGCTCCAGCGGAACCGCGACGGACTTGCGACGCGAGGACGCGCCCGAGGTGATACGCAACTCGCCGGCGCGCAGGCCGAACACGTCGGCCAGAACCGAGAGCAGCGCGTCGTTGGCGGCGCCCTTCTCCGGTCTCGCCCGCACCTCCACCAGCAGGGCGCCGCCGCGCTCGCCCACCACCGCGTCCCGTCGTCCGCCGGGCCTGAGATGGACGCGTACGACCGAGCCGCCGCGCGACGCTCTCACTTCAACCACTTCATGAACTCCCTGCACCTGTCGACTTCGTCCTTCATCGTCCCGTCCAACTCCAGAGCGCGGCTCCAGTGCGTCTCGGCTTCGCCGCCCAGTCCCCTGATCACGAGGAACGCCGCCAGTCCCATCTCCTCGTGAGCGCCCATGCGCATGGCGCCGTACAACTTTCTCAACTGCGCCGCACTCAGGTCGCGCCAGCGTCTGTCCAGTTCGGCGTGCAACTCCCCCTCGTCGTACTCCAGATGGAGTTCCGAAGCGTCGGCGCCTCTGACCCGCGCTTCTATGACGCCGAACTTGAGTCGCACGACCCGCGACAGGCCGCCGCCGGCTATCTGCCTGACCAGCGTCTCCTGCAGCGCTTCGGCGCGCTTCACCAGAACCATGGCGGTGTCGGCGAGACGACGATAGTCGTCGCTCTTGAGTCGGATCCGCGCCATCTTCATCGTGTGCGCGGCGCCGTCGAAGTCGAACTGCGCGCTCATGTCGCGCGCCTTCGACCACGCGCCGGCGAATACGTTGGCGTCCTCCCTCAAAAGGCGTTGCTTCTGCTCCTCGCGCAGTCGATCGCGGGCCGCCGCAAGCGCCGCTTTCAACTCGTTCAGACCCGTCTGCGCCGACTCGCCGCTCGTCTCCTCGCCCAGCAGCCTGATCGCGCGCTCCGCCTCCGGGAAACGCTTCTCCTCTATCATGCGCTCTATCTCCGCGCGACGCGCCATGAAGTAGCCGCGCTCGCCCTGCAGAACACGCTTCCGCAGCGCCTCAAGCGCGCGCCACGCAGGCCACACACGCAGCCGCGCGGGATAGGCGTCTATCCGCTCCTTCGCCTGTCGATACTTGTTCTGCGCCGTGAGTCGAGCGACGGCGTTCTCCACCAGTTTCGCCTCCCGCTCCGCGCTCTCGCTCTCGACCTGAAACCTGTCACACCGGTCCCGCACCTCCGAGAGCCGCGTCCGCGCGAGGTTGGCCTCCTCCGTGTCGCCGTAGTTGCTCACCACGCCGGCGAACAGGCGTCCCGCCTCTTCGAGAACCTTCACGAGCATGGGTCCGTGACGGGTCGCGGTCACGTGTCCGTCGTAGAACTCCTCGGCGGCCTTCAAGGCGCGTTGGGCCGCCTCCGCGTATCGCTTTCTCTCCGCGTCAATGCCCTTGCGCAGCGACGCCTCCACCTCCCGCAGGCGCGCGGTCGCGCCTTCGACCGCTTCGTACTCTCCGGCGGCGCGGCCGACCATCTCGATCGCCGCGGCGAGCGCTTTCAGGCGAGCCCGGTGCCGCTCGCGCTCGGTTCGTCCCGAGACCGGGGCGGCGGCGGCGGCCTCGATCCGCTTCAGCGCTTCGCCGTAGCCCTTCCGCAGACGATCGTGCGCCTCCCTCGCCGCTTCCCTCCACGAGATCCACGCCAGCGCGGCGACCAGACACGCGACCACCACGGCGCCGAGCACGCCGACCAGCATGAACAGTCGCTTCTTGGGCACCTGCGGTCCGAACGCACGTCTCACCGCGCGGACGCTCTTCTTTATCGTCTCGAGCGCCTTTATCACCTCCCCCGCGTTCTGGTAGCGCTCCGCCGGGTTCTTCTTCAGCATTCTGTGGACCACCTCGCAGACCGGCTCCGGAACGTCCGGCGCGACCTCCTTAAGCGGCGGAGGCTCCTCCTTCACCTGCTTTATGATTATCTCTTTCACGGTGGAGCCGGAAAACGGCGTACGTCCCGAGAGGATCTGATAGAAAGTGACGCCGAGCGAGTATATGTCGGCGCGATGGTCGACCTCGGCGCATCGCGCCTGCTCCGGCGACATGTAGAGAGGAGAGCCGTACAGCGCCTGGTCCTTCACGGAGCCCCGCGCAGGTATCTGCCTGGCTATTCCCAGATCGCCTATCTTTACGACTCCCTCATCGCTCAGCATCAGGTTGTCCGGCTTTATGTCCCTGTGCACGATGCCTCTGCGCTCGGCGTATTCGAGTCCGTGAGCGGCGTCCGTCATCATCGGAATGGCGTTGGCCACCCTGACGCGGCCCTGCCGACGCACCAGATCGGCGAGACTCCCGCCCACCATGTACTCCATCGACAGATAATACACGCCTTCCCACTTGCCCACGTCGTAGACGTGAACTATGTTCGGATGGTTGAGTTGACCCGCGCTCCTCGCCTCACGGACGAACATCTCGATGAAGTTTCTGTCCTTGCAAAGGTTCTTGGAGAGTATCTTCAGCGCGACGGTCCGGTCGAGAGAGAGTTGCAGCGCCTTGTAGACCGTGCCCATTCCGCCGCGGCCGATGCGCTCGAGAATGAGATAGCCGGCGATGTTGCGTCCGGTGACGGTGTCCTGGCGTCGCCAGCGCTCGTGCGGTATGAACGAAAGAAGCGTGTCGCCCGCCTCTATGCGGTCGCCTATCTCCAGACGCGTCTCTTTCTCCAGACGCTCGCCGTTGAGGAAGGTGCCGTTGGTCGAGCCCTGGTCCCGGATGTAGAAGTTGCCGTCGCGCCCCTCCACCTCGAAATGCTGACGCGAGATCATGGGATCCTTCAGCACGAGGTCGCAATCCTGGCTGCGGCCCAGGCGAATGACTCTGTCCTGTTTCAGTTCGACCTTGCGGTCCTTGTCCGCGCCGCGCTCGACCAGAAGAAGCGCCACGCTTCAGCACCTCACCAGGCCGCCCACCACCGCCGTGCCTATCCTGACGTGCGTCGCGCCCTCCTCCACCGCCACCTCGAAGTCGGAACTCATGCCCATGGAGTAGCACCGAATCGCCCCGCCCAGACGCGTGTCGAGACGCTCGCCGAGCGACCGCAGAGCCGCGAAGTAGCGTCTGGCGCGTTCGGGATCCTCGAAGTGCGGCGCCATCGTCATCAGGCCGAGAAGTTCCAGGCCGTCGGCCGCCGCGACCGCTTCCGCGACCGCCTCCGCCTCGTCCGGCGCGACTCCGAACTTCGTCGCCTCCCCGCTCAACTTCACCTCCACGAAGACCGGCATGGTCCGACCCGCGGCGCGCGCGCGACGGTCGAGCGCCTCGACTATTCCGAGACCGTCCACCGAGTGGACGCAGTCGAAGATCTCCACCGCGCGCTTCGCTTTGTTCCGCTGCAGATGTCCTATCATGTGCCAGCGCATCTTCTGAGCCGCGGACGTCGCGCTCTCCTTCTTGCGACGCGCGTCCTGAACGTAGTTCTCGCCGATGTCCTCCACGCCGAGTCGCGCCAGGGCGTCCACGACCTCCGCGCCGACCGTCTTGGTGACCACCACCAGCGTCACGTCCTCGACCCGGCGACGCGCGCGCGCGCACGCGTCCGCTATCCTTCCGCGGACGGCGTCGAGACTGCGGCGCAAACGTTCCAGCATCACATTCCCTCCCGGCAGAATTATACCCGTCCGACGCGCGCGCGGCAACCCCGGCCGCGGAGGAGAGTCGAGAACGGAAGCGCCGGAGTCCGGGGTCCGCCGCCTGCGAAATCGGCGGCGCGGATAAAGACAAAGACGGTTTCGCGACGCGGAGGCGCCTTCGGAAACGGTCCCGGACGCTCACGGCCAGAGACGGGCGATGTAGCGCTGCACGGCGCGGATCGCCTCCGGATGACGCATCAATAAAATGTCCACACCGGAGACGATCATGCCGACCGCGGTTATGATCTCCCAGAGCGGTCCGCGGACGCTTTCGGAGCCCCACTGCGGAAACTCGGACTCCGGCGCCTTCGCCTCCTTCGACCGCCACGCTTCGTGTCCGACCGTGGCGAGCATGGGCAAAGCCATCAGTCTGTCGCCGCCGAGGCCGGCCAGCCGCTGCCGCTCCTGGATCGAGTAGACGTATTCGAAACCGTAGCCGAGCGCGCCGGTGGTCTGAAACATCACGATGCGGTCCAGCGGAAACTCCATGTCGGAAAGAAGTACGTTGACCTGCTTGCCGATGTTGATGTCGAGCGGCGCTTCGGAAATTATGGCGTGTCCGTCCGCCTGGCAGACCGCGCAGAGCGTCTTGTAGTTGTCTTGAGTGGCCGAGCCGAGCAGCGCGCGCTCGCCGCGCAGCGCCTCCGACACCTTCGGCATCACCTGATTGTCCTTCTCCGCGACGCCCGTGCCCCATATTAACAGCGGCACGCCGACCGACTCCTTCAACTTGGTCACCGCCTCGACGGCGTGCTCGGGCCCTCTGTCGCCGAAGTCCGGATGACAGCCCTGCAGGGTGAGCGCTATCATGTCCACACCGAGATCCTCGACGGCCCGGGACGCCCACCCGCCCGGGTCGTCGGAGACGTCTTTGTACGCCCCGGCGAGGTCGTCGGGCCATCCCGTCGGCGGAACGTCGAGTATGTGCGCGGCTATGACCGGTCTGTGGCCGCCGGCGTCCTCGAAGTGATGAAACGACAATCCTTTCTGACCGCCGACGGTCACCGTCGAGGTACGTGTTCCTCCTTCTTCCTCACCCGCGCCTATACGAACCTCCATTATCTGCGCGGGCCAGGATTCCTTGACGTCGGGAATAGCCATGAAGTCTGCCTCCTATGATGAACTCTCTTCGCTCTCCGCGCCCCCGGGGGCCGCCGGGGCGTCGTGGGGCTCCTCCGCCTGTTCGTTGCCGTCGAAGACGCCGCTGATGTGGGAGAGTTTGACCCAGCAGTGCTCGCACAGGAAACTGGCGCCGCCGCTCTCGTCGACGGTGAGCCGCGCCTGCGGCGAGGCTATCACGTCCCCGCAGCGCGAGCAGGTCGCCTGCGTCACGGACGGATACTGACGCCTGACGGCCCCGGAGAGCCGGCCGTTGATGGTCACCACGGTGATCCGCTCGGCGCCGTAAAGTACTCTCAAATCGTCGATTATCGGCAGATCCGAAAAGCCCTTGATGAGAATTATCGTCTCCTCCTCGAGCGCTATCGGAACCGCCAGGTAGTGCTCGGCCAGGTCTCCGAAAGCGAGTCTGCGCACCTCGCTGGGCGCGTCCACCTCGTAGAGACAGTTGTAGCGCTTCGACAACTGCATCAGCCAGGTGCGCCACACCTGTCCGCTGGTCAGCAGCCCTCTCTCTCTCAGTATCTCGCCCAGCAGACGCTCGCTTTCCTTCTGCTCCTCGAGCGCCATCTCCAGGTCTTCTTTCGTTATCAGATGACTCTCAAGCAGAATCTGCCCGAACAGGACCATGCCGGTCTCCTCCACCCATCTCTCCGACTATCCGCTCGCAAACCCTCTCGAACCACGGGCAGATGTCATCCGACGACGCGTCCTCGTCACACCCGTCAAAAGAAGAATTGTACGGCACCTCTCCCATCACATCAAGATTAATCCCCTTTATCCGCTCAATAAGTCGTGGCGGCACCCCGTCATGCACCATGTTGAACACCACCGCTATCCTCTCCACGTTCACGGGCAACTTCCCCGCCATCTCCGCTATCCGCTCGGCCGCGAGCACGCTCGCCGCCGTCGGCTGGCAGACCACCACCATCAGGTCCACGTTGCCCGTGGTCCGACGACTGAGATGCTCCATGCCGGCTTCGGTGTCTATCACCACCCAGTCGTAGGAGTCTCTCAACTCCTCCAGCACCCGCCGAAGCACGTGATTGACGTAACAGTAGCAGCCCGGTCCCTCAGGCCGTCCCATCACCAGCAGCGCGAAACCGTCGTGCTCCTCCACCGCCGCCTGAACGCCGTACTCTATCATCCGCTCCTTGTTCATCCCCGCCGGCGTCGAAAGCGTCCCAGCCGCCATGTCCTCGCGCAGGTCCGCCACCGTCCTGTCGATGCGGACGCCGAGCGCCATGCCGAGATTGTGGTTGGGATCGGCGTCCACGGCGAGCACACTACCCCCGCCGCGGCTCACCAGATGTCGAATGAGACAGGCGGAAACCGCCGTCTTGCCGACGCCTCCCTTGCCGGCGAACGCGATCACGTTGGACATCGATCGTCCCCCTCTGAGATTCACTCACGCCATTCTACCCGTCCGTCCGCGCCCCTCAAGGGCGAACGCGGAAGCGCGCCCATCCGCCGCAAACGGAGCCGCGGCGCTTCCGTGTCCCGGCAATTCGGGAAACTGTCTGGACTTGCGGAACGGTCGCAGGCTATGATAGCGCGGCGGCCGGGCGCCGCGACCCACCGGAATCAGAGGAGACGTCCGTTGAAAGTGTTGCTGGTGGAAGACAATCCCGACTACAGACGACTGGTCCGGGAAATGCTCCGAAAGGCGCATGAGACGGAATTCGAAATCGAGTCCGCGGACTCCCTGTCCGCCGCGCGTAAGCGCATAGCGGAAAAGGAGTTCGATATAGTGCTGCTCGACCTGAACCTGCCGGACGGCAGCGGCATCGACACGTTCTTCACGCTGCACGCCGCCTTTCCCCATCTGCCGTTCATCATCCTCACCGGCACGAAGGACGAAGCGCTGGCCGCGGAGGCGGCCCGCGCCGGCGCGCAGGACTGGATAGTCAAAGAGGAACTGGCCGCCGATCCGCTGCTGCGCTCGATGCGCTACGCGATCGAGCGGCACCGAATGCAGCAGGAGATGTACATCAGCAACAAACGCTTCTACAGAGTGATCCACGACAACGCCGACGGCTTCGCTGTGGTGGACGAGAGCGGCGTCGTGATGATGGTCAACCCCGCCGCGGAAGCGATGCTCGGCCGCAAGGCCAGAGACATCGTCGGCGCACCGTTCGGATACGACGTGACGCCGGACGGAATGAGCGAAGTCGAGATCCGCCACGCCGACGGCACGATCGTCGTCGCGGAGATGCGCACGGTACGGATCGAGTGGGCCGGCAAAAAAGCGTACCTGGCGTCGCTGCGCGACATCACCGAGCGCAAGCGACTGGAGGAAGCGCTGCGGGCGAGCGAGGAGGTCTTCCGCTCCGTGGTGCAGAACTCCTCCGACATAGTCGCCATTCTGACTCCCGAGATGAAGGTCCGCTACATAAGTCCCGTGGTCGAGCGCGTGCTCGGATACACTCCGGAGGCGCCGCTCGGCAAGTCCGTGCTGGACCCCGCGCATCCGAGGGACCGCGAAAGAGTCAAGGCGTGGTTCGCCGGCATCCTGCGGAAACCCGGCGCGCGCGGACAGGTGGAGTTCCGCGCCCTCCATAAGAACGGCTCCTGGATCCACATCGAGGCGATAGCGAGCAACCTGACGGACAACCCGAGCATAAAAGGCGTGCTGGTGAACGCGCGCGACATCACCGAGCGCAAGCAGGCCGAACGCGTGCGACGCGAACTGGAAGCCGAAAGGATGGTCGTCGAGAAGTTGAAGGAACTCGACCGGATGAAGAGCGGATTCGTGGCGGCGGTCACACACGAACTGCGCACGCCCATGACGCCCATGCGCTCCGTCATCGGCATGTTCCTCGACGGAATGCTGGGAGAGTTGACCGAAGAGCAGAAAAAACATATGGAAATACTGGGGCGCAACGTCGAGCGTCTCTCGCGTTTCGCCACCGACGTGCTCACCATCTCGCGTATCGAGGCCGGCGAGTATCCGATCGACCCGTGCGAGATACCGTTGTCGGCGGCGGTGAAGCCGGTCGTCGAACTGCTGAAGGGCAAGGCGGCCGAGAAGGGAGAGATTGTCGAGATAGACGTGCCGCCGGAGTTGCGCGTGTTCGCGGACGCCGACGCCGTCGCCGAGGTGCTCACCAATCTCGTCAACAACGCGATAGTGCACAATCCGGAAGGAACCAGAGTCACGATTTCGGCGCGGCGCCTGAACGACGACTTCGTCGAGGTCCGCGTGACCGACACGGGTCGCGGCATACCGGAGAAGGCGATTGAGACCATCTTCGAGAAGTTCGTCCAGGTGGATCGCAGGTCCGGACCCGGCTACAGAGGAACGGGCCTGGGACTGCCGATATGCAGGTCGCTCATCGAGAAGATGGGCGGGGAGATCCACGTGGAGTCGCGGCCGGACGGAGGCTCCTCGTTCAGATTCACCCTGCCCGCGGAGCCTCCCGACGAATGAGCGCCTCAAGCGGTCGCCGGCCGA
>CAYPNR010000037.1:0-4865 GCA_964412125.1 uncultured Planctomycetota bacterium | reverse complement strand
CAACTCCTCGAACGCGTCCGCAGAGTGGACGAGATCGTCGGCCGCGCGCCACTGTCGAGACTGGAAGTCGCCCGCGTCCTCGCTTTCCTGCTCCGCAACGGCTACATACGACGCGTCGAGAAAGGCGAAAACGAGTCCGCCCACGAAACCGGCGACAGGTGGCGCGAGGAGTTCTCCCCGGAGACCGCCGAAGAGGCCGTGAGAGACCGCGTCGAAAGCATCTGGCGAAGCAGCCGGTCGAGAGAGAAAGCCCTGGAAAACATGGTCGCCTTCGCCGACTCGCTGGCGTCCGAGGGCAAAATGGACGACGCCGGAGCCGTCTATCGCGTCGTGCTGGACCTGCAGCCCGAAAACGCCGCGGTCCGCACCAAACTCATCCATCTCCACGTCGTCCGCTGGCGTTTCGCCGACGCGGCCAAGGTGCTCGTGGAGGGCTACCGCAGACAGATGAGACCGCCCCGCGAGTGACGGGTCCGCCGCCGGACGCGCTCGGACCGGCGTTCAGTGTGTGGCGTGATACGCTTCGTAGCGCTTCAGCGTCTCCGGCGGAACCGACGGTCTGACGCGTTCAAGCGACGCCGTCAAGTCCGCCATGGTTATCGGCCGCTCTTCTCCGCTCTTCATCGATTCGAGAAAGACACGCTCCGCCGCGCCCTCGCAGACGGCGCGGACGTCGGCGCCCGAGTAGCCTTCCGTCGCCGCCGCGAGCGCCGCGCAGTCGATCTCGCCGCAGAGCCGCCCCGCCAACTGTATCTCGAATATCTTCCGCCGCGCCGCCTCGTCGGGCAGTCCCACATAGACCCTCTCGTCGAACCGTCCCGGCCGCAGCATCGCCTGGTCGATCAGCCACGGCTCGTTGGTGGCGCCGATGAAGAGTATGGGGTTGCCTTTTCTGAAGCCTTCCAACTCGGCCAGTATCTGCGGCACCAGTCGCGCCATCACACTCGAACGTGTCGAGCGCCGACGCGGCACGAGACTCTCCACCTCGTCGATGAAAACGACGCTGATCTGATGCGAACGCGCCTCGTCGAACAGCCTGGCGATGTTTTTCTCCGCCTCGCCGACCCACTTGCTGAGGATGTCGCTCGGCCGCACCGTGTAGAACGGAGCGTCCACCTCGTGCGCCACCGCCTTCGCAAGCATCGTCTTTCCGGTGCCCGGCGGCCCGTAGAGCAGCAGTCCCCCGCCGAGCCGGATCCTGAAGCGCTCCGCCAACTCCGGCCGCCGAAGAGGATAGACCACCCGTACCAGTATCCGCTGCTTCGCGTCTTCGAGTCCCGCGATCTCGTCGAAGGAGACGCCGGGCTTCTCCTTCACCATGAACTGCTCGGCCTGAACACCTTCCTTCTCCTCGGCCGCGGCCCCGCTTCCGCCGTGCGCCGCGGCGATCCCCCGCGCCATCTCCACCAGTTTGTGCGCGTTCACGACACGACTCTCACGAAGTCTGCCGGTGGATTTCTCGGCCATCCTGTACAGGAACTCGCCCGCCTTCAGCAGACAGAATCTCGCGTGGTCCCGATCGCCGCTCTTCAGCGCTTCCATTCCCTCCGCTTTGTATCTCTCGAACTGCTCGACGTAAAAACGCATGCTTCCCACGGTCGCTCCAGCCTCAATTGCGGTACTTGCGGAAGCGCCGCTCCAGCGCCCGAAATCCGAAGTATAGGACAAACGTCGCGCAAAGCAAGCCGACGAACAGCCAGAAATGCGTGTGTCGCGTAAGCAGCAGCGAGCGCTCGCGCGCGTCGCGTTCGAGGCCCCATCGCCCCCAGAACAGGAGGAGCCAGAGAGCGTATTTGGCGACGCGGCTCGGAGCGCGGTTGCGGAAGGCGACGCCGCTGGAGAACTCGAAAAGGAGCCAGTCGAGTCTGAAGAAGGCCGGCGGCCACACCAGCAGGCGCGTCGGCACGCGCCGCCTGTATTCCGCGTAAGCGTCGCCGAAGGCGGCCGACAACTCCGGCTCCTCCTTTCGGATGCGGCCGAGGTAGTGCAGCGCCGCCCACGGCAGAAAGACGAACATGCACAGAACCGGCGGGTTGAGGGTCAGCGTCCCGATCCGCAAACAGAACCGCCACGCGGCGGGCTCCAGGGCGAGGCCGGCGCCGGCGCAGAGCCAGAAGCCGAAGTTGGCGGCCAGCACCGCGGAGTAGACCGGATTGCGCGTCAGCGCGTACGGTCCGCCGGTGCTCAACCGCTCCTTGCGTCGCAGAAGACCGTAGGAGACGAAAACCGTCGCCTCGGCGAGGAACACCAGCGCGGAGCCGACCACGAGGAGCGTCCGGGAAGGCGTGGCGCACAACAGAAGCAGGACGAGCCACAGACGACGGAGTCTCGAGCCGGGCTTCCTCGGCATCAGCCGCAAACGGTCTCCCTCCAGACGCGTCACCGCAGGAAGACGTGCAGGTCGAGAGCGCGTACGTATTCGCTCCACTCCGCTCCGTCCGGAGCCGCGCGACGCGCCTCGGCGAACATGGCCATACGCGAGTCCATGTAGTCGGCCATGTGCAGCATCGCCGCCTCCTCGAACGCGGGCTCCACCGGAGAGCCCCACTCCCTGCGTCCGTGGTGGCTCAGAATCATATGTTCGAGTTTGAGAAGGACGTCACGCGGAAAGCCCGCGATCTTCAGAGCGCGCTTCCGCATCATCTCCGCGCCCATGACCACGTGTCCGACGAGTCGGCCGGGCGTGGTGTGGTCGATCGCGCGACGCCACCTGTACTGGCGCACCTTGCCGACGTCGTGCAGAAACGCGCCCACCACCAGAAGGTCCGCGTCCAGCGCAGGATATATCAACGTCACCATCCTGCAGATGCGCACGACGTTGTGGGTGTGCTCCAGAAGTCCGCCGACGTACGGATGATGCACCTCACGCGCGGCCGGCGCGAGAACGAAGTCCGCCATGAAGTCCCTGTCCGACAGAAAAGAGTCGGCCAACCCCTTCAGAAAGGTGTCCTCCACCTTTCCCAGAAACGTCACCATTCTGTTCAGCAACACCTTGCCGTCGGCGTCGCTGCGGCGCACGAACAGGCTTTCGTCCACCTCGCTTTCGTCGACGAGATCCATCCTTTCGACGCGCACCTGCAGGCGTCCCTTGTACTCCTCCACCGGTCCGACCACCCGGACGAAGTCGTCCGGCGCGGGGCGCTCCGGCGGTATCTGCTCCTGCCAGACCACCGCGGAGATGCGACCGGTGCGGTCCGCCAGCGTCAGAACCAGATACGGACGTCCCTCCTGCGTCTGACGCTCGGATATGGCGTAGAGGAGCATGACCTGTTCGACACGGTCGCCCGCCTGCAGGTCCTTGATGAAACGGCGGCTCATCAGGCGCTCTCCGCCGCCTTCTCGCCGTCTTTTGCCGTCGCTTCGTCCTTCTTTTCGCTCTCCCGCCCGGCGGAGACGGTTTCGCTTTTCTTCTCGACGTCTTTGTCGTCCGTCTCACTTTTCACGCCCGTCTCGTCCTCGGAGGAGACGGCCTTTTTGAACTCGCGTATCCCGCGGCCGAGACTTTTGCCCACCTCCGGCAAGCGTCGTCCGAAGATGAGTAGCGCCACGAACAGGATTATCACCAGTTCCGGCCAACCCAACGAACTGATAAGCGCCAGCATCACACAAACTCCAAAACGGCCGCTATTCCCGCACCAGGCTCATCGCGGTTCCCAAACCGCCCGACTGGCAGAGCGTGGCCAGTCCGCGTTTCGCGTCGCGGCGGACCATCTCGTGCAGCAGCGTCACCACGATACGACAGCCCGTACATCCTATCGGATGCCCCAGCGCTATCGCGCCTCCGTTCACGTTCGTCTTCTCCATGTCCAGATGCAGTTCCCTGTCGCAGGCGAGCACCTGCGCGGCGAACGCCTCGTTCAACTCGATCAGGTCGAAATCGTCCAGTCCGAGTCCGGTTTTCTCCAGGAGATTACGCGTCGCGTAGACCGGCGCTATGCCCATTATCGAAGCGTCCACGCCCGCGAACGCGTGTCCCTCCACCCAGGCGAGCGGCTCGAGATCGAACTCGCCCAGTCGATCCTCCGCGACCAGCACCGTCGCCGCGGCGCCGTCGCAGAGGCCGCACGCGTTGCCCGGCGTCACGGTACCGTCCTTCTTGAAGACGGTCGGCAGTTTCGCCAGTTTCTCCATGGTCACGCCCCGTCTGGGATGCTCGTCGCGCTCCACGACGAGCGGTCTGCCGCGCGCGTCCTTCGCCTCGACGGCCACGATCTCCTGCTTCCAGATTCCGGCGTCCTCCGCCGCCTCGCATCTGTTCTGGCTCATCATCGCGTAGCGGTCCTGCTCCTCGCGGTCTATTTTGTACATCTCCGCCAGTTTCTCCGCGGTCTCGCCCATTCGCATCTCGCTTATCGGACAGAGCAGCCCGTCGTGATACTGTCCGTCGAGCACCGGCGCGTCGCCCATTCGATAGCCCATTCTGAGTCTGTCCATGATGAACGGCGTGCGGGTCATGTTTTCGGTGCCTCCCGCGATCACGACGTCCGCCTCGCCGCTTCCGATGTGCTGGAGGCCGTGCGCTATCGAGAGTATGCCCGAGCCGCAGGTCTTGTTGACGGTATAGGCGATCGTCTCCCACGGCATACCCGCGAAAGCGGCTATCTGTCGCGCCGGATTGGGTCTGTTACCCGCCTGTCTTCCGTTGCCGAAGATGACGAAACCGACGCGCTCCGGCGGTATTTTGGTCTCTTCGAGGACCGCTCTGGTTATCGCCGTGCCCAACTCGACCGCCGTGGTCCATGTGAATCCGCCGAGGAACTTTCCTATGGGCGTTCTTCTGGCGGCCACGATCGCGGCTCTGCGCATTCCGTCTCTCCCCAAAACGTCGGCGGCTCATTATATACTCCGCGACGGCGACCCGCAAC
>CAYPNR010000036.1:5821-22377 GCA_964412125.1 uncultured Planctomycetota bacterium | reverse complement strand
CCACGACCGCATGACGAAGCCGCCGAGCGCCGGAAGCATCAAACTGCGTCTGCGACGGCAACTCAAAGGACTCACCTGAGAGGCGGTCACGCGACGGGCAGCGTGAGCGCGAAACATGCGCCGCGGCCGCCGACGGTCCCGTCCAGACGCAGATCTCCGCCCATACGGCGGGCGAGGCGACGCGAAAGCGCCAGTCCCAGACCGACGCCGGGCGTGGTCTCGCCGGCGGACTTGCAGAAAGGCTTGAAGAGACGCTTCACCTCCGCTCCGGAGACGCCGGGACCGTGGTCCCGGACGCGTACGGTCACGAAGTCGCCGGTCCGCTCGGCCGTGATCCGAATCTCTTTGTTTTCGGCGGATGCGGCGTACTTGCAGGCGTTGTCCACGAGGTTGAACAGTATCTGGCCGACGGCGGAGACGTCCGTGCGGACGAGCGTCGCCGCGTCGCTTTCGCCCACCTCCGTCGAGACGGTCATACCGGCGCGTTCGGCGCGTCGGTGGAGTTCCGGCGCGACTCTCTCGAGAAGATCGCCGACGGCGACCGCTTCGCCGCGCGTCGCGCCGCGGCCGCTCTCCAGGCGCGCGTACGCCAGCACGTTCTCGACCAGTCGACCGAGGCGCTCCGCCTCCCTGTGCAGGGTGTCCAGATAGCGCCGCACCTTCGCTTCGTCGCGGATCATGCCTTCTGCGAGCATCTCGGTGTACATGCGAAAGGTGGTGAGCGGAGTGCGCAGTTCGTGTGTGACCGCCGAGACGAAAGCGCCGCGTCGCTCGCTCAACGACATCGCGCTCCTGAGCAGACCGACGACGGCGACGGCGCCCAGCAGCACGCACGCCCACGCTATGGCGAGCGAGACCCGTATCGGCGAGAGCGAGTCGTCCGCCAGCGCCGGCGCCTCGCCGGGCAGGACTCTGACCGGAAGCGCCGCAAGCGTCCGCGAGCCTCCCGCTCCATCAGCGGAGTCGACCGGCTCCAGATCGGCGCCCGGCAGCAGATCGACGACGCGCGCCAGCAGTTCGCGCTTCAACTCCGGCCAGTCCAGCCAGCAGCCCTGTACGTACCCGCCTCCGCCCTCCGAGACGCGCCTGACCAGAAAAAGACGACCGTCGATCCACAACGGCGTCATCAGATGCCCGCCCGGCCGCGAAGCATCTTCGGATTTTCCCTCGTCCCGCACCACTCGCTGCTCCTCGAGCAGGCGCATGAGTTGCTTTTTGACGTTCAGCGAGCGCGCCTCCCATTCCTGAACGGCGCGCGCCGCCTGCTCCGCCTGCTGCGACGGAACCTGTCGCGGCGCCGTAGCGACACGGTCCGGGCCGCTCCGGGCCGTCCGTTCCGCGGAGTCGGCTCCGCGCCTGCGGAGCGCCGCCACTATCGCGTCCCTGCTCAGAAACGAACGCAACTCCGCCAGTCGCTTCTCCGCGGCCTCTATCCCGCCGGCGCGGGCGTATCCGGACTCCGCCAGGTCGCGCATGTTGCCCTCCGGCGCCTGCGGCGACGTGAGCGTGCCGTCCGGAAGAAACTGAAAGTGAAGGAGCACCTCCGGCGGAGCCTCGGTCAGCAGCGGAGACGGCACCAGCACCTCGCCTTTTCTGATTCGCGCGAACATCCGATTGTAGGCGCGTTCCGCCGGATAGAACGAACTGTAGACGAAGTACGGACGAGAGTTCTCGCGCGCGAGGAGCCAGGTGAGCGACGAATCCATACGCCAGAGCGCTAAGCGGACGTTTTCCTCGAACGCCGCCTGTCTGCGCGCCTCCGCTTCCGCGCGGTCGAGTTGCACGGCCTTGACGCTGGTCCAGCCCGTCGCGGCGAGCACCGCCGCCAGTCCCAGTCCGAACACGAGCCACATCCGCCACGGTCGACTCACGAGTCCTCCCCCCCGGCGGCCAGCATGTAGCCTTCGCCTCTGACGGTCACGATCACCCGCGGACGCGAAGAGTCGTCGCGCAGTTTCTTCCGCAGGCGGGTCACGTGCATGTCTATGGTGCGCGTCTCCAGTCCGCCCGGCTCCACACGCCAGACGCGCGCGAGTATCTCCTCGCGCGAGACGACACGTCCCGGGTTGCGGGCGAGATAGCGGAGCAGGTCCGTTTCGGTCTGCGAAAGCGTGAGGGAGGCGCCGTCGTCGAAACGCACCTCGCGCCGCGCGAGGTCCGCGACGCCGCCGGGCAGCCTCACTTCCGCGACGTCGATGGGCCGCTCCGGAGAGCGTCGCAGGACCGCCTCGACGCGCGCGAGCAGTTCTCTGACGCTGAACGGTTTGACCACGTAGTCGTCCGCGCCGAGTTTGAGACCCCTGACGCGATCCGCTTCGCCGCCGCGCGCCGTCAATATGATTATCGGCAGAGTCGGTCGCGCCTCACGTACCGCGCGGAGAATCTCCAGACCGTCGCAACGCGGCAGCACCAGGTCCAGAAGCAGCAGGTCGTACTCCACCGAAACCGCCATCTCCAGACCGTCTCCGCCGTCGCCGGCCTCGAGCGTGTCGAAGCCCGCGAACCGTAACGCGTCCACGATGCCCTGCCTGACGGCCTCGTCGTCCTCCACCACCAGCACCGCTCTTGCGCTCACGACCGACTCCTTTCCGAGACGCAGGCGCGCCGGCGTCGCTCCGGCGCGAACGACGCGGGGCGGGGCGGCCGGCCGCGCGGCCGCCTCGTCCCGGAACAACTTATTTTTCGGCCGACTCCTCGAACCGGAACTGCTTCTTCTTCGCCTGCTCGCGGATCGCCTTTATCATGGCCGAGTCCAGCGTGTCCTCGCCCTTCCCGCTCAACTCCTTCATCTTCTGCGCCACGTACTTCTTGCGCTGCTCGTTCAGGTCGTTGATCTTCTTCTGCAGTTCCGCGCGTTCCTTCCGCTTCTTCTCAACGTACGCCTTTCTCTCCTCCACCGTCATCTTCCTCATCTCTTCCGGAAGGTCCTCGTCCTTCAGGTCCTCGATCCTGGCCTTGCCTTCCGCGACCGCGTCCACCAGGTCCCAACCCGCGTTTCTGTAGAGGTCTTTCTGCGCCTTGGTGATCGCGCGCTGCGCCATGACGCCCGGGGCCGCCTTGGCGGCGTTTTCGTCCTGCATCTTCTGCTCTTCTTTGCGCAACTTGCCGGCGGCGCCGTAGCCGACGTAGGTCCTGTTCAACTCCCGTCCGAGACGCGCCAGTTCCTTGTCCTGCGGCGCGTCGATGTGGACGACCTTGCTCTGGTCTATGTGCATGTACATGCCGTCTGCGAGCGTGGCGCCGTCCTTCCAGTGCGTCCGAACGCCTTCCGCGTGGTTGCCGCAGAATATGGTGTTGACGGTGATGCCCTTCTCGATGGCCGCCTTGCACGCCTTTCTGTAGTCGACGCCTCCCTGCGTAAACGGCTCGTTGCCGGCGATGAAGATGACCTTCAGGTCGCCGTCCGACTTCGACCAGTCGAGATTCTCCACGGCGTGCTTTATCACCGCGCCGCAGTACTCGCTGCCGCCGTTGGTCCTGAGCGCGAACAACTCCTTGGAGACCATGTCGAGATCGTCGGTCAGCGGAAGAACGCGTCTTATCCATTTGCTCTCCTTCGAAAGACGGTCGTTGCCGTACTCGTACAGCGCGACGTAGATCTCCGGAGCCTTGCCGTCCTTCTTCGCCGTCGCGAACTCGTTGACGAACTTCCACAACTGCGTCTTCGCCTGATTGATCAGACCGTCCATGCTGTTCGACGTGTCCAGAAGGAGCGCGACCTGCACCAGCGGCCGCTTCTCCTTCTCCTCCTGCGCCTCCGTCGCCGTCGCCGCGGCGAACGCCAGAGCCGCCGCGCAGAGCCACAATACCACAACCTTCCCTCTCATCCGCGTTCCCTCCAACAGAACCTTCCCCGCAAAACTATTTCGCCGAATTCGCGCTTCCGGACGGCCCTCTGACGAGAACCGTCTCGCCGTCGACGAGCAGCAGCACGTCGCCGGCCAGCGCCACGCTTCCCTGCGCGCCCTCCTTCACCAGTCGCTTCAGAATCTCGTCGAACTCCTCGCCGCCGAACTCCACCACCCTGTCCGGCTTCGTCTCGATCCTCCCGGACCGCTGAACCACGCGGCCGTCCACCCATCTGCCGCCGCGGTTGTAGAACGCTCTGTTTCCGATCTGTTTGACGTTGGTCAGCGCCACGAGGTTCATATTCCTGTCAAGGTACTTATTGTTGCGGTTCAGCACCTGCTCCTCCCTCTGCCTCTTCAGATTGAGTTCCTGATTGACCGCGCCGACGCCGGAACGCGTCTCCACGGCGCGTCTGCGGAAGTTGTTCATCGCCTCGACCAGCAGCGCGTCGCGCCGCGAAAGGTCGGTGCCCTCGCGCGCGAGGAAGGCCGTGTACTCGGTCAGCACGCCGAACTCCAGCGACAGGCGGACTATCTCGTCGACCAGTTCCCTCATTCTCGGATCCCGCTCGGCCGCCTCGTCGGCGAGAGCGGGTCCTTCGTCGGCGCCCATCTGGCGGATCGCGTCCGCCAGCACCGCTATCTTGCGACTCGCCCACAGCCTCGGCACGAACGCGTTTCTCTGACTCGCGTCTTTCGTCTCGAATCCGAACTCGAACGAGCGCTTCTTTCCGAAATAGTCGCCGCTCACCCGAAAGACGAGCGGACCTTCGCCGACGTAGCGGCCGAGCAGAACCAGTTGGTCGCCGTCGAACATGTCCGGAACGTCGGCTGGAATCAGGTCCCGCACGCGGGACGGCGACGGCTTGCCTTCGGCGTCGAGCACCTCCAGTCGCACGTCGGCGAGCACCGGTCCGGAGAGCCTCCGGAACACCTGCGCCACTTTGTCCCTGACGCTCTCCTTCGGCAGCACGAACGTCGCGCTCGCCCCGGTCTGTCGCGCTATCCTGTCGAGAAGCGGCGTGTTCACCTCCACGCCCACGCCGAAGGTGAAGACGCGTCGCCCGTACGGGTTGTGCGCCGCGGCGAGTCTGCGTATGGCCCTCTCGGAAGTCTCGCCCACCGTGGGCAGCCCGTCGGTCAGAAACAGCACCATCGGCAGCGTTCCGGGAGTCGGCCTCCGGCGCAGCGCCTCCAGCAGCGCCGCGTGAATGTTGGTGCCGCCGCACGCCCTTATGCTCTTGATGTAGGAAAGCGCCTTCACGGCGCTCTCCTTCGTCTTCAGCACGGGGCGCTCCGAAAACGCGTCCACCGTGTTCCCGTAGATCAGTATGTTGAAAGCCTCGCCTTCTTCGAGCCCGTCTATCACCCGCGCGGCCGCCTCCCGTACCTGCTCCAGCCTTTCGCCGCGCATGCTGCCGGAGCGGTCGATCACCAGCGTTATCTCGCGCCTGACGGCCGGTCCGCTCGTCTTCGCCGGCGCACTCACCGGCAGCCCCGCCAGCAGCAGAAAATAGCCGCCGCCGGACGGGTCCGGACAGGCGAACACGGACGCCGTCACGCCGTCGCCCTCCAGCAGATACGACAGCAGAAACGGTCCCGGCTCTTTCCGCGCCTCCTCCGCCGTCCGCACCACGACGACGCCGTCACGCGAGCGCTTCATCGTGATCTTGTGGCTCGGCGAGTAGACCGTCGATACGGGCCGCTCCGCCTCGATGTAGACCTTCACGTCCCACGGAGCCTCGCAGTCGAGGGACTCGCTCCGCGGGAGCACGTAATCCACGCGGTTCCCGTCGGCCGCAAGGACGTGCTCGTAGACCAACTTCACCTTCTGGGTGCCGCCCGGCTCCACCGGAAAGACACTGGAGCGGACGAGTCGATAACCGACGAACTCCAGGAGTGCGGGATCGCGCATACGCGAGACGATTGCGCGATAGATTTTCCGCGCCTCCTCCCGGGGCAGCAGCCGCGCCGTCGGTCGCCCGGACGCGCCGCGATACGAAAAGCCTCTCACCACCGCGCCGTCCGGAACCGGCACCAGCAGTACGGATTCGAGGCGGACTCCGCCCGAATTTTTGAGGCTCACCTCCATCGTGGTGGTCGCGACCCGCTTTCTGATGACGACGCTGGCGTCGACCGCGGCGATCCGGACCCCTCCGGCGCGATCGACGGAGAACGCCCGCGCCTGCGGCACCACCATCACCTGCCGGTCCGGCACCGCCGGCGGACGAGGTCCGTCGGGACGCCCGACGCGCTGTTGCTGACCTTCGGCCGCGGCGCCGACGAACAGGACGGCCGCGAGCAGGACGGCGACGACTGTGCCCTTCCGCTTCGCCGACATGACATCTCCTCCAAATCTCCGCTGCGTCTGTGAGAATATACCCCAGGCGGCGCGCCGCGCCCGTAACGGCTTCGTAACAACCGAAGCCGGGCGGCGGCGGAGGAGCGCCGAAGCGGAAAGAGTCGAACCCGGAGCGACGCGGCCGGGCGGCGTCGCGACACTCCCGCTACACGGTCTCCTCGACGAAAGTGATGCCTTCGGACTCGAGTCCGGAGAGCAGAGGTTCGTAGATCTCCGGCTCCGTGGGTATCTGCACGCCTCTGAGACCTATTTCGCCGCGGACCACCGCGGCCGCGGCTATGGCCGCGGGCAGTCCGACGGTCTTCGCCATCGCCGTACGCTCGCCGTCGCCGTAGCCGATGAAGGTGGAGAGAGTCGTCCGCGTCCCGCCGGAGGAGTCCTTCCAGACGAAGCGGTGGCGGAGTATTATCATGTCGCGCTCGCCGGGCGCGTACGCCATCTTCTGCTCCATCACCGCCACGAGAGCGTCCAGCAGCGAGCCGCGTTCGAAAGGCATCGGCCGCTCGTCGAACAGGCCGAGCCACGCCATCCGCCGCAGCGCTTCGTCGTCGGCGGAGAGTCCGCATTTCTCGGCGACCGCGGCCGGCAGGTCGTCGTCTTCCGAGGCGCCGACGAGCGCGCGCGTCACCGACGCGAAGGTCTCACCGGAAAGGTCGCGTTCCGCTTCGTCGAGCCAGCCCAGTCGCTTGATCTGCCACCATGTTCCGCACCAGCCGGGATAGCGATACGTGCCGCGCACCAGCGTCCGTACGTTCTCTATTCCGTACTTCTCCCGGTACGGAAGCGAGTCGCCGTTGGGATACGCTTCGAACTCGCCGAGAGCCTCTATCTCCACCACGTCGTATTCGGAGTAGAGCAGATCGCCGGGAACGGTCACCACTTCGCCGTCGCGGAGGAACTTCGCCTCGCGCTTGCACGCCAGCAGGACGCCTTTCGGACTCCATGAGACCTTGTAGGCGAACGGATTGCCTCCGGCCTCCGGCGCCGGCAGTCCTCCGCAGTAGGAATGGAACTCGACCACTTCGCCGCCGCGGTCGCTTATCGAGTGTATCACCCGCATCGCGGACATGTGATCGAGACCGGGATCGAGACCGCACTCGTTGAGGAAGACGAGGTCGGCGTCGCGGACGGCTTCGTCCAGCGCGCGCATCCGCTCCTTCACATAAGAGGTGGTGACGAGATGCTTTTTCTCCCGCAGGCAGGCTTCGGCCACCGGCAGATGATGCACCCACGGCAGCAGACTGACCACCACGTCGGCCTCTCCGACCAGTTCGGCCAGTCGCCCGGTCTGATCGACGGTGAAGGCGACCGCTCGTCCGCGGGGATGGTCTGCGATAATACGTTCGGCTTTGGAGACGGTACGTGTGGCCACCGTCACCTGGAGGGCCGCTTTCTCCAGCAGGTATCGAACCAGAGGAGCCGCCACGTGTCCCGCGCCGAGCACCAGCACTCTCCCGCCCATCCTCGTTTCCTCCATCAGACGTCTCCCGCCGCGGCGGACCCGGATCCCCGCCGGCGGGCGTTTCCTTCATACCACATCCGTCGCGACGAGGCAAAGGAAGAAACGCCATCCTGCGGCGCGTTGCGCGCACCCGGCGGATCTGCTATCATGACGGCGGAGGGAGGAACGCGAATGAGAGCGGCACTCGCGGCGGCGCTTGCGGCGACGGTCGTCTGCGTTTTATCGGCCCTTTCGGCGCAGGACGAACTACGCGTACCGCTCGAGCGGACGCGGATTCTGGAGAAGCCGCCGGCGGCGGCCGCGGCCCGCGAAGCGACGCTGCTGGACGACGCCCCGCAGGGAGTGAAGCCGCGCGCCGGCGACGGCTGGTTTTTCGTACTCAGGCGACCCCCGGCGGCCGAGCGCGACGAGAACGCCCCCGTCGAGAAGGGCGACCGGGCGGGGATGCTTCTCGCCGGGCGGGACGGAATGAGGCTCTGTTTCGACACCGACGGCGACCTGGATTTACGGGACGAGAAGCCGCTCGAGGGCCGCGCCGTCCGCGTCGCCGGTCGCGACTGCGTACTGTTCCGCGTGACGGGCGTCGTACGGGATCCGCGTGAGAAAGCGGGCGGCTTCGCCGTGTTTGTGGCGGCGCCGAAGGAGGAGCCGGAAAGCGTGCTGATAATGCCCGCCGCCGCGGTCTGCGGCCGTCTCGCCGTCGCCGGTCGCGAGGTGGAGGTCGGCCTGCTGAGAGCGGAGCCGGCAGCGGAAGCCTCCGAGCGCGCGCTTCTGCTCTTCGACGCCGACGGCGACGGTCGCTTCGGTCAGGCGGAACACGCGCTTCTGCCCGGCGGACGTCTGTTCTGGGGCGAGACCTGTTTTCTGCCCGAGGTCCGCGAAAAGGACGGCGAACTTCGACTCGTCTTTCGCCGGCCGGAGCCTCCGAAAGGCGCGAAGCGGCTGAAGTCGACACTGACGCTGGAGCAGGACGGCGCAACATGCCTGCCGCGCGACGGCGTGCTCCTGCTGCCCGGCGGGAGACTGAAGCCGGGCGCGCGCCTGAGCGGGAGCCGCGCCGGAGCCGACGGCGCGGAATGGCTGATGATCCGGACCGTCGCGAAGGCGGTGGAGGCCAAGGACGGCGACGCGCTGGAGTTCGGACCGGTGAAGTTACGTCTCAGCGCGGAGGCCGCCGACGGAGGACTGCTGCTGAAGGGCAGGATCGAGGCGGCGGACGGCGGCGCGATCGAGATGTTCCGCGACGGTCTTTACGCGCCGACGGTCCGTCTCGAGATCCGCAACTCCGCCGGAGAGGTGGTGCGCAGCGTCGCGCTGACGCCGGACGTCTCCGGCGTCTGCACGTACCGCCGGCGCGCGACCGCGGCGCCGTTCACGGCGGTTCTGCGGCTGCCGGAAGGCTGTCCTTTCCGGGCCGACGCCGACGTGGTCGAGTCGGGCAGATAAGGCGCCCGCGGCCGCGTCGCGGCTGGCAAATCCGACGGCGGTCGCGTATAATCGTGTACGGTTCATCAAGACTCAAAGGAGGGCGGACGCGTGCTGCGAGTACTGCTCGTCGCGGCCTGTGTCGCGGCGGTTCCGCCCCTTCCGCTCGCCGCCCAGGAACGCGAGCGCTCCAGTGTGACCTTCGACGTGAAGGAGCGCGTACTGGTCGACGAGATGGAGCGCGCGGCGGCGCAGGGCGAATGGGCGCTGTTTTTCGAGCACTGGCGCGCGCTGCGGCGACTCTCCACCGACGACGAGCATTTCGTACGACGCCGGGGCCGGTACTACGGAGCGCGGCTGTATCTGCTGCGGGCGCTCACCGCCCTGCCCGAGGAAGCGTTCGAGGCCGCGCCGGACCTCCTCAACGACGCCCGCAGGAGGCGGGCGCTGGCGAGGAAGCGTCCCGAACTGGCCGCGGACCTTTTCCGGCGACCGGTTCCACGCGGGATGCTTTCCGAGGCGGCGCAGCTCTTTTTCACCTGGGCGACGGAGGGAGCGCACTGGTCCGGACTCGCCGCCGCCGGTCTCGAACTCGCCGAACTGCTCGACGAGCCGGCGAGCGTCCACGAAGCGCTGCTCATCGCCTGCGCCGAAGCCGTCCGCGGCGGTCGCCGCCGCGGCCGGCGCGTCCTGACGAACTACCTCCGCGGCCACGCCGAAGCGAAGGTGTCGTGGGGAGGCGGACGCATCGGTCCGGAGGAGGCGTTTTCACGGCTGCTGGAGGTGCTGCCGTCGCCGGGGGCGGCTCCGCTCCGGCGCCGCGGCGCCGCGCCCGGCGCGCCGCTTCGCAGGCACACCTTCAAGACGCCGTACGGCGTCGACGGTCTGCGTCTCAACCCCGGCGCCGTCGAGCCGACGGTCCACGAAGACCGCCTCTACCTGCAGGCCTGCGGACGACTGTTCTGCTTCGACGCAGACGGAAAGACGGTCTGGCAACACGAGATGGAGGTCGAGATCGGCGAGTCGGAGTTGTGGAGCCGCAGATGGCGTCCCGCCGTCGCCGACGGACTCGTTTTCGCCAGCGCCGGCGCCCGCGTCGTCGCGTTGAAGGCGGACAGCGGCGAGGTGGTCTGGAGGAAAGTCATTCCGGGAGTTCGCCTTCTTTCGAGTCCCGCCTGCGACGACGGCCGTCTCTACATGCTCGGTCTCGACACCGAGCGTCAGAGCGAGGTGAAGATAATCTGTTTGAGCGCCTCCGACGGCGTCGCGGCATACACCCGCGCGATATGCGGCGGCATCGCTCCCGGCGCGTTCGGCGCCGGCGTCGCGCTGGCGGCGCCGCTGATCGTCGACGGCAGACTCTTCGTGCAGACCGGTTTCGAGATCGCCGCCTGCTACGAAGCGACGAGCGGCCGTCCGATATGGGCGCGCAGATACGGTCTCTGGGGCGGCCGCCTTCGCGGCCTGCTCACCGGCGAGCCCCTGCCGCGGCCCGTAGTTCGCCCGCAGGCGGCGCACGGCGGCGTCGTCATGGCGCCGCCCGACGCCGCCGAAATCATACTGGCGGACGTCTCCGGCGGACGTCTCATCTGGCGCGAGCCGTCGGAACCGTCTCTCGCCCGTGTCGCTGCGGGTCGTCTGGTCGCCGCCGGAGAGCGGCTTTGCGTGTATGAACTCGACGACGGGCGGCTGCTGCTGGACGCCGCGCTGCCGGCGCCGGCGTCGAGCATCGCGGCGGACGGCTCCGCCGTGTGGGTGGCCGCGCCGCCGTTCCTCGTCTGTCTGAACGTCGTCGCTCTTCGTCTCGAGCGCTGGTACGTACCCGAACTGCCGGTCGGCTGCGCGCTCGCCGTCTTCGGGGGCTCGCCGGTGGCGGCGGGCGGCGGAGAAATCGTGTTTTTCGAGCGTCTCCGCCCGGAGGAGAAAGCGCCGGCGGCGCTGCGCCGGATGGAGTGCGCGGAACTGGCCGCGCTCTACGGCGGACACGCGCGACGCCTCACCGAGAGCGAGCGTCCGATCTGGCGGAAGCACGTACTCAGTCTGCTTCGGCGGCGGTTGGAAGGCGCGGCGCTCGCCGACGCTCTGAAGCGCGTGGCCGCCGCCGAAAGGGCGCCGATCCGGGCGGACCTGCTTCTGGAGGCGGCGCTGGCGGCGGCGAAGGAGTCGCCGGCGCGCGCGCTCGCGACGCTTTCGGACCTCGCCGCGTGCGACGTGGAAGAGGCGCATTGCGAAGCGCTGCCGTATCTGGGTCTGCCGGAGGGTCTCGTCGCGCTGTCTCTGGCGCTGGCGGCCGGGGCTCCGCCTCCGAAGAGCCTGAGCGAGGCCGCCGAAAAAGCCTGCAAGGATGCGAAGGACGCCGGGCCGGAGGAAGCGTTCGCCGTCTTTCTGCGATATCCGTGGCACAGCGCCGCGCAGCGTCTCGCGCTGGACGCGGCGAGGGCGGAGATAGCGCGCGGAACGACCGATCTGGCCGAACGCAGGCTTCTGATGCTCGCCGAACTGCCGTTCGACAGGTCCGTACGCGTGGCCGCTCTTCGGAACCTCGTTTCGCTGTACGGACTGGCTTCCGATCCCGTACGCGCGCGCTGGGCGCGCGAGCGACTGGCCGCTCTCGGCGACGCGGACTCGCGGCGTATCGTCGCGGCCGCGCCGCGCAGGCCGGATGCGACGCTCGGCTGGCTGCCCGCCCGTGTTCTGTGGCGCACGCTCCCGTTCACGCTCGACGATCATCATCCGTCGTACAGGATGCTCGACGGCGACGTCCCGATCGTCGCCCTGAGGACGGAGGAGATGATAGAGTTGCGCCGCGCCGACGACGGTACACTCGCCTGGCGCGCCGAGATGAAAGCGGACGACCTCGCCGCTTTCGACGGCGGCGTCGCCCTCGTCTCCGGCGAGGAGGTCGTACTGGCGGAGACGAAGGACGGACGCGTACGCTGGCGCGCGCGCGCGGGCGAGCCCGGCCCCGGCGGATGGCGGCTGCTGGCGGTCGACGACGGCCTGCTGCTGTGGAACCCCGGCGGAAAACTGCTCATGCTCGACAAGAACGGCAAGGAAGTGTTCAGGCGCGAAAAAGGTCTGCCGGCGGTGACCGCGGCGCTGGTTCCGCTCGGCGACGGATTTGCGGCGCTCTGCGACAACAGACACGCGCTGGCGTTTCTGGACGGTCGCGGCGCGACCGCACGAACGGAGCGCTTCGGAGGAACGGACGTCCGCAGACTGACGACCTCCGCCGGCCGCCTTTTCGTCGCGACCTCCGACGGACTGTTACGCGCCTACGACAGGACCGGTTTTCTGTGGCGCTACAAGTCGGCCGGCCCCATCGGCAAGGTGATCGCGGCGCCGGACGGCGGCGCGCTCCTGCTGGAGGAGGTGCCGCGGAAGAAAGCGGCGGCGGTGCGGATAGGAAACGACGGCAAGGAACGCTGGCGATGCGCCTGCACGGAGGAAGCGCCGGTCGAGCGGATGGAGGCGGCGATCGCATGCGGTCGCGTGGCGCTGGTCTGGCAGACCGCCGCGGGCGTCAGCGGCGTGCTGCTGTCCGACGCCGCCGGCGCGAGAGAAGCGCGTTACGGCTTCACCATCTCGGAGATCTCCGTGTCGCTCGCCGCCGGCGCGTATCTGGTCCTGGTGGAGAACGCCTATCAGCATCACGCCGTACAGATGGCCGACCTGCGACGCGGCGTGGTGCTCGGAACGACGGTCAAACTCGAGAACACGATCGACCGGGCGTTCGCGCGCGACCAGATTCTATATCTCGGCTCGCGTTCGGGCATGACGGCGGCGCTCTGCTCCGAACGCGTGGCGAGGGTGCGTTGCGCGCGCGCGGCCGCGCGCGCCGCGCTGCGGGAAGAGCCGGACATCGGTTACGCGCAGTGGACGGCCGCCTTGAAACGCGCCGATCGCGCCGCGGAATATCTCGAACGCAGACTCCTCGAATGGCCGCCGCGTACGTTGCAGGCCGTGCGCGCCCTCGAGGCGCACGCCGCCCTGCGCTTCTGGAACGCGGCCCGACGACCGCCGCGTCATGCGGCTCCGCGCCTGAGGCTCGCCCCCGAAATAGACGGACGTATAGACCGGGCGTGGCGTCGCGCGCGCGTCGTCGAACTGCGGCTGCCGCGTCACGTGCTGCCGGCGCAGCACGGGCGTCTCTCGCCCGCGCCGTGGCTCGGCGAAGGCGATATCTCGGCGCGACTCTACATGGGATGGGACCGGAACAATTTCTATTTCCTCCTCGACGTCGACGACGACGCGCTGCACGGCGGCGACACACGCGACGAGCGCTACCACATCGGCGACACACTGTATCTGGCGATGGACCCCCGCAACGACGGCGGCATGCGCGAGCGCGCCGACGACATCCTCATACACATCGGACTGATGCGGCCGCAGCCGAACAGAAATCGACAGGAGGAGGAGCGAAAGCCGAAAGGCGTCTACATGGCGCGTCTCAAGGAGGACGAGACCGGCATAATCTACGAGGCCGCCATACCGTGGTCCTACCTGAAGGAGTACGGAACGCCGGTTCCGAAAGGCGGGCCCGCCGCCGGTCTGGTGTTCGGATTCAATCTCGTCTGCATGGACGACGACGCGGGCGTCGGCGTGCGCAAGTCGCTCAACCTGGCGCCGGGCTACGTCGTCGGCAGACGCGACGGCTTCAAAGTCTGGCGCGGCTTCTGCCCCGACGCCTTCGCCAAAATAGTCCTCGAGGGCGAAAAGTGAGACGTCCCGTCGTCCTGCGACTGCCCAACTGGGTCGGAGACGTCGTGATGGCCGAGCCGGCCGCGAGCGCCGTCCGCGACGCTTTTCCGTCCACTCCGCTGCTGGCGCTCGCCAGAAGACATCTTTTCGACCTGCTGGAGCCGGGCACCTTCGACGAGTTGATTCCGTCCCGCGGTCCGCTCGCCGATACGATCGCCGTCCGACGCGCGCGCCCGAGCGCGTGCGTGCTCTTTCCGAACTCCGTCGCGAGCGCGCTGCCGCCGTTCTTCGCCGGCGTTCCGCGACGCGTCGGCTACGCCACTTTCGGGCGCAGGCCGCTTCTCAGCGAGCCTCTGCCGTATCCGCACGCGCCGGGCGGGGCGCGGACGCCCGTGCCGATGCCGCGTTACTACGCCGCGCTCGCGCGGCGCCTCGGCGCGGATGTGTCTCGAACGCGGCCGCGCCTGTCCGTCCGGCCGGAGGCCGCGCAGCGCCTGCAACGCCACCTCGCCGCGCGCGGCTTCGAAAACCGGGCGCTGCTCGCGCTCAACCCGGGCGCGTCCTACGGCGCTTCCAAACTCTGGCCGCCCGAACACTTCGCGCGCCTGGCCGACGCCGTCTGCGAGACGAGCGACCTGGCGCCGGTGATCCTCTGCGCGCCTTCGGAAAAACATATCGCCGACGCCGTCCACGAACGAATGCGACACAAGGCCCGGACGCTGAACACGGCGGAGGAGCCGCTCGACCTCTCGGAACTCAAAGCGCTGCTCGCGCGGGCCGAAGCGCTCGTCACGACGGACACGGGACCCAGACATATCGCCCTCGCACTCGATACGCCGTGCGTCGTTCTGATGGGGCCGACCGACCCGCGTTACACCGACTACGCGCCGCCGGGGGCGGAAATCGTCCTGCGACGCGCGGAACTGCCCTGCATCGGCTGCCATTATAAGGAGTGCCCCCGCGACCACGCCTGTATGAGGGGCATAACGCCGGAGGAGGCCCTCGCCGCGCTGCGGAGCCTGCTCCGGAGGCGCGACGGGCAAACCGCGAAGACCTGAGTCGGGACCGACACCTCCGGAAAAGGACCGGATTTTCGACGCAAACGTTGCGGCGCGACACGTCTCCGGGCAGAATTGCAAAACGGGTCGCGACCGCCGCAGTAGGAGAGCGGAAACATGGCGATGAAGATAGGAATCCGACGGGAAGACAAAAGATTCGAACGAAGGACGCCCATCGTCCCGGAAGACGTGCCGAAAATCCTGGCGGAAGGCGTGGGCGTCGTCGTTCAGCCGTCCGGGCGGCGCGTGTTCACGGACGAGCAGTACACCGCGGCCGGGGCGCGTCTCGACGAAGATCTGTCCGACTGCGAGATAGTCTTCGGGATCAAGGAGTTTCCCGTGTCGTTCTTCCGCGAAGGCGGGCGCTACGCGTTTTTTTCGCACACGATAAAGGGCCAGGAGCACAACATGCCCATGCTGCGGGCGCTGCTGGAGAAGGGCTGCACGCTGGTGGACTACGAGAAGGTGACCGACGAGAGCGGCCGCAGACTGATACTGTTCGGCAGACACGCGGGTCTGGCCGGAATGGCCGAGACGCTGTGGGCGCTCGGGCGGCGGCTGGAATCCGAAGGCTTCAGGACGCCTCTGTCGAAGATAAGACGCGCGTCGGAGTACCGCGACATCGAACACCTTAAGGAGGCGCTGAAGGAGGTCGGCGCCGAAATCGAACGCGACGGTCTGCCGCCGAAGGTCGCGCCGCTGGTCGTCGGCATCGCAGGCTACGGAAACGTCTCCAGAGGCGCTCAGGAGGTGCTGGACGCCCTGCCGACGGAGGAGATCGATCCGGCGCGGCTGGAAAGCCTGCCGGAGAGCGAAATGCTCAACAACAGAATCTATAAAGTGGTGTTCATGGAAAAACACACGGTGCGGCCGAAGGACGCGACGGCGGAGTTCGACCTGCAGGACTTCTTTGCGCATCCCGAGCGCTACGAATCGGTTTTCGAGAAGTTTCTGCCGCACTTGAGCGTGCTGGTGAACGCGGTCTACTGGGAGCCGGGATGTCCGCGTCTGATATCGAAAGCGGCCGCGAAGAGGCTGTTCCGGGCGGAAAAGGCGCCGAAGTTGCGCGTGATAGGCGACATAAGTTGCGACATAGAAGGCGCGGTGGAGTTGACGCTGACCTCCACGACGCCGGGCAGTCCGGTTTTCACATACGACCCGGAAGGCGAAGGCATAGTGGACGGCTACGAGGGTCGCGGCGTCGTGGTGATGGCGGTCGACATACTTCCGGCGGAACTGCCGGCGGACTCTTCGCGGCACTTCTCGAAGATGCTCCTGCCGTACGCGGCGCGGATGGCGAAGACGGACTGGGACGAAGAGTTCGACGCGCTGGCGCTGCCGCGTGAGATAAAGAACGCGGTCATCGTGCACAAGGGCGCGCTGACGCCGCAGTACGAGTATCTCGGCGAGTTCGTCGGCGACTGAGGCGCCGCCGCGCAGCGGCATTCCGGCTTGACTGGGCGAGGCGCGCGGTTAAGATGTTGTTCGGCGAAACCGGCGCTTTGAGGAAAACGCCATGGCCGAGGATGGAACGGACGTCGGAGGCGGCGTGGCGGACGGCCTGGGAAGAATAGCGGACGCCCTGCGCGACATCCACAGCGTGCTGGTGGAGATAAATGACAGCCTGCGCGCGAAGGAGGTCAGCAAGTCCAAACGCTTCTCGGCCGTCAGGGAAGGCGTGGAAGGCGAAAAGGACGCCG
>CAYPNR010000036.1:2523-5721 GCA_964412125.1 uncultured Planctomycetota bacterium | reverse complement strand
GGGGGGAGGCCCGGCATGAGAATCGGAAGCGGCGCGGCGGCGCTCGTGCTGGTGTTCGCGGCGGGAATACTGTCCGCGGACGAGCCTCCGCCGCCCGAAGCGCCGCGGGACCGCGAGTCGCACGCCGGCCTCTGGCCGCTGTTCCAACTCTCCTCCGGAGACGAATACCATCAGATGAGCGTTCTGTGGCCGCTCGTCAACTCCTATCGCAACAAAAACTATCGCCACTTCGGTCTCTGGCCGTTCTTCGCGCGTACCGCCGCGGACGATTACACCTGCTGGGAGTTTCTCTCGCCGCTGCCCACCTGGCCGCGCTGGATACCGAACCTGTCGCTTTTGCGCTACAGCGTCGCGGGCGCACGCAAAAACTTCCGTATATTCCCGTTGCTCTTCTACAGCCGCGACTCCGACAACGACATCACCAATTTCCGTTTTCTGCCGCCGCTCGGCCAGTACTATCGTGAAGAGGAACGAACGTCGTTTCGACTGCTGCCGCTGTTCTGGTACGACAAACGACCGGACGAGTTCGACTTCTCATTTCTGTGGCCGCTCGGCCGCGTCCGTTCGACACCCGATGTGACCGAGTTCCGACTGCTGCCGCTGTTCGGCTACTATCGTAATCCGGAGGCCGATGAGACGCTGCTGACGCTTCTCAATCTCTACTACCATCGTGAGAGACGCGCGACCGACGCCGCGGGCGCGCCGGTCTACTACCGGCACTTCTGCGTCTTTCCGCTGTTCGACTACCGGCGGCGCGACGACTCGTGGTGGCGCGTCAGCCTCCTGCGCTGGCTCGTGACGGTGGAGCGCTCACGAAAAACCTCCCGCTTCAGCATCCTGCCGTACCTGCTCTTCGACTACTTCCGCGACCGCGGAACCGGCGACGTGGACGTCCGCGCCCTCGGCTATTACGGCTTCCGACTCGCCATAAGCCGCGAGCGCTTCCATCTTCATCTTCTTCCGCTGTTCTGGGCCGACCTGAACGCCGACGGAACCGGCACCATCTTCACGCTCGCCCCGCCCTTCTACGCGCACTGCGGACCGAAGGAAACCGTCTCATGGCTGTTCCCGCTGTTCGTCTACGTGCGCAAAGGCGAAGACTACAATCTCCTGGCGTTTCCGTTCGGCTACGAAAAGGCGGGATCGAGATGGTGGTTCCACTTCCTCTATCCGCTCGGAAGTGTCTCCAAGGGACCGAACTCCTTCTACTTCCAACTCTTCCCCCACCTCTACCAGTTCGGCTGGACGCGCCACTACTCCTACCTCAATGCGTTTCCGCTCTTCAGTTGCTCCGGCCGCGACGTGGACTATCGGCATTTCGTCCTGTTTCCGCTGTACTGGCACTACAGGACGCCGTCGCGGCTCACGCATATTCTTCTGCCGGTGTTCGGCTTCGACAGGTCTTCGGACGGAAGCGCCTACAGGCTGTACTTCGCGCCGCCGCTCGCCTGGATCTCCGTCAACCGCAAGACGCATTACTTCGCCCTGCGACTGCTCGCCTCGCTCTTCTACTACATCGAAGGCGAGCGTCGCACCTTCCGTATGGCGGGCCGCGAGATCGCAGCCGGTCCGGTCTCCTTCGGCGCGATTCCGCTGCTGCTGTTCGTCAACGCGAGCCCGCAGGAGACCTCCGTCGACTTCGTCTCGCCGCTCTTCCACTACGATCGCTACACCGACGCCCTCGGCCGCGACGAGACCACCTTCTGGTTCGCGGGACCGCTTCTCTACCATCACTCCTCTTACAAGGGCACTCTCACCCACTCTTTCTGGTATCTTCTGCGCTACGAGGACGACCGCGTCGCCAAACGACGGGAGTTCTGCGGACTGTTCTATCTCTTCCGCTACGCCGAGGACGACGTCGCCTCCACACGCGAGTTCAACTTTCTCTATCGCTGGGGATGGTACCACTCGTCGCCGGAGGGCGTCAGCGCGCAGTTCATACCGCTTTTCCGCTACGACGCATCCGCGTCGGGCGACTGGACGTTCGACCTTCTCGGCGGCGTCGTCGGCTTCGGCGAAAGGCGCGGGCGCGCGCGCTTGAAGTTCCTGTTCATTCCGTTCGGCCTCTGAACGGGCGCGACCCGGTCGAAAAGCGACAGAGAAAGATAACGCTCGCCGGTGTCCGGAAGCAGAACGACAGGGAGTTTTCCGGCGTTTTCCGGCCGCGCGGCGGCCGCCCATCTCCGCGGCGCGGCGCAAAATATTGATGCGGGCGGGCGCGCGCGGCGTTAGAATCTAATGGGAGGAGTCTTTGCGGAGACGTTTCGTGGACGAACGCCTGCTCGCGTGTCCGTACTGCGGCATGACAAGCGAAGTGGAGGTGGACACGGCCAGCGACGCCTACGTCTGTCCGTGCTGCGGCAGTCGCGTGGGCATAACCGGAGCGTCGACGGTGGTGATGCAGCCGGGCGCGGTCGACGATCCGCTGATCGGCAAGGTCTTCGGCGACTATCGCGTGAGGAGTCTGCTGGGCTCGGGCGGCATGGGCCGGGTCTACGAAGCGGTGCAGGAGAGCGTCGATAGAGTGATCGCGTTGAAGATTCTGTCGCCGGAGTTGGCGATGCAGGAGCACTTCGTGCGTCGCTTCACGCAGGAGGCGAAAGCGGCGGCGCGGCTGCTGCATCCGAACATAGTCGCGGTCTTCGGAACCGGCTGCGACAACGGCCACCACTACATCGCCATGGAGTACGTCGACGGCAAGCCTCTGTCGCAACTGATATTCGAGCGCGGACGTCTGCCGGTGGAGGAAGCGCTGGAGATGGCGCGTCAGATCGCTTCGGCGCTGGCGTACGCGCACGGCAAAAACGTCATTCACCGCGACATAAAACCCGCCAACATACTCGTCGGCAAGGACGGCGTCGCCAAGATCACCGACATGGGACTGGCCAAGCGCCTGGACGTGCCGGGCGTCACCATCGCCGGCACGGTGATGGGAACGCCGCACTACATGAGTCCGGAGCAGGCGGCCGACGCCGCGCACGTGGACCATCGCGCGGACATATACGCGCTCGGCGCCACTCTCTATCACGCGCTCGTCGGCGAGGTGCCTTTCGAAGGAACGTCCACGCCGGAGGTGCTGGCGAAGGTGCAGACCAAGGGGCTGAACTTTCCGGACGACGTGCCGGTTCCGCAGGGCGTGAAGCGACTCATATCGCGAATGCTGACGAAGGACCCGGCGGAGCGCATCGACAGCGCCGA
>CAYPNR010000036.1:0-2423 GCA_964412125.1 uncultured Planctomycetota bacterium | reverse complement strand
ATACAGAAGAAGATGCTTACGGGAAAGGCCGCGGCGGCGGACGCGCTGCAGCAGTCGCTGGTCCGTCTCAGACAGGCGACGGAGGTCGGCATGGAGAAGGAGTTGCTGGAACTCGCGCGCGCGGCGCTCGAGCGCACGCGCAAGGAGACCGCCGCGCTGCTGGAGAAGGGGCGGACGGACGAGGCGCGACGCCTGCTGGACTTCAGGTCGCTCGACTACGGCGTCGTCGAGGCCGCGGAGATAATACGACAGCACGAAGCGCTCAAACGCGAAGTGGAGCGTCAGGCGCGTCTCACCGCCGCCGTGGACAGAGTGATCACGGCCTGGCGCAACAATCGAAGAGAGGCTTTCGGCGACCTGATAGATCCGGAGGTCCGCGAGTTCATAAAGAAGTCCAATCCGGTCGGCTTCCAGATGGTCACCCGCGCCGTGGAACTGCTGCTCCGCGCGGTCAGACCGACGTCCTGGCGGATTGAGAGAATGACGGTCTCGCCGGGCGGAGAGGCGGTGGTGGTGGTGGAGTGGACCGACGAGCACGGCAAGAAGCAGTTCAGCAACTTCGACTTCGTGGAGCGCGGCCGTGACTGGTATCTGCGCATCCAGCCCAAGAAGGGCATAAGACGACCCGGTCCCCGTCGCGGCGAGCGTCGCGAGAGCCGCAGCCCCAAGCGGTAAAACCGCTTTTCGCTTGATATCGACCCCGGTCCCCGCATAATCCGCCCGATAAGCGCGAGTATCCCCGTTTTGGAGGACTTGTTGTGGCAGAGGGACGTCCCATACCGTCGGACATCGAGATAGCGCAGTCCGCGAAACTCCTGCCGGTAACGGAGATAGCGGGCAAACTGGGCGTCGACGACGAGGAGTTGATACCCTACGGCAAGCACATGGCCAAGATCGACCTGTCGATTCTCGAGCGGTTGAAGGAGCGGCCGGGCGGCAAACTGATCACGGTGACCGCGATAACGCCGACACCGCTCGGCGAGGGCAAGACGGTGACCGCCATAGGCGTCGGCATGGGCCTGGCGAAGATCGGCAAGAACGTGGTCAACACGTTACGCGAGCCGAGCAAGGGGCCGACCTTCGGCATAAAGGGCGGCGCCTGCGGCGGCGGTTACTCGCAGGTCCTTCCGATGGAGGACATCAACCTGCACTTCACAGGCGACATCCACGCCGTGGACACCGCCAACAACCTCCTGAACGCCGCGATCGACGCGCACATCCTCCACGGCAACAAACTGAATCTGGATCCGGAGCGCATCAACGCGCGCCGCTGCGTCGACGTCAACGATCGCGCGCTCCGCGAGATAGTCGTCGGTCTGGGCCCCAGAACGAACGGCTTTCCGCGTCAGACGGGCTACGACATAACGGTCGCGACCGAGGCGGCCGCCATTCACGCGCTCGCCACCTCCTACAAGGACCTGCGTGAGCGGCTCGGCAGAATCGTGGTCGGATTCACCTACGACAGAAAACCCGTCACGGCGGAGGACCTCGGCGTGGCCGGCGCGATGGCGGCGCTGATGAAGGACTCCATCAAGCCCAATCTCGTGCAGACCACAGAAGGCACTCCCGTCATCGACCACGGTTTTCCGTTCGCCAACGTCGCCCACGGCAACAACTCCGTGCTGGCCGACATGATAGCGTTGAAGTTGGCGGACTACGTGGTGACCGAGAGCGGCTTCGGCGCGGACTGCGGCGCGGAGAAGATGATCGACGTCAAGTGCCGCCAGTCCGGACTCACGCTCGGCGCCGTGGTCATGACGCTGTCCATACGCGCGTTGAAGATGCACGGCGGCGCCTGCGTCTTCAAGCCCGGCATGGCCTACAGCAAGGTCAAAGACGCGCTCGAAAACGAGAACATGGAAGCGCTCGAGAGGGGCTGCGGCAATCTTCGCATTCATCTCGAGAACATGGCCAAGTTCGGCGTTCCGGTCGTGGTCACCGTCAATCGTTTCTACTTCGACACCGACAGGGAGGTGGACTTCGTGGCGCGATTCGCCAAGGATCACGGCGCGTTCGACGCGGTGCCCATCGAAGCGTGGCTGAAGGGCGGCGACGGCTGCACCGCGGCCGGCGAGGCGATCGTCCGCGCCTGCGAGGCGCCCAACAACTTCCGCCTCCTCTATCCCGACGACATGCCCATCCGCGACAAGATAGCCACCATCGCCAAGGAGATCTACCGGGCCGGCGACGTCAGATTCTCGCCGGCGGCGGAACGGAAGATCAAGATGTACACGGAACTGGGCTACGGCAACCTCTGCATCAACATGGCCAAGACGCATCTGTCGCTCACGCACGATCCATCGATAACCGGCGTCCCGCCGGAAGGTTACGTCTTCCCGATAAACGACATCCGTCTGAGCGCCGGCGCCGGCTTCCTTTATCCCATCGCCGGCTCCATGCGCACGATGCCGGGCCTGCCGTCC
>CAYPNR010000035.1:0-22571 GCA_964412125.1 uncultured Planctomycetota bacterium | reverse complement strand
CCTGGTCGGTCACCATGGAGAAGGTCAAGGGCTACGACGCGCACAGCGTCGCCGAAGCGCGACGCCTGGTGACGACGGCGCTGGAGGAGGAACGCAAGTTCGTCTCGCTGGAACTCAAAACGAAAGCGAAACGCGTGACGCGTCAACTCCTGGTGGAGAAGCACGTCGAGGAGAAGGTGAAACTGGCGCACGGCGGCGGCGGCACACTCATGCTCGGACTGATACGCGATCTGTTTCTGCCGCTGCTCGGCGGCAAGGTGCTGTCGCGACTCGAAGACGCGGCCGTCATCCGCGTCGGCGGAGAAAGGCTGGCGTTCACGACGGACTCCTACGTGGTGCGACCGCTGTTCTTCCCCGGCGGCGACATCGGCCGTCTGGCGGTGGCGGGAACGGTGAACGATCTCGCCACCGGCGGCGCGAGAGCGAAAGCGCTCTCGATCGGCCTCATCGTGGAGGAAGGATTTCCCCTGGCGGACCTGAAGCGCATCATCGAGTCGGTGGCCGCGACCGCCAAGGAGGCGCGGGTGCACGTGGTGACCGGCGACACGAAAGTGGTGGAGCGGGGCGCGGCGGACGGAGTCTACATCAACTCCGCCGGCGTCGGTCTGGTGCCGCAGGGCGTACATCCGTCTCCGCACAAGGCGCGGCCCGGCGACGCCGTCATCGTCACCGGCACCATCGGCGACCACGGAATAGCGGTCATGTCGCGTCGCAAAGGTATGGCTTTCGACGTGGACGTCGTCTCGGACGTGGCGCCGCTGGGCGCGATGACCGCGGGCCTGCTCGAGAGGTTCGGCGCAGACGTCCGCTGCCTCAAAGACCCGACGAGAGGCGGTCTGGCGGCCGCGCTCAACGAAATCGCGGAGCAGTCGGGCGTCCAGATCGAGGTGGACGAGGCGCGGATACCGATCCGCGCCGGCGTGATAAGCGCATGCGAAATGCTCGGCCTGGATCCGCTGCTGGTCGCCAACGAGGGCAAGATGGTCGTGGTGGCCAGAGGCAGATCGGCGGCGGATGTGGTCAAATATCTGCGTCGGCGACGCGAGGCGCGTCAGGCCGCCGTCGTCGGTCGAGTGGTCGCGCGAGGCGCTCCGCGGGTCGCCATGCGCACGGCCATCGGCGGAATTCGTATTGTGGACATGCCTTATGGCGAGCAACTGCCGCGCATCTGCTGAGCCGCGCGATCGACGTCCGCCGCGGAGAACCGTCGCGCGGCGCGTCGCTCTGCAGTTGCTCTACGAAGCCGAGCAGCGCGACGGCCTGAGCGATGAACGCGTCGCCGAGTTCCTGCGGCGTTTCGCGCCGCGCGGCGACGTCGGTCGATACTGCCGTACGCTGGTCGACGGCGTTCTCCGACGCCGTTCCGATCTCGATCGGCGTCTCGCTCCGCTGTGCGAAAACTGGGCGTGGGAGCGCGTCTCGCCGGTGGAGAAAACCATCCTCCGTATCGCGGCTTTCGAACTGCTCGATATGTCGGATGTTCCTCCGCGGGTCGTGCTCAACGAGGCGATAGAACTCGCCAAGCGTTTCGCTTCCCCGGACGCCGCGTCGTTCGTGAACGGCGTTCTCGACGCGCTTCTGCGATCGCTGCGGACGGACGCGGAAGACGACCCCTCGAGCGCGGCGGAGACCGACGGCGGAGAGCCTCAGATCCAGTAACGCGACCAGTCGAGAGCCGGCGTCTCGGCGAGACGCACGACGGCGAGGGAGTCGGCGAGCAGTCGCGCCTGCTTGACGTTGGTGACCACAGGAACGGACATATCCGCGGCGAGGCGGCGAACCGGATATCCTTCGGCGAGCGTCTGCGGAGAGCGGTCGCGCGGAATCTGGATCAGCAGATCGATTTCATGACCGACCAGCGCCTCGCGAAGCGCGTCTCCGTCCAGCGCCCGAACGTCCTGGCCGTGATAGTGGAAGAAGTAGTAGAGCGTCTCCGGACAGAAGACGCGCACGCCCGAGGCGAGCAGGCGTTCGACGTGCGGGAGAAACTTGAAGCGTTCGGGTTCCGGTCCGACCTCCAGATAGATCGAGCGGACGGACGCGGGAAAGCCCGCGGCGCGCAGCGCCTTCAGATACGCCTCCTCGACGGAGTCGCCGAAGCAGGCGACCTCGCCGGTGGAGGCCATTTCGACGCCGGTGGTGGGATCGGCGCCCGCGAGGCGCTCGAACGAGAACTGCGGCACCTTCACGGCGACGGCCTCGAGTTCGAGTTTGCGCGTCCGCTCCACCGGAACGCCCAAGAAAACGTCGGTCGCCAGCGAGGCGAAGTTGCGGTTGTAGACCTTCGAGACGAACGGAAAGGTACGCGACGCGCGCAGGTTGAGTTCGATTATGCTTATCCTGCCCTCCTTCGCGATGAACTGTATGTTGAACGGACCGCGGATGCCGAGACGCATGGCGAGGCGCTGCGCCACGCGTTTGATGCGTCGCTGCGTCTCCACCCATATACGCTGGGCGGGCAGCACGAGTGTGGCGTCGCCGGAGTGGACGCCGGCGTCCTCCACGTGCTCGGTGATGGCGTAGAGTTTGATTTCGCCGTCCTGAGCGACGCCGTCGAACTCTATTTCCTTGGCGCGCTCGATGAACTTGGAGACGACGACCGGGTGCTCCGGCGAGACGTCTACGGCGCGTTCGAGAAACGTGGCGAGTTGGGAGTCGTCGTGAGCGATCCGCATCGCGGCGCCGGAGAGAACGTAGGACGGCCGCACCAGAACCGGATATCCGACGCGGGCGGCGAACTCGAGCGCCTCGCCGGTGCTCTCCGCCGCGGTCCACGCCGGCTGCTCGACGCCCAACTCGTCCAGCAGATTGGAAAACTTGTCGCGATCCTCGGCGCGGTCTATCGACGAGGCCGGCGTGCCGAGAATCGGTACGCCGGCCGCCGCCAGCGGCAGGGCGAGCGAGTTCGGTATCTGTCCGCCCATGCCGACCACGACGCCGGCGGGTCGCGTGTGCTCGCAGATGTCGAGAACGCGTTCCAGACTCAACTCCTCGAAATAGAGAGCGTCGCACTCGTCGTAGTCGGTGGAGACGGTCTCCGGGTTGCAGTTGAGCATGAAAGCGGGCACGCCTCTGCGGCGCAGCGTACGGACGCACTCGACGCAGCACCAGTCGAACTCGACGCTGGAGCCGATGCAGTAGGGCCCCGAGCCGAGCACGACGACCGAACGTGTCTTTCTCCTGGCGCGCGGGACGTCGTCCTCGGAGGCGTTGTAGGTGAGATACAGATAGTTGGTACGCGCCGGATACTCGGCGGCGAGGGTGTCTATCTGCTTGACGAAAGGCCGGAGTCGTCTGCGGCGGCGCTCCTTTCGCACCTCCGCGGCCGCTCCGCCGCGCAGCGCGGCGATGCCGGCGTCGGAGAAGCCGAGACGCTTCGCCTCCTTCAGCAGCGCGAAGTCGAGTGGGCTGCTTTCCCGCAACCTGCGCCCGCAGGCCACGATGCGCGCGAGTCTTCCGACGAAGTGCGGAGAGATGCCGGTGACCTCGGAGACGCGCTCTATCGACCAGCCGTCCGCCAGGGCCGTGCCGACGGCGAAGATGCGCTCCGGGGTGGGCTCGGCGAGCGCGCGTTCGAGATCGTCGAAGCGTCGTGTGGTTTCGAAGCCGCTGCGACTGGCGCCGCCGGCGCGCAACGCCTTCTGCAGCGCCTCTTCGAAATTGCGGCCGATCGCCATCACCTCGCCGACCGACTTCATCTCGCTTCCGATACGATGGTCCACGCGCTCGAACTTGCGGAAGTCCCAGCGCGGCACCTTGACCACGCAGTAGTCCAGCGCCGGCTCGAAACAGGCGCTGGTCACGCCGGTTATACGGTTGCGCAGCGAAACCAGATCGTGGCCGAGAGCGAGTTTGGCGGCGACGTAGGCCAGCGGATAGCCCGTCGCCTTGGACGCGAGCGCGGACGAACGCGACAGTCGCGCGTTCACCTCGATCGCGTAGAAACGCGACCCGTCGTGCGAGAGCGCGAACTGTATGTTGCACTCTCCGACCACGCCGACCGCGCGCACCACCTTCACGGCGACCTCCCGCAGCATGTGATACTCGTAGTTGGTCAGCGTCTGGCTCGGCGCGACCACGATGGACTCGCCGGTGTGCACGCCCATGGGATCGAAGTTCTCCATGTTGCAGACGGTGACGCAGTTGTCGGCGGCGTCGCGCACCACTTCGTACTCGACCTCGCGCCAGCCGCCCAGATACGGCTCGATAAGCACCTGCGGAACGACCTTGAACGCGCGAAGCAGCATTTCGCGGAGCGTCTCCGGGTCGCGCGCGACGCCGGAGCCGCGGCCGCCGAGCGCGTAAGCGGCGCGGACCATCACGGGATAGCCGACCTCGTCGGCCGCCTTCAACGCGTCCTCCACGTCTTCCGCGGTGCGCCCCTCCGGCGTGGGCACGCCGACCGAGCGCAGTTTCGCGGCGAACTCGGCGCGGTCCTCCGTCGCGACCACCGCTTCCATGGAAGTGCCGAGCACGCGGACGCCGCGGCGCTCCAGTACGCCGGCCCTGTGCAACTCCACCGCGCAGTTCAACGCCGTCTGTCCGCCGAACGAGACGAGTATGCCGTCGGGACTCTCCTCGCGGATCACCTTCTCGCAGAACTCCGGCGTCACCGGCAGAAAATAGATCCTGTCGGCGAAGCCGGCGTCGGTCTGGACGGTCGCGATGTTCGGATTGAGCAGGACGACCTCGACGCCCTCCTCCTTGAGAGCCTTTATGGCCTGGGAGCCGGAGTAGTCGAACTCGCCGGCCTCGCCTATCTTGAGCGCGCCGGAGCCCAGCATCAGTACCCTGTTCACGATCGCCACCCGCGCGCAACCTCCAGAAACTCGTCGAACAGGAAGCCGGTGTCGGTCGGACCGGGATTGGCCTCCGGATGGAACTGTACGCCCCGGAACGGTCGCTCCAGATGTCTGACGCCCTCCACGGTCGAGTCGTTGGCGTTGGTGAACCAGACGCGCCAGCCCTCCGGCACGTCGTCCGCGCTCACCGCGTAGCCGTGATTCTGACTGGTGATGTAGCAGCGACCGGTCTCGACGTCCACCGCGGGCTGATTCGACGCGCGATGGCCGTAGGGGAGTTTGTATGTCTCGAATCCCGCCGCCAGCGCCAGAATCTGATTGCCGAGACAGATTCCGAAGACCGGCTTGTCCGCATCCAGCAACGCGCTCACCTTCCCAACGAGATCGTCCAGCAACGCCGGGTCGCCGGGCCCGTTGGACAGGACCACCGCGGCGCTCCCCGCGGCCAGCGACGCCCAGTCCGCGTGGTACGGCGCCACCGTCACGCGCGCGCCGCGCTCCAGCAGCGCGCGTATCATCGACACCTTCACGCCGCAGTCCACCAGCAGCACCGGCAGACCGCCTTCGTCTCCGTAGGTGCGCGTCTCCTCCGCGCAGACCTCCCGGGCGAGAATCTCCTTCATCGGGTCGAAAAGGTCGGGCTCGGGGCGGCCTTCCACCACTATCTTCGCCGGCATGGTCCCGCGGGCGCGCAGGCGTTGCGTGAGCGCCCGCGTGTCCACTCCCTCGATGCCGACCACGCCCTGCTCCGCCAGCCACGACTCCAGTGTGACGGGACACTCCGGATGTCCCGGACCCGACCACGCTTCCTGGACCACGACTCCGGCGACCCGACAGCGTTCGGACTCGTAGCCGAGCGGGAGCCCCCAGCGGTCGTCGCGCCGCGGCGGCAGTCCGTAGTTTCCGATCATCGGATAGGTGAACATCAATATCTGCTTGCAGTAGGAAGGATCGGTCATCGCCTCCGGATAACCGACCATGGAGGTGTTGAAGACGAGTTCGCCGGCGGCGGACTCCGCCGCGCCGAAGGCGCGTCCGCGCACAACGACTCCGTCGGCCAGTACCAGTTTCGCCCGCAAGTCAGGCTCCTTCGCGTGTGGCCCTAATAGATACCCGTCCGCGGGGCGTTATGCAAAGGAAACCGCAACAAAATGCGGTCGCGGCTCAGTAATGAGCGAGGAGGCCGCGTCTGCGCGCGGCGCGGACGGCGGCGCGGAAGACCGCGGCGCCGAAGACGAGCCACAGAGCGGCGTTGGCCGCCAGCGTCGCGAGTCGCCACGCTTCGAAGCGCCAGAGAAAGATCGGATTCCCCGGCGAGGCTATGTTTCGGATCATTTCCGCGCCGAGCGCGGCCGGCGCGAACACGAGCGCGGGCGCGCGCTCGACCGGCACCACCAAGACGCCGACGAGCGCGAACTGGACGACCGAGAAGAACGCCTGCACCTGTTTGAACAGCAGCGCCAGGCCGCCGAGCGCCAGACCGCATCCGTAGACCGAAGCCATGGTGAGCGGCACGACCACAAGCAGCGAAACGAGCGCGCGCGGGCCCAGCGTCAGCCAGCGACCGGTGGTCAGCATGACCGCAAACAGCATGGGCAGCACGAACGCCAACGAGAGAATCAGGTCGCTCGCCATATGGCAGAACCAGACCGCCAGGAAGCCGAAGCGGTTCATGTAGAGTTGCTCCAGCGTGCCCATCTGCGCCTCGTTGGTCACGTTCCAGGTGACGGTCGAGAGCGCGGACACGCAGTACAGCCAGACGAGATATCCGACGACTATGGCGTCGAGCACGTCCGGACGCGCGCCCGCGGCGCCGGTCGCCATGCGGTAGCCGTGGAAGATGAAGAGGAAAATGATATAGGTGATGACTATTCCGGCCAGCATGTTGAACGGATACCGACGCATCGTGCGCCAGTTCCTCATGAACACGGCCCTGAACAGCACCCACCACATCACGACCGCTCCTTCCGGACGAGTTCGAGATAGGCCCGTTCGAGATCGCACTGCTCGCGCTGGATCTCCTCTATGGGCGCGTCGGCGGCGCGCAGCACCTCGAAGAGCGCGTATATCCTGCCGGCGTCGGGCAGGTCCACTTCGATGCAGGTGATGTCGGCGTCCCGGCGGACGCGCGCGTCGGGAAAGCGTTTCTCTATTTCCGCCTGCGCGTCCCGTCCGAGCGCGCCGCGGACGTTCACGCGATAGCGTCGATAGCGGAACAGCGCCTTGAGCGCGGCGACCGTGTCGTCCGCCACCACTCTGCCGCCCTTTATCACTATCACCCTGTCGCAGACGTCCTCGACGACTCCCATGTCGTGACTCGACAGAAGAATCGTCTTCTCCGGGGCCAGCGCGCGGATGAAGGCGCGCATGTCGTGACTCGTCTCGACGTCGAGGCCGAGCGTCGGCTCGTCCAGCAGAAGGACGGGAGCGCCGCGGACCAGACAGCATCCGAGCGCGAGTTTCTGCTGCATACCGCGACTCAAAAAACGCGCCTGGACGCCGGCCTTGTCGGCGAGACCGAATCGCTCCATCAGGTCGTTTATTTCTTTTTTGAGCGCGGCGCCGCTCCTGCCCATAAGACCCGCGAAGAACTGGAGGTTTTCGCGCACGTTCAGGCGCCAGTAAATGTTTCGGTTGCCCTCCAGCAGCGCGGCCACGCGTCGGGCCGCCTCGCGAGGCCTGCCGGTGGTGCGGCGGCCGAGTATCTCGACGCTTCCGCCGTCCGGCTCGATCAGGCCGCAGACGCATTTGATGGTGGTGGTCTTGCCCGCGCCGTTCGGTCCCAGAAGACCGACGATCCCGCCGCGTCTCACCTCGAAAGTCACGTCGTCCACCGCTTTGACGACTTTGCGTTTCTGGCGGTAGATTTTACGCAGTCCTTCCACCTTCACCGCCGCGGCCATGGCGTCGCTCCGCGCAGGTCGGGCGGCATTCTAACGGTCGGGCGTCGCTCATGCAACCGGCCGACGCGCGCGAACGACGTATGAACTTGCATCGGTTTGTATGACTTCGGCAACGACAAGGTCACGATTCTGCACGCGTCCTCGTCGGCGTGGGCCTCCGCGGACAGTATTTTGACAAACCGCGCCGTCTGCGATCTATAATGTGTGAGGACGTTGGGGAGGAACTGCGGATGCGGTGCGCGCGAATCCTGGCGGTCGGCGGTCTGTTCCTTTCCGCCGTGGCGCTGCTGGCCGACGGAGAGGATAACAACAACGACGAAGAGAAAGTGGTGGTCCTCGAAAACGGCGGCGCCGTTCGCGGCAGAATCGTCGAAGAGGACGACGAGCAGGTGGTCGTGAAGACGTCCAGGGGCCTGGCCACCTCGATAGCACGCGAGAGAATCGTCCGGATCGTCCCCGTGTCGGAGTTGGCGGAAGAGTACAGCAAGAAACTGGAGACGGTGAACAGGGAGAACGCCGACGAGTTGTACGACCTGTCGAAGTGGTGCGACCGCCACGCCCTCAACGAGCAGAGATACGCGTTGCTGAAGGAGGTGGTGCGCATCTCACCGGAGCATCCGAAGGCGAAGCGCGAACTGGACGTGCTGGAGGGCAAACTTCCGAAGGAGGCGAAGGAGAGAGCGTCGGTGGGCGGCATCACTTTCGATCCGAAGTTCGTGCTGAAGCAGCCGCGGGAGAGCCGCAACAAGAGCAGCGGCTCCGGCAAGAAACGGAGGCGGCGGCGCAGTCGCGAATCGAAAGCGAAGCCGAAGGGCACCAGAGCCGCGATAGCGCGCGCGGTGGACTACCTCTGCAAGTCGCCCATCCGCGTGCGTTACGCGCCGGTCGGACAGGTGGTGTTCAACGCTTTCGCGGGACTGGCGCTGATGGCGGTCGGCGCGCGGCCCGGCGAGGGCGCGGCCGGCTCCAAACTCGGGGCCTGCGCGAAAGCGGTGATGCGCTCCGCTCCCGGCGTCCGCGGCCAGGAGAGTTGGGGACTCGGCATCGGCGGCATGTTCCTCTGCGAGTACTACAAACGCTGGCCGAGCGAGCCGATGCGAGCCGCCATCCAGAAGATTTGCGACCGCCTGTGCAACGGCATGGAGCCCAACGGCGGCTACGGCCACGACCTCTCCCACCGTCCCAACGCCCTCGGATACCTGGAACTCGAAATAGTCTCCAACTACATCGTGGCCACTCTCGGCATGGCGAGACGGATGAAGTTCAACGTTCCGAAGTCGAAGTTAGAGAAAGCGGTAGAGTACATCCGCAACTGCTCCTACGGCGGCGGCATCGGCTACTCGCACAGGCGCGGCCAGCGGATGGGCGTCACCACCGGACGGACGGGCCAGGCGCTGGCGGCCTTCGCATGCTGCGGACTCTACAACGACCCGCTGTTCAAGAACATGTGCGCTTTCGTCAGCAGACGGATCAGTCAGGCGCCGTTCGGCCACGCCACCCCGTCCCTGGGCTACCTCGGCACGGCCATGGGCTGCATGCACATAGGTCCGCAGGCGTGGGACCGCTTCATTCAGGAGTTCTTCCCGAAGATCCTGGAGCACCAGAACCCGGACGGCTCTTTCTCCATGATTCCCAACCCGCGCGAGAATATTAAAGTCGAGCAGCAGATGGGACCGGTCTTCACCACCACCGTGTATCTTCTGACGCTGTCCATCGACAAAGGCTATCTCCGCTACCTGAGCGGCAAGTACGCGCGCTGACGGCGCCGGCGGACGTCGCCGCGTCCGCGAAGGGCGTTTGCAACGGACCTCCTTCGCGGATATCATGACCCGTGAGCATCCTCGAGGCCGCCGTATGGACGAATTTCTGCAGATAACCGTCGGCACCGCGGGCCACATAGACCACGGCAAGAGTACGCTGGTGAAGGCCGTGACCGGCACCGATCCGGACAGGCTGAAGGAGGAACGCGAGCGCGGCATGACCATAGATCTCGGCTACGCGGAGTACACGCTGCCCGACGGCCGTTTCGTGGGCATCGTGGACGTGCCCGGCCACGAGCGCTTCATCAAGAACATGGTGGCGGGCGCGACCGGCGTGGACTTCGTGCTGCTGGTGGTGGCGGCGGACGACGGAGTCATGCCGCAGACGCGGGAGCATCTGGAGATAATGGAGTTACTGGGCCTGCGCCGCGGAATGGTGGTGCTGAACAAGAGCGACCTGGTGGAGCGCGACATGCTCGACCTCGCGGAGGAGGACGTCCGCGAACTGCTGAAGGGCACGTTTCTGGCGGAGGCGCCTCTGGTGCGGGTGTCGGCGGCCACCGGCGACGGCATAGACGAGTTCAGACGCGTCTTCGAAGCGGAGGTGCTGCGTCTCGAGCCGCGGCCGGTGGAGGGCGTCTTCAGAATGCCGGTCCAGCGCGTCTTCGTCGCGGAGGGATTCGGAGCGGTGGTGACCGGCGTGCCGGTCTCCGGACGCGTCGGCGCCGGCGCGCGCGTGGAGATCTATCCCGAAGGCCTCGCGGGAAGGGTACGCACGATACAGGTATATAAAAGGACCGTGAATGAGGCGCAGGCCGGTCACCGAACCGCGTTGAACATCGCCGAGGTGGACTACAAGCGGATTCGTCGCGGTTGCACCGTGGCCGAGCCGAACTCGCTCGCTCCGACGAACCATATAGAAACGCTGTACACGCACCTGGCCAGCGCCGACAAACCGCTCAGGAGCGGCACGTCCATACGTCTGCACACAGGCACTCAGGAGATAATGGGACACGCTTTTCTTCTGTCGGCGTCGAAGGTCGCGCCCGGCGAGCGCGCGCTGGTCCAGTTCCGTCTCGGTCGTCCCGCGGTCTGCGCCGTCGGCGACAGGTTCATAGTACGACTGGCGTCGCCGCTGCGGACGCTCGGCGGCGGACTGGTGGTGGGCCTCTCCGGAAGGCGACTGCGTCCCGGCGGCGGTCCCGTACTTTCGCTGCTGTCGACGCGCGCGCGCGAAATCGACGACAGACGCGCCGTCGTCGACAGCATCGCGGCGGAAGCGCATCTGCGCGGCACCAGCGTCGCCGCGACGGCGCGGGCGATGGGGCTCAGACCCGCGGAGGTGGAAGACGCGTTCGCGACGCTGGTGAAGGACGCTCGTCTGGTGCGGGTGGGCCAGCGCTACTATCACACACGCGCGCTGGAGACGCTCCGCAGCAGAGTGGAGCGGGCGCTCGAGGCCTATCACAAACGACATCCGCTGCGCGCGTTCTCCGACCTGAGAGCGCTGTCCGCGCGACTCGGCGTGGACGAGGACGTATTCGAACTCGCCGTGGAGGCGTCGGTGAAGGCCGGACGAATAGAGAGGGAGGCCCGCCGCGCGCGCATCGCCGGCTGGCGTGTGGAGTTGTCGGCGGAGTCGGCCCGACTGGCAAGCGAGATCGAGCGCGCGTACAAGGACGCCGGCCTGAAAGCGCCGAACAAACAGGAGGTGATCGACAGTGTGGGCGGACAACTGTCGCGGATAGAGATGGTTTACGGCTATCTGGTGGAGAGCGGCGTACTGGTGCGCCTCACCGAGACGCTTCTGCTGCACCGGGAGGCGTTCGAGGAGGCGCGTCGCAGAGTGGTCGAGCAGATAACGGAAAGCGGCAGGATCGACGCACAAAAGGCCAAGTCTCTGTTCGGGCTCTCACGCAAATACGTGATTCCGCTTCTGGAGGCGCTGGACAGGCGCGGCGTGACGCGACGCGTCGGCGACCATCGAGTCCTGGCGGGGGACGGAACGCGTAAATGACTCCGAAAGCGGCCGAACGGCCGGACCAAAGCGCGCTGCCGCTTGAAAAGGGAACGCTCCGCGGCATAATTGTTCCTGAAAAGGCGTGATGGGGACGTTCGCATGAGGCTGCCGGACTGGCGGAACGCGCCCCTGCAGGGGAAAGCCGTTCTGCTGCGCGTGGACTACAACGTGCCCGTCGAAAGCGGCACGGTGACGAACGACTTTCGACTGCGGATGACGATTCCGACCCTGACGGAGTTGCGTCTGGCCGGTGCGCGCATCGTGGTGATGAGCCATCTGGGCAGACCGAAGGGCAGACGAAAAGCGGAGCACTCACTGGAGCCCGTGGCGGAGGCGCTCGGCAAACTGCTGGAGCGGCCGGTGCAGTTCGTCGACGACGTCTGCGGCGAACGCGCCCGCGCCGAGGTCGACCGGCTCGGCAGAGGAGAGATACTCTGTCTGCAGAACCTGCGTTTCGAGCCCGGAGAGGAGAAGAACGACGCGGACTTCGCCAGGAGGCTCGCGGCGCTCGGCGACATCTACGTGAACGACGCCTTCGGCACGCTTCATCGGAAGCACGCGTCGGTCTGCGCGATAACGAGATTTCTGCCGTCCTACGCCGGTCCTCTCATTTTACGGGAGACCGAGGTTCTCTTCCGCGTGAGGACGGAGCCGGAGTTGCCGTTCGTGGCGATTTTCGGCGGCGCCAAGGTCGCCGACAAGATAGCGCTGGTCAACCAGTTCGTCGAGACCGCGGACGTGGTGCTGGTCGGCGGCGCGATGGCCTACACTTTCCTGGCGGCCAACGGCGTCTCCATCGGCGACTCCCTGTGCGAGGCGGAACGCTTCGACGACATCCGCAGGACGATGGCCCGCGCGCGTCAGAGCAATCACGTACTCGCGCTGCCGGAGGACCACGTCGCGATCCGCAAGTCGTCCAGGAGCGCCTCGCCGCAGGTGTTCGAGGGCGGAATACCCGCCGGCCATCTCGGAATGGACATCGGGCCGAAGACGGCGGACCGTTACGCTTCGCTCATCCGCGGCGCCAAGACCGTTCTCTGGAACGGGCCGATGGGCGTTTTCGAGCGCGAGCGCTTCTCCGCCGGAACGGCGGCCGTCGCGCGCGCGATAGGTCGGCTGCACGCCTATACGGTCCTCTGCGGCGGCGACACGATAGCGGCGGTGGAGCGCTACGGCAACATAGATCGTTTCTCCTACGTCTCCACCGGCGGCGGCGCCGCGCTTCAGTTCCTGCAGAATCCCCGTCTGCCGGGCATAAAAGCACTCCTGGAAGTGTCCGATTAGGAGGACTGCCTTGGAAAAACGCGACCTGATAATGATGCTGATCGCGTTCGCCTTCGGCTTCATTCTGCTCACCGCCCTCTGTACGCCGCGACGCGCGTCCGCGCCCGAGGGAAGGGTGATGCTCGGCGCGCTCACCAAACTCGACGACGGACGTCTGGCGGGTCTCTCGACCGACGGACGGATAGTGGTGCTGCGCGCGTGTCCGGACGGCTCCTTCAGCGTGGAAAGCGTCTGCTACATCGCCGAGCGCGACAAGAAGTTGAGTGTGGAGCGCGAGGACTTCGGCCAGATGATCGAGGCGCAGAAGGACCTGTTTGCGCGATCCGCGGCCGCGGAGCAGTTGGACGCGGCGGCGCAGGTGGGCGAGCAACTGTGGCGCTCCGGCCAGCGTGACTGGCTGCTGCAGAAGATGCGCAAAGGAACCGAAAACGAGAAGTTCGCGGCGGCGCTCGCGCTCGCGCGACACGGCGAACGCGAAACCGCAAGCGTCCTCGCCTCCGCGCTGGACTCGCCGCGCGGAGCCGCGGCCAGAGACGCCCTGCGTCGCCTCACCGGCCTGCCGCTGAACGGAACGCCGGAGGTCGATCGCAAAGCGATCGCCGACTGGCTCGAGCGGAACGGGAATCACAAATGACCGCCTTCGGAAAGACCGACATGGGAGAAGACGAGCACAGGCCCGACAACGAGAGTGAAGAGGAGCGTCCGGTGGTCCGTCCGCTGGAGGCGATTCCGGTCCGACAGGGGGAGCGAGTCTCCGTGCTTCTCAAGGACCCGGAAGGACTGAGCGAGGAGGTGTTGCAGGTCTCCCGCGAAGCGTTTTTCGTGATCGCGTTGATGGACGGCAACCACACCATAACGGACATTCAGGCGGAGTTCGCGCGCACCTTCGGAACGCTCATCTACAGCGACGACATAAAAGGACTGGTCCGCTCGCTCGACGAGCACAAACTGCTGGACAACGAGAACTACAAGGAGTGGCGGCGCTCGATAGAGGAGGAGTTCGTCGCCGCGTCGCGCCGCCCGGCGATGTACGCCGGAGGCGCTTATCCGGCGGACGGCCGCGACCTGCGTAAGATGCTGGACGGCTTCTTCGCGGAAAGCGATTCGAAAAGCGAAGACACTAACGGACCGCCGACCGCGGTGGTCGCGCCGCATATCAGTCTCGAACGCGGCAGAAAATCGTTTGCGCTCGCGTACTCGGCGTTGCGCTCCATCCGCACGCCCGCGACGGTGTTCCTGCTCGGCACCTGTCATATGCCGATGCGGCGTCCGTTCGCGCTCACCGCCAAGACGTTCGAGACGCCCATCGGCGAAACCGAGTCCGACGCCGAGTCCGTCGGGCGACTCAAACGAGCCGTTCCGTGGATATGCGAGGCGGAGTTCAGCCACCGCAGGGAACACTCCATCGAGTTTCAGGTGCTGTTTCTCCGCTACGTGTTCGACGACGCGCCGGTCCGTATAGTGCCGATCCTGTGCGGCTCCTTCGCGGAGATGATGCACGCCGGCGGCGCGCCGGACTCCGATCCGCAGGTGAAAGAGGCGCTGGACGCGCTGGGCGAGACGGTGAGAAGCGCCGAAAACCCCGTCATAATAGCCAGCGCGGACCTCTCGCACGTCGGCAGTCGCTTCGGCGATCGCGTCAAAGTCTCGGACGAGTTTCTGAACTGGCTGCGCGGCGAGGACGAAAGAACACTCGAGCATGTCGTGCGCGGAGACGCGGAGGGTTTCTGGCGCGACATCGCCGACGAAGGCGACCGACGTAAGATATGCGGGCTGCCGCCGATCTGGACGCTGCTCAAACTGCTGCCCGAAAAAGCGTCCGGCACGTTGCTGAGTTACGAACAGTCGCCCGAACCGGAGGCGAACTCGGTGGTCACTTTCGCCGCCGTGGCGTGGAGGCAGGGTAATGAAGAACAAAAGGAAGCGAAAGGCGACGACGGACGATAGCGTCGGCGGGAAACGGACCCAAATCCAGGCGGCCCGGGCCGGCGCGATCACCGCCGAGATGCGGAAAGTGGCGGAGAGTGAAGGTCTCGAGCCGGAATTCGTCCGCGATGAGGTCGCGGCCGGCCGGATGGTGATACTGCACAGCAGGGCGCACGCGCAGGCGACGCCTGTGGCGATAGGCGGCGGCTCCCGGACCAAGGTGAACGCCAACATCGGCACCTCCACCGACGCCGACGACACGGCCGCGGAGATGCGGAAGTTGGCCGCCGCGATAAACGCCGGCGCCGACGCCGTCATGGACCTCTCCACCGGCGGCGACCTCGACGCGATGCGACGGGCGGTCCTCGAACGCTCCACAGTTCCGGTCGGCACGGTACCCATCTATCAGACCGTCAAGGAAGCGGCGGACGCCGGCGAAGACGTCTCGCGGTTCTCGGCCGAGGCGCTCTTCGAGGAGATAGAGAAGCACGCCGCAGACGGCGTCTCGTTCGTCACCGTCCACTGCGGCGTCAACCGCGCGTCCCTCGACAAACTCGCAAGCCAGGGCAGAATCCTCGGAATAGTCAGCCGCGGAGGAGCGTTCCTCGCCCACTACATCCGCAAGACCGGTCGCGAAAATCCTCTTTACGAGCGGTTCGACCGGCTGCTGGACATAGCGGAGAGATTCGATCTCACGCTCTCGCTCGGCGACGGTCTCCGCCCCGGCTGTCTCGCCGACGCCACCGATCGCGCGCAGGTGGAGGAGTTGTCGATTCTCGGCGAGTTGCGCCGCCGCGCGCTGGAGCGCGGCGTGCAGGTGATGATCGAAGGCCCGGGCCACATACCGCTGCACGAGGTGGAGTTGAACATTCGTCTGCAGAAGGCGCTGACGGGTGACGCGCCGTTCTACGTTCTCGGACCCGTGGTGACCGACATAGCGCCCGGCTTCGACCACGTGACCTCCGCGATAGGAGGCGCGCTGGCGGCGTACTTCGGAGCGGACTTCCTGTGCTACGTCACGCCTTCGGAGCACATAAGGCTTCCCGACGAGCGCGACGTCGTCGAAGGCGTGATAGCGGCGCGTATAGCGGCGCACGCCGCGGACGTCGCGCGCGGGCGCGCGCGCGCCGCGGAACGCGATCGCGCCATGGCGGAGGCCCGCGCCGCGCTCGACTGGCAGGCGCAGGAGAACCTCTCCATCCTGCCCTCACGCTTCCGCTTCCTTCGCTCCTCCAGTCCGCCGAAGGAGTCGAAGGTATGTACGATGTGCGGTCCGTTCTGCCCCGTCCGACTGATGCTCCACCACGACGAGTGAGCGTCGAAGGCGAACGTCGCCTGCGCCCGGCCGCGATTTGAGTTGAAACGCGGAACCTCCGCGGCGATAATCTGCGTCTCGAGCGACTGGGAGACTTTCGTTGCTTGTGGTGGTGACCGGCGCCGCGGGATACGTGGGCAGTCATCTGGTCCGCCTCCTCGCCGAGAAAGGCGCGCGCGTGATCGCGCTCGACGACTTCTCGGAAGGACATCATCAGGCGCTGCCCTCCGACGTGGAACTGTTCGAAGGCGACGTACGCGAGCCGGACGTGGTGACGCGTATCTTCGCCGCTCATCAGGTGGACGCCGTCGTTCATCTGGCCGCCAGGTGCGGCTCCAGTGAGTCGCTTCAGAGTCCGGAAAAGTACTACTCTAACAATTTATCCGGCACTCTGACGGTGCTGCGCGGAGCCGTGGACTTCGATGTGCGGCGCTTCCTGTTCGCCTCCGACGCCGTCGTCTACGGTCGGCCCAGAACGCCTGTCGTCTCCGAGACCGTGACTCCGGCGCCTCTGTCGCCGTATGCGCGCAGCAAGGCGCTCGTCGAGGCGCTGCTTCCCGATTACTGGCGGGCGTACGGCCTGCAAACCGTGGCGCTGCGCCTCTTCACGGTCGCGGGCGCCTTTCCCGAGGCCGGCGTCGGCGAGTCGCACCGCATCGAGCGGCATCTGGTACCCAGCGTTTTCAAGGTCGCTCTCGGTCAGAAAGAGTCGCTGGCGGTCCACGGTACCGATCTGCCGACGTCCGACGGCACGGCGGTCCGCGATTACGTTCACGTCAGAGACGTCTGTAGAGCGTTTTCCGCGGCGCTCGAGGCGCCCGTCGACGAGCCGACCACCCTCAACATCGGCTCGGGACGGGGACACTCGGTGATGGAGGTGCTGAAGGAGGCGGAGAAAGTCACGGGCGCGAAAATAAAATGGGAGGCCGGTCCGCGACTGCCGCTCGAGCCGCACAGACTCGTCGCGGATATCGACGCCGCTTCCCAGCGACTGGACTGGCATCCCGAACACTCCGATCTGCCGCAGATTCTCTCCGACGGCTGGGCGTGGCAGAAAGAGCATCCTCACGGATACGTCGCCGAACAGAAGGACGCGCGACGCCTCTTCGGTCGAACGCTTCTGGAGTTGGGCATCGCCACGCCGGGACAACTCAAGGAGGCGCTCCGGCTCCAGAAGGAGCAGGACGCCAGAGGCGAACACAAACTGCTCGGCGTGGTCATGCTCGAGGCGGGTATGATAACGCCGGGCGAACTGATCAGGGCGCTGCGCGAACTGCAGAAGCGCGGTGTCGAAGAGGGAGGATAGGACATGCGATGGCTGTTGATCGCGCTGTGGCTGGCGGCCTGCGCGCCGCTCGCGGCGCAGGAAAAGAGCGACGCGCCTCAGAAACCGACCCCGACCGCGGAGGCGGACAAAGGCGACCCGAACGAGCGGGACGCGGTGGCGACGGTCAACGGACGACCGCTCACGATGCGGCGCTTCCTCGACACGTTGCTGGTCCGCTCCGGTCGAAACTGTCTGGAGTGGCTGATAAGCACGATGCTGTTCGAGCAGTACGCGGAAGAACTGAAGGTGCGTGTGACGGAAGAGGAGATCGAGAAAGAGTATCAGGCGTGGTGGAAGAACGTTCAGTCGCGACCCATGGACATGAAACGCTACACCGAATATCTCAAGCAGCACGGAATTCCGCAGGAGGAGGACGCCGCGCGGGTCAAGGCGATGCTCGGATCCAGACTTCTGCTGCAGAAGGTGACCAGGGCGCATCGCTTCACCAGGGAGTACATGGAGCAGAAGTTTCGGGAGTACTATCCGAAGAACGAGACCATCTATCGCGTGCGACTCATCAGGCTGAACAAGAAACAGAAGGCCGACGAGTTGAAGAGGGAAGCGGAAAAGTTGGGCGCGGAGGCCGCGGAACTGCGGAAGAAGGCGGAGAACGAAGGCGACAGCGAGAAGGCGTCCGCGCTGATCGCCGAGGCCGAAAAGAAGAAAGCCGAAGCGAAGGCGATGGACGGCAAAGCGAAAGCGCTCGAGGCCAGAAAGGAAGAAGAATGGGTCAAGGAAGTGAGGGAGCGACTCCTGAAGGAGGGTTTCGACAAAGTGGCGCCGGAGGAGGCGATCGGCTTCATGCGCAAGCCGCTCCACTACGATCTCGGATGGGTGCGGCTTCTCGGTCTCGAACGCTCGCTTCAGCCGGTCGTCCAGAGACTCAAAGTGGGCGAACTCTCCCGGCCGGTCAAGAGCCGCGTCGGGTATTTTCTGATACTGCTGGTGGACAGGCGCGCGCCTGGAACGCTCAGCATGAAAGACGTCAAGCCGTATTTCGAACGACAGTTCAAAGTGGCCAACGTGATGCCGATGGAGATCGGCGCACTGGAGCGCAAACTGCGCGAACGCGCCAAAATAGACTATAATTTCACCCGACTCTTCTGGAAGCGACTCGGTCTCCGACGGCAACCGACTCCTCCCGCGGAGCGTCAGAAGCCGGAAGAGAAGCCGGATGGAAAGGAAGGCGCTTCTCCGAAAAAGAACGATGATTAGGAGACGGCTCAGATGGCGAAGGCGAGAACTTTCAAAGGAGGCGTGCATCCCGACGACAGGAAAAGTCTCTCCAGCGGCAAGCCCATAGAGCCGGCGCCGGTTCCGAAAGTGGTGCGCATTCCGCTGCAGCAGCACATCGGCGCGCCGTGCAAGCCGTGCGTCGCGCCGGGAGACGCCGTCAAAAAGGGACAGATGATAGGGGAGCCCGGCGGTTTCGTCTCCGCGGCCGTTCACTCCTCGGTCAGCGGCAAGGTCACCGGCACGGGCACCGTTCCGCACATCTTCGGCGCTCCGGTGCCCTGTCTGGTCATCGAGAACGACGGCGAGGAGACGTGGGCCGACGGTCTGAACGTCGAAACCGCCGATCTCGACTCCATGACGCCGGAGCAGATCCGCGGACGTATCAAGGACGCGGGTCTTGTCGGCATGGGCGGAGCGACTTTTCCGACTCACGTCAAGGTTTCGCCGCCGCCGGGCAAGCCGCCTTTCGACACGTTCATCGCCAACGGCGTCGAGTGCGAGCCGTACCTGACCGCCGACCATCGACTCATGCTGGAGAAGCCGGAGGAGATAGTCGAAGGCATCAAACTGCTGGCGCGGACCGTCGGCGCGAAGCGCGTCGTGATCGCCATAGAGGAAAACAAGCCCGACGCCGTCAAAACCATGCGTGAGGTCGTCAAGACCAAAGGCTACGATTTCGAGGTCGCCTCCCTGCACGTCCGCTATCCGCAGGGCGCGGAGAAGCAACTCATCAAGGCGCTCACCGGTCGTGAAGTGCCGCCGCCGCCGGGACTGCCGGTGGACGTGGGCTGCCTGGTCCAGAACGTCGGCACCTGCAGGGCGACGTATCTCGCCTGCAAGTACAACGTTCCGCTCGTCGAGCGGGTCGTCTCGGTCACCGGCGAAGGCGTCGAGGAGCCCAAGAATCTTCTCTGCCGCATCGGCACGCCCGTCGGCGACCTGCTGGAGATATGCAAGATCAAGTCGACGGCGAAGAAACTGGTTCTCGGCGGTCCGATGATGGGCCTGGCGCAGTGGACCGACGAAGTGGTGGTGATAAAGGGGACCAGCGGCGTACTGGTGCTCGAGGAGGCGCCGGTCCGCGAAGCGGGCCCCTGCATCCGCTGCGGACGCTGCGTCGAGGTCTGCGTGATCGGACTGGTGCCCAGCGCGATTTCGCTGGCGCTGGAGGCCGGCGACTACGACGCGGCCGACCGCGAGAACGTTCTGGACTGCATCGAGTGCGGCTGCTGCACGTACTACTGTCCGGCCAAGCGCCCCATCGTCCAGTGGGTGAAGGAGGCCAAGGCGGTGCTGATACCCCGCAAGCGCGCCGCGGCCGCAAAGAAGAAAGCGGAGCAGGAAAAGAAGGCCGAACAGGTCAAGTCCTGAGAGTTCATATCTTATATCCGAAGCGGACGAGCGCCGCGGGCGGCGCGCCGCCTGCGTACGCCCGCATTCAGTTCCTGCCGGCAAACTGTAGTAGCGCCACAACAGGGGAAATATATTGACAACAAGCAACGGCGGCCAACAATCAGCCGTATACGGACCTGCTGGAGGAGAATTCGTGCACGCCACCATCCAGAAGCCACTGGAGGAGATTCTCTCCTATCTGGGTGAGGGGGAGAAGGTTTTCGTTTTCGGCTGCGGAAACTGCGCGGCGAAGAGCCACTCGGGCGGCGCACCGGAAGTGGAGCGGATGGTTGAGAGGCTGCGCAGGCACGGCGCGGCCGTCACGGGAGGGGTCGCATCCGGAGACGGTGTGAGCCTGTGCAAGTTATCCGTGGCGCGCAAACTGGTCGAGGAGCATCGTCAGCAGATCGAGGCCGCCGACTCGTATCTCGTTCTCGCCTGCGGACAGGGCGTTCACACCGTGATAGACGCGACCGACGGCGGTAACGTACATCCCGGCTGCGACACCGTCTTCGGAGGAGAGACGGTACGCGACGACCTGATAGTGGAGTACTGTTCGCTGTGCGGCCAGTGCATCGTCGACGTCACCGGCGGACTCTGTCCGCTGACGCTATGCGCGAAAGGGCTTCTGAACGGCCCGTGCGGCGGCTCCAAGGACGGCAAATGCGAAGTGGATCCGGAGCGCGACTGCGGCTGGATACTGATTTACGAGCGCCTCAAAGCGCTGGGCAAGATGGACTCGTTAGGCGGGTATCAGGAGCCGAAGAACCACGCTTTGTGGAGCCGGATGCGCTCCCTGACCGTCGCGCCGACGGTCGCGAGTTTCCGCTCGCTCGACGGCGAGAAGACCGTCTCTCAAGAAGACTGATTTGGAGGACAAAGACGATGAGTCGTCTCCGCAGCGTACTCGAGACGGGCGGATTCGCCGTCACAGGCGAAGTGGGGCCGCCCAAGGGCGTGAACACAGACGGCATCGCCGAGGCGGTGGAGATCCTCGGCGGTCGCGTGGTCGCTTTGAACGTCACGGACCTGCAGAGCGCGGTGATGCGCGTCGGCTCGCTGGCGACGTGCCGGCTCCTTCTCGACCGCGGAGTGGAGCCGGTGCTGCAGTTGACCTGCCGCGACAGGAACCGACTCGCGCTCCAGAGCGAACTGCTGAGCGCGTGGGTGCTCGGCATAGAGAACGTACTCTGTCTCACCGGCGACCACATCGTGCTGGGCGATCATCGTGAGGCGAAGCCCGTTTTCGATCTGGACTCCGTGCAGTTGTTGAAGGCGGCCAGCATGCTGAACGCGGGTCGCGACATGGCGGGTCACGCACTGGACGGCAAGCCGGACCTGTTCGCCGGCGCCGTGGTCACGCCGAACTTCGAGCCGCTGGAGTTGCAACTGATAAAGATGCGCAAGAAGATGGACGCCGGAGCGAAATTCTTTCAGACGCAGGCGGTTTTCGAGCCGGAGAAGTTCGCGCGTTTCGCCGAGCAGGTCGCCGAGATGGAAGTGCCGGTGCTGGCCGGCATAGTGGTGCTGAAGTCGGCCGCCATGGCGCGATTCATGAACAAGAACGTCGCCGGCGTTTTCGTGCCGGACGCGTTGATAGAGGAAATGGACAAGACCGCCAAGGGAGACAGGAAGAAGAAGGCGGCGGAGATCGGCGCGCGGATCATAGAAGGCGTCCGCGGGCACTGCCAGGGCGTTCATCTGATGCCGCTCGGCTGGGACGACGTGGCGGTGGAAATGCTCGACATGGCGGGTCTGTGATGCGCGAGCCGTCGGCCGAAGACGACGCGGCGGACGAGAAGAGTCTGGAGAAGCGGCTCGCGGAACTTCGCGAGCGACTCGCCGAAGCCGAAGCGCGAAGGCCCGCGCACTCGATTCCGACGCGACTGGAGTACGAGATCCAGGAGTTACGCGACGAAATCGACCGCGTCGAAAGTCTTCTCTCGAAGCGACGCTGACATCATCGGAGGCGCGGCGATGGACGTGTTCAAGGGACTGAGCGTCGTCTCATGCGGCACCATGAGACGGGAGTTGACGCATCTCAGGGAGGAGGGGTTTCTGGAGGTCGCGACGCTTCTGTTCACCTCGCCCGGCCTTCACGAATGGCAGCCGGAGTTACGCCGGCAACTGACCAGACTCGTAACCAAGGCCGGAAAGGAGAGCGACGGAGTGATCGTGGTCTACGGAGAGAGATGCCATCTCGACCCGCAGGACCCGTCGATGGACGTGGACGGCCTGCTGCGGCGGCAGGAGGTGAAGGCGTTACGCGTACGCGCGAAGAACTGCGTGGACATGCTGGCCGACGCGGAGGAGCGCCGGAAGGCGGCGGCCGGCGATAAGGTGTACTGGCTGACGCCGGGCTGGCTGCGGTACTGGGACTTCATTTTCAAGGACTACGATCGCGGCAAGGCGAACGAGACCTTCGGCTCCTACGACAGGGCGACGCTTCTGGACCCGTTCGGCGCGTTCGACGAGACGGCGCTCGAGTCGCCGGAGAAGATTCTGCAGATTTCGGACTTCATGCGGATACCGCTGGAGCCGTACGTCGTCACGCTCGAGCGTCTGAAGGGCCTTCTGGAGGACGCGGCGCGGCGGCTGAACCCGGC
>CAYPNR010000034.1:0-22773 GCA_964412125.1 uncultured Planctomycetota bacterium | reverse complement strand
GGCCGCGCGTCGCGTGGAGATTCGCCTGTCCGCGGACGGCGACTCACGTTCGGAAAACGACGCGGCGGAGGTGCTGCTGGTTCCCGAAGCGCGTCCGCAGATACTTTACATAGGGCCGGGAGGCGCCACACTCCAGGCGCTCGAGGCGCGTTACGGTCGACGCGTCACGCATCTGCCGCCGACCGGCTCGCTCGCACTCGATCCGGCGACCTACGACGCGGTGGTCCTCGAAGAGGTCGCGCACGACGACAGACCGGAAGGATTCTGGGAGCGGCTGGAGAGCGCGGTCGACGCTTCGGGAACGGGACTGTTCGTGCTGGGCGCCGAACGGGCGTTCGCCGCCGGCGGATACGCGGGCAGAGTTTCCGAGCGTCTTCTGCCGGTGAACTGCGCGCCGAAGCATCGCAAGCCCCTGGCGCTGGTCGTCCTCATGGACTGCTCTGCATCCATGGCGCAGCCCTCTCGACCCGGACGTCCGCGAACGAAATGGAAAGTCGCGGTCGACGCGCTGGTGAGCGCGCTCAGGAATCTTTCGCCGCAGGACGCCGTCGCGACGCTCTGCTTCGACGTCGGCGCGGAGGAGGTGCGTCCGCTCGGCCGTCTGGGGCCGGGAGACCTCGGTCGGATGAGTCGACGTCTGCACGAGCGCAGGCCGGGCGGCGGCACCAACATATACGTCGCGCTGGAGGAGGCGGCGGGGCTGCTGGCGCGGGTGAATCCGGACGCGCGTCGCGCGGTCATGCTGCTGTCGGACGGTCACACACTACCGCCGCCGCAGGACTTCGATCTCGACGCGTTCGTCCGGCTCAAAGCGCCGATCTACGCGATCGCGTGCGGCGCCGAGCCGAACGTCGCCGTTCTGGACGCGATGGCGAAGGCGACCGGCGGCGCGAGAACCGATTCGGACTTCACCGCCGCCGCGCTTCAGGCGGCCGTCCGCTCCACACTGGTGAAGATAGACTCTCCCGTGGCCGAAGGCGATTTCGACGTTCGCGCGACGCCGCCTTTACCGTCGCCGCCGAAGGTGCGCAGGTTCTGCCGCAGCGCCGCGAAGCGGCCCGCGGAGGTGCTCGTCGAGGCGGACGGACATCCGCTGCTGGCGCGCTGGCGTTACGGAGCGGGAATGGTGGCCGCGCTGACGACGGCGCCGACCCGAAGCGCCGCGCCGCGCTGGCTGCGATGGCCGCAACTGCAGGCGTTCCTGACAGGCGTGCTCGACGGCGTCTCCCGTCCCGGCGGTCGCTGGTGGATTCAAGCGCGACAGGAAGGACGCGAAGTCGTGGTGCGCTGCGGTCCGAAAAGCGGCGAAGGAGCGGGCCCGGTGACGATCTCGTTGGGCGGAGCGAAAGCCGTCGAAGCGCTGGAGACGGAGCCCGGCGTCTGGGAGGCGCGTATTCCCGTCTCCGGCGAAGGAGCGTCCATGGCGCTCGTCAGGGTCGCCGGACGTACGGCGGCGCGAACCGCCGTCGCGCTGCTCGACGAAGAGCGGCGAACGGTCGGAACGGACCTGAAGCGACTCCGTATTCTGGCCGAAGCGTTCGGCGGACGTCCGATGAGCGTGACGGAGTTTTTACGGGCGGAGCCCGTCGGCATCAGACGCGAGAGAGTGGCGTTGTGGCGCTGGTTTCTTTACGCCGCGCTGGTCGTCGCGATCGCGTCGCTGGCGGCGGGCGTCGTCACGCTGCGCCGACTCGGACGCGCGGCGGCGGGTCGGAACAGTTGAAACGCGGCGCGGCAGACGCTATCGTAGACGGACCACCGAGTAGGAGAGAGAGTATGTTCGGAAGAGAGAAACGAAAGCGGACGCTTTCGTTCATGCTCGACTCGAAATACGACTTCGACAAGCGCATAGAGGAACTGGACACGAAGGTGATGGAGTTGGAAGAGTTCCTGTTGAGCACCGAACTGCCGATGCCGCAGGTGGAAGAGAAACTGAAGGAGATGAAAGCCGAAAGCGAGCGCCTGCGACGCGAGGTTTACGACAATCTCACGCCGTGGCAGCGGGTGCTGGTCGCGCGGCACCCTTACCGACCGACGATGAGCGACTACATCGAGTACATGCTCGACGACTTTCTCGAGTTGCAGGGCGACAGGCGTTTCGGAGAGGACGGAGCGATAAGGGCCGGCTTCGCCAGGATCTCCGACGAGCACGGAAGCGTACGGGTGATGGCGGTGGGACACGACAAGGGAATAACGTTGACCGAGAGGATGGAGCGGAACTTCGGCTGCGCGCATCCGGAAGGATACCGAAAGGCGCTGCTGAAGATGGAGTTGGCCGAGCGTTTCGGTCTGCCGATTCTGTGTTTCATAGACACCCCCGGCGCGCATCCGGGTCTGGGCGCGGAGGAGCGGGGGCAGGCGTTCGCCATCGCCGACAATCTCATGCGCATGTCGGAGTTACGCGTGCCCATAGTAGCGACGGTGATAGGCGAAGGCGGCTCAGGCGGCGCGCTCGGCATAGGCGTGGCGGACCGTCTGCTGATGCTGGAGTTCGCGTACTACTCGGTGATCTCGCCGGAGGGCTGCGCCGCGATACTGTGGCGCGGCGACGAAAAGGACCATCTCGACGAGGCGGCGGAGAACCTCAAACTGACCGCTCACGACCTGCACTCGCTCGAAATAGTGGACGAGGTGGTTCCGGAGCCGCTGGGCGGCGCGCATCGCGACCACGAAGAAGCCGCGCGTATCCTGAAAAGCGTGATCATGCGCCACCTGAGAGAGGCGATCTCCACGCCCGCGGACGAACTGGTGCGGAAGCGCTATCGCAAGTACCGCCGCATGGGACGATTCGTGCAACGAACGGCGGATGTCTCCGATGCATGAGGTAACAGTCGCCGAAGCGATCGTAGAACGACTCAAAGAGCATCTCGGCCGGAGAATGTCGGGGCTGAAAGCGATATATCTGCGCGTGGGCAGGCTCACCTGCATCAGCGCCGAGGCTTTGCAGTTCGCCTTCGACGCCATGGCCGCCGACGGCGCCGTTCCGCGGACGCGTGTGGAGATAGAGTGGATCGAGCCGAAGGCCGAATGCGAGGACTGCGGCGCCGACTTTCGTCCGGACGATCGTTTCGTCATGATCTGTCCGCATTGCGCCTCGCCGCGGACGCGTCTTGTGGCCGGCGACGAACTGTCATTGGCGGCGGCGGACGTGGAGTGACGCTTCCGCGCCGACGCGGCTTGCGCGTCCCTGCGGGCCGCGCAACCTCAGGAGTCGTTTCCCTCGCGCGCGGGCGTCTCCGGCTGGGGGCACTCGGATTTGTCGCCGCGCTCGCAGAGCATCCAGACCAGACAGCCGTCGCGAAAACGGCAGTGTGTGGACGGATCCGGACAGGCGCAGCAGTCGCGGCAGTAGCCGTAACCGTATTTCATACAGACCGCGCACGCTCTGCGCTCGGGATGGTTGACGCATCTCAAGAGGTCGTCCTCCAGCGCTGCACGATATTACAGTCCGCGGAAGGCGCGCGCAAGTCCCGACCGCCGCTCCCGCGCGCCGCGGCCGACGTCACGTACACGCGGGCGGGATCGTATCGGACCACCAGAGCGCGATCCTCGACCTGCTTGGCGACCAGATCGTGCACATATTTTGTCACAAGGCCCACGGCGACATTCTACTCCTTCTCTCTAATGTAAAGGATTCGGCGCAATTCTTTCCTTATCAAGTCCTCCCGAAGTTGGATGAATTTCCTGAAGTTAGAAAACGAGAGGTCTGTCTCCGGAATGAAATGGTGCCTCATGTAGTCCGCTCGCTCCTCGGGTGAGCTACAGGTGCTCGCAAGCCAGTCCGCAAAATCCGTGTTGCTCTTTTCCTGATTCGAAACGTCTTCCAGAAGCTGCAGGTTCGGTAAGAGGTCCGCGTTCTCCAGGAAGAAGTCGATGTCTGCGTCGGGGATGCCCTGTTGTCGCAACCTTGCCTTTGTGAACTTGCTTCGCGGATGGATGTGGTCTATATGGAACCTGTTGCGGTAATTCAACCTTGGATACAACAAGGCGAGAACTGAAAACGTATACCCTTGCCCATACTTATATTGTAGCAAGCTCTCCACATCATCCTCCGTGCAGATCAGGGACTTGAGCGTCCCTTTGAATTTCTCAACGATGGCATGGCAAGGAAAGCCGTCTCGGGCCACTTTCAATATCTCCCTAATCGGCCGAAGTACCGTATCCGGAGAGCCACCGAACACCCGTCTCACAAGGGAGAGAATGAGCCAGCGACGAATTGCCTTGCGGTCCTCGGCGTACTTAGCCGAGGTGTCAAATTTCTTAGGCAAGCCTATCGTCTTCAAGTAATAGGCTATCGGAATAACGACATAGTTCGCTGTGAGAGTGTCACGAGTGTAGCCAAAGCTGGCAAGCAAGCGGACCGCACCGCGCAGCGCTTCTTTAATTTTATCCCATTGCTGCTCAATCTTGCGCATGTTGGTTTTGTTGAAATTGTCCACTTTGAACGCGATGCCCCTAATGTCCGCCAGCACTAAACAGCTTTTAAGAACCAGGTCCTTGTTGAAATTGAAGCCATCGCCAACGCTGTTGAGTTCATCAACGAAGGATGTTATTTCCTCCCTGGCGTCCCGCTCCTTCCACTGAGCGGTGGCGATTGACAGAAGAAGGTCGGAATAACTTAGAACGGTGCCGCCACTGTTCACACGGATGAAGATGTTCAGAACCTTATCGAGGCTCTCGTCCTTTTCCAGAAAGTAGTTGATTACCCCTATCTGATGGACGACCGACCACAGTTTGAAGAGCGTCTTGTTTGCGAATTCAGCCTGCTCCTGCGGCCGCCGCATCAAGCCGTGCTCAATCAGGTAGCCGTTCACTTCACCCGGTTCTTTCAGGTTCAGAATGTCCCCGACTTTGAACCAAAAAGCATCGCTACTGCCTGTTTCCTCATCCGTCAGGAAGGCGAATTCATAGGTCATGTCCGTCTCGTCGCTATTTTTCTTGGGGCCGAGGAGGTTAAGATAGAGCCGTCGCGTGGGAAATGCCTGGGGATTATTCCAGCGTTTTCTCGGCTCCTTGTAGGCATATGAGCCTTTCAGGCCAATGTACAGGGAAGTTAGTCGTTGCTGCCCATCCAGGATGCCGATGATATCGTCTTGCCCACTCACGTTGGCCTTTGGGTTGTGACGGCTGTTGCGTTCATGGTAGTCCCTTACGAACTCGTAGAACTGGTATTTGCACACGTTCCTTTTCTCGACATGCCAGAACAAAAATGAACCGATGGGGTAGCCTCTCATCAGTGAATCGAACAGACGAGTGATCTGGTCGACTTTCCACACCACCTCGCGCTGTATGGCGGGAAGTAAATACTTCCTGGCATGGATGTACTCAACAGCTTCTTTGATGGTTATCGGTGTCTGAAAAGACATTCGCTGTCTCCTTAAGCAGTCGGGCGGACCCCAGTTCCAATCCGAAACCTCCGCTGCGGCTTTGTTGCGTAGAAGGATAACAAGGAGTAGGGCAGCGGTCAAAAGAAAGCCCCGCGCTCGGAAGCGCCGCGCGATACCCGGAGCCGCAGAACCGCAACCGCTTTTTTCACGCCTTTCACTTGACGGGAAACCCTCCAGGATTATAATTCGAACGAGTGTTCGATTGAAAAAAACTCGGAGGCGGCCCGTGAAGCAGCCCCCTACAGAAATATACAAGGAACTCACCGTCGGTAGAACGGCCAGGTTCGATGAAAAACTCGTCCGCCTGCTGACCTGCGCCGCGCGGGCCTTCGCGGAACACGGCTACGAAAAAACTTCCATCCGCGAAGTGGCTCAGGCCGCGGGAGTCAGCCTCGCAGGTCTCTACTACTACGTGAGTTGTAAGGAAGAGTTGCTCTTTCTCATACAGTATCATACCTTCGGCGTGCTGACCGAAAACCTGGAAAACGTCGTGAGCGAGTCCGCCGCGCCGGAAACCCACCTCCGCGAAATGGTCTCCGCGCACGTCCGCTACCTGGTGGAGCACCTGCCGGAGTTGAAGGTCTGCACCACCGAAATGGACTCCCTGCAGGGAGATTATTATCGACGGGTGCTGAGACGCAGACAGCGTTACTTCGAACTGACGCGGCGGATACTCAACCGCATCAGGGAACAGGAGGAGGGAAACGGCGTCGATTCCAACCTGGCCACTCTCTATCTGTTCGGCATGCTGAACTGGATCGTGATGTGGTTCGATCCGAAGCGGAACGATCCGGCGGAACTCTCCGGCAGTCTGGTGGAACTGTTCCTGAACGGATACCGAAAAGGCTCGACCTCCGTCGCCGTCCCGCGCCGGCGTCGGGGGTCGAAAGAGCGCACAGTATATGAAGAGGGGGAGAAATGAGATACGCGGAAACGGGCTTCAACTTGGAGGTCGACCTGAGCAGCGGAAACATAGAAAGAACGGCGACCGATCCGAAACTGACCGAACTCCATCTGGGCGGACTGGGCACCAACGCGAGAATACTGTGGGACAGGGTTCCGCCGGAGGTGGAGCCGCTTTCTCCCGACAATCTGCTCATCTTCAGCAGCGGTCTTTTGTGCGGCACGCCGGCGCCCGGCGCCAACCGCACCATCGTCTCCACCATCTCGCCTCAGACGCGGTTGATGGCGTATTCGATGATGGGCGGCGCATGGGCGCCGGAGTTGAAGTTCGCAGGCTACGACAAGGTGGTCATACGTGGAAAATCCCCCGAACTGGTCTACCTGTGGATAAACAACGACAGAGTGGAGATACGCGACGCCTCGCACCTGAAGGGCAAAGGCGCTCTCGAAACCGCGGAACTCATCAAAAAGGAACTGAACGAGCCCAGGGCGCAGGTGGCCGCCGTCGGCCTGGCCGGTGAAAACAGGGTCTTCTTCGCTTCCATCGAGTACGGCAGGTCCAGCGCCAGTCGCGGCGGTATGGGCGCCGTCATGGGCGACAAAAATTTGAAAGCGATCGCCGTCCGCGGAACCAGAGACGTCTACGTCGCGCGACCGGAGGAGTTCATCGAAATCTGCAACGAGGTGCTCCGCTACATCCAGCACAGGGCGGACAACCCCATCAAGGGTGTGCCGCCCATCATCGCGGGACTCGGTTCGCCGCAGGAGATGGCCATATACGACGAGAAGTGGCACACCACCAGTTTCGCCTGGGGCAACGCCCGCCACAGGAGGAAAGACTTCTGGAACGAGCAGATCGAGGAGAAGTGGAGAAAGACTCAGGAAGAAGCGGTGGAGCGGCTGATAAGTTGCTACAACTGTCCGATGAAGTGCGGCGCCATCGTCACTTATCCGGCGCTCGGCGTCTCAAAATACATGATGAAGTGCTACTCCAAACTCACCTACGTCATGGGAGCGATGGTCGACGATCTGGAGTTCGGCTTCAGAATAGCGGGTCGCGCCCAGGAGTACGGACTGGACGGATACACGACGCCGCAGGTCATGGCGTTCGCCGTCGAACTGTACGAGGCCGGCATCCTCACGGACGAAGACATGCCGGGCTTCCCCTCCGGCAGCGAGGAGCGTTTCTTCTGGCTGCTCGACAGGATCGCGCGTCGGGAGGGAATAGGCGACGTTCTGGCCGACGGCGTGTACTGGGCGGCGCGGCGCATCGGCGGAGGCGCGGAAGCCTACGACCACAACACCATAAAGAAACACGAGCAGATCCCCATCAAACTCGGAAAACTGAATCCGATCTACTACCTCATGTGGTCCACCGGCGAAAAGGTCAACATCACCCAGATCGAGGGTCAACTTCCGCAGGCGCCCTTCCCGCAAAAGGAGCACAGAGAAGACTTCGTGAAGGACTGGATCCAGGTCCCCACCGATAAAGAGGAGCGATTCAAAAAGTTCATCCTGGAGTGGGGAGAGCCGGGCACTTCGTTTCCGTACTATCCGTCCACCGACCTGATCTGCGAACTGGTCGAGTGGCAGGAGACGATGCACTACATCGACGACTCCACAGGCATATGCGCCGGACTGTCGTCGTTTCCTTTGAAGCCGCCCTATCACATACGTAATCTGCCGCGCCTGATCTCGTCGGCGACGGGACTGGACATCGACGAGGCCGGACTCTGGAAGACAGCCCGAAGGAATCGCAACCTGGTCAGGGCGGTCAACATCCGAAGGGGCCTGAGAAGAAAAGACGAAAAGCCGCCGGAGGACCACTGGAAGAAGAGATTTCCGGAGTACGAAGCCAAACTGCTCGACGAGTATTACCGGTTCAGAGGCTGGAACAAGCAGGGCGTTCCGACGAGAAAGACGTTGCACGAACTGGATCTGGACTATGTGAGCGAGGACTTCGAGCGAAGAGGAATACCGATCGACGACGACAACGCCTCTTCCGAAGAGAGTTCCGCGGCGCCGGAGAACGCAAAGGATGGAGGAGAAGAGTCGTGAAAGACGCGACCAAAAAGACGATCAAGAAGATCAAAACGATAAAGATCGACGTCGACAAGTGCAACGGCTGTCGGAGTTGCGAGATGATATGCTCCGCGTTTCACTCCACGCCGAAGTACAGCGGCAACAATCCGGCGAGGTCCCGTATCAAGGTGATCATCGACCCCATCAGGAACATATACGTTCCCGTACAGGCCGGCGAGTACACCGCGGCCGAGTGCATGGGCAGGGACAGATACGTGATCGACGGAAAGGAGTACGACGAATGCGCCTTCTGCAGGGCTTCCTGTCCGTCCAGGGATCTCTTCAAGGAGCCGGATTCCGGTCTTCCTCTGAAGTGCGACATGTGCGAGAGCGAGCCGCCTCTGGAGGAGCCGCTGTGCGTGCAGTGGTGCCTGGCCGACGCGCTCACATACGAGGAGCGGGAAGAAGAGGTCGAAGAGGAAGCGGAGCCGGAGGAGTTGGAGACGGGGCTGGAAGCGCTGGCGAACAAGTACGGACTGGACAGGTTGATGGACGCCGTCACTCGAATGGCGATGAGGGAATGAAACACTCAGGCGGAAAGCGAGGGCACAAGCGGTGGAGACGGTAGCGCCGGACAAGGAGATCATAGAAGTCATCAAGCAGAGCGGCGGAGACGCTTTCAAGCGCTGCTTCCAATGCGGCCTGTGCGACACCGTCTGTCCGTGGAACAGACTCATCAGTTTCAGCATGCGCAAGTTGGTACGGGAGGCCGTATTCGGCCTGACCGAGATAGAGAGCGAGAACATATGGCGCTGCACCACCTGCGGAAGATGTCCGCAGAACTGCCCAAGAGACGTAAAACAGATAGAGTCCGGAGTCTCCCTGCGCAGGATCGCCGCCGAATACGGCATCTTCCCCGAAGCCATAACCCCCATCCGCGCCGTCAGGGGCAGTCTCGTCGGCGAAGGCAATCCTCTGAACGAGCAGCGCAGCAAGAGAGCGGACTGGGCCGAGAACCTCTCCGTCAAGACGTTCTCCGAGGAGATGGAGATTCTCTACTTCCCCGGCTGCTATCTCAGTTACGATCCGAGACTGAAGAAGGCGGCCGTCGCCACGGCCGAGATCCTCACGAAGGCGGGCGTGGACTTCGGAATACTGGGCGTCAGGGAAAACTGCTGCGGCGAGAGCATCCGCAAGACCGGTCACGAAGATGTGTTCAGGCGCCTGGCCAGGGACAACATCAAGACCTTCATCGACAGCGGCGTGAAGAAGATTCTCGTCTCCTCGCCGCACTGCTATCACACCTTCCTCAACGAATATCCCGAGTTCAGGGTCAACTTCGAGGTGGTTCACGTCTCCCAGTATCTGCTCGAACTGATCGAGGAGGGAAGACTCGAACTCGGCGGGGAGTACGCGAAGGCGGTCACCTGGCACGACCCCTGTTATCTGGGCCGGCACAACGGCGTATACGACGAGCCGCGACGGCTGCTGAAAGCGGTGCCCGGCCTTGAACTTATCGAGATGGTCGAGTCGCGTGAGGACGCTCTATGCTGCGGCGGCGGCGGCGGCAGGATCTGGGTGGAGACGCCGAAGGGAGAGCGGCTCTCCGACCTCCGATTGAGGCAGGCGATGGAGACCGGAGCCGGGGTTCTGGTCACCTCCTGTCCTTACTGCATCACCAACTTCGAGGACAGCCGGCTGACCGTCGGCGCCGCGGACGACATAGAGATAAAGGACATCACCGAAGTCGTCAGGGAAGCGATTTAGATGACGAAGAAAGCGGACGCACGAAAGGCGCTGGACTCCGCGGAACTGAGGAGCGTCGCGGCGGACACGGCGTGCGACCGCTTCTCAGGAGACGGCTGGACCGCGACGTCGGTTTACGTTCCCAACGAGATGAAACTCACGATATACGTGAACGGCCGCGAACTGGTGACCATTTCGTGCACGCCGATCAAGTTGCCCTATCTCGTTTTCGGCTTCCTGTACTCGGAGGGCATCATCTCCGGCGCCGCGGACGTCACGACCATACGCCTGTGCGAAGACGAATCGCTGGCGGACGTGAGACTGGCCGACTCCGACTACGAGCCGCCGACGCAACGAACGATCACCTCCGGCTGCGGCGGCGGCGCGACTTTCGAGAGCCGGGCGCGGAAGATCGAATCCGATCTCACCGCGACGCCGACGCAGATCCTGTCGTTGATGAAGCGACTCCGGAAGCGAATGGTGCTGTACCGGATCAGCGGCGGCGTACACACCTCGGCGCTGGCCGACACCGAGAAACTGATTGTGGTGGCCGAAGACATCGGCCGACACAACACTCTCGACAAGATCCAGGGCGAATGCCTGTTGAGGGAGATACCGACCAGAGACAGACTGCTGCTGAGCACGGGTCGCGTCTCTTCCGAGATGCTGCTCAAGGCGGCGAGAATGGAGGTTCCGATCGTCGTTTCGCGGCACTCGCTGACGGAGAGCGCCGTCTCGCTCGCGCGCGACCTCGGCATCACGCTGGTCGGTTACGCGCGCGGCGGGCGCCTGTCGGCGTACTCCCATTCGGAAAGGCTCGGCTGCCCGGTATCGTGAGCGCCGCGACACGGCGCGACCGACGCGGTCGGGCGCGACGGACGTATGGAAGGAGAGCGAAAGGTGGAAAAGGATCGAATCGAGCGGATTCGAAAAACGCTCGCCGACGGCGACTTCGGAGACGTGATGGTCGTCGGCGGAGGAATCAGCGGCATTCAGGCCGCACTCGATCTCGCCGCCGCGGGCTTCAAAGTCTATCTCGTCGAGAAGTCGCCCGCCATCGGCGGTCACATGGCGCTGCTCGACAAAACCTTCCCCACCAACGACTGCTCCATGTGAATACTCTCGCCCAGGCTGGTCGAGGTCGGCCGGCATCCCAATATAGAGGTCCTCACCTACACCGAGGTCGACGCCGTGGAGGGAGAGGCGGGAAACTTCAAGGTCACTCTCACCAAAAAGCCCAGATACATCATCGAAGACAAATGCAGGGGCTGCACCACCTGTGTGGAGTACTGTCCGGTCATGGTGCCGGACCCGTTCAATCAGTATCTGTCGTCGAACAAGGCCATACACATATACTTCTCGCAGGCGATTCCGCTTGTGACCTACATCGACGAGAACTGTCTGTATCTGAAGGAGAAGAAGTGCCGCATCTGCGAGGGGGTCTGCGAGAACGACGCGATAGACTTCAATCAGACGCCGGAGAGGTCGGTGGTGAGCGTGGGCGCGATCATTCTGGCTCCGGGGTACAGGCCGTTCGACCCCAAGACGAGAAACGACTACGGCTACGGAAAGTTCGAGAACGTGATGACCAGTCTCGAATTCGAACGGCTGCTGTGCGCCACGGGACCGTACGACGGCGAGATACTGCGCTCCTCCGACAAAAAGCATCCCCGTAAAATAGCGTGGATCCAGTGCGTCGGATCCAGACGGGTCACCCCGGGCGACAATCCCTACTGCTCGACCGTCTGCTGCACCTACGCCCAGAAACAGGCGATTCTGACCAAGATCCACGATCCGGAGGCCGAATGCACCATATTCCACAACGACATCCGCTCCTACGGCAAGGACTACGAACGGTTCTACGAAAGGGCGAAAAACCTGCCCGGCGTCCGCTTCGTGAGGAGTTACGTCTCCGTGGCGGGAGAGGCGCCGGAGACCAAAAACGTGATCCTCAGATACTCCACTCCCGCAGACGGAGTGAAGGAAGAAGAGTTCGACATGGTGGTGCTGTCGATCGGACTGACGCCTCCCGCGGACGTGGAGAGGCTGTCGGAGACGTTCGGCGTCGAACTCGACTCTTATGGATTCTGCAGGACCGCCCCCTCCGATCCGCTGGAGACGTCCCGTCGCGGCGTTTTCGTGAGCGGCGCCTTCCAGGGGCCCATCGACATTCCCGAGTCGGTCTTCTCCGCCAGCGCGGCCGCCTCGCGATGCGGCGAACTCCTCGACTACAGGCGGGGAAAGTTGACCAGAGAGAGGACGTATCCGCCGGAAAAGGATCTCTCCGGCGAGGAGCCGAGGACGGGCGTCTTCGTCTGCCACTGCGGCGCCAACATCGGAAGAGTCGTGGACGTCCCATCCACCGTCGAATACGCTCTCACCCTGCCCGGCGTCGTTCACGCCCAGGAGCAGTTGTTCTCGTGCGCGACCAACTGCACGCAGGAGATAGCGGAGGTGATAAAGGAGAAGGGTCTCAATCGCGTGGTCGTCGCCGCCTGCAGTCCCGTAACGCTCGAGCCGCTGTTCCGCGACACTCTTCGTGAGGCGGGCATCAATCAGTACTACTTCGAGATGGCCAACATCCGCGAGCACGACTCCTGGGTGCACTCCAAGGAGCCGGAGGAGGCCACACGAAAGGCGAAGGACCTGATTCGGATGGCGGTGGCGCGGGCGCGACACCTGGAGCCGCTGCGGGAGATAGAACTGCCGATCGACAAGACCGTGCTGGTGGTCGGCGGAGGCGTGGCGGGCATGACATGCGCGCTCTCCATAGCCGAGCAGGGCTTCGACGTGCACCTGGTCGAGAAGGAGTCGGAGTTGGGGGGAATCGCGCGGAGACTGCGCCACACACTGGACGGTCTCGACGTCCAGGCGTATCTGCGCGACCTGGTACGCAGGATCCATCGACATCCCCTGATCCACGTGCACACAGACGCCGCCGTCACGGACGTCTCCGGCTACGTGGGCAACTTCCTCACGAAAGTGGAGTCGCCGGGAGGAGTCGTGGAGATAGCCCACGGCGCGGCCGTCATCGCCACCGGCGCCGAAGAGTACAGACCCACCGAGTACCTCTACGGCGAAAGCGACGCCGTGCTGACGCAGTTGGAGTTGGAGGAGCGGATCGCGGAAGGCGACGAAAAGGTGACCGGCGCGGGAAGTCTGGTGATGATCCAGTGCGTGGGCTGCAGGAACGAAGACCGCAACTACTGCTCACGCGTGTGCTGCGGTCACGCCGTGAAGAACGCCTTGAAACTGAAAGAGATGAACCCCGACATGGACGTCTACATTCTGTTCCGCGACATGAGGACGTACGGACTGATGGAGGACCACTACCGACGGGCGTCCGAGAGCGACGTGAAGTTCATCCGCTACGAGCCGGAGAACGGACCGCGCGTGGAGGCCGTGGAGGAGCGGGGCAGATCCGTTTTGAGAGTGACGCTGCCGGAGGAGGTTCTGGGCAGGAGCCTCCGCGTGGACGCGGACGTACTGGTGCTTTCGGCGGCCGTCGTTCCCCGCGCCGACAACAAGAGGATATCCCATCTGTTCAAGGTGCCTCTGGGGCCGGACGGCTTCTTCAAGGAGGCGCACGTCAAACTGCGGCCTGTGGAGTTCGGCACGGACGGCGTCTATCTTTGCGGCATGGCGCACTATCCCAAGCACATACCGGAGACGATCAACCAGGCCTGCGGCGCCGCGGGCCGCGTCCTGACGCTTCTTGCGCACGACACCATCACGGCCTCCGGCTCCGTCTGCGAGGTGGAGGAGGAGAAGTGCATAGGATGCGGGGCGTGCGTTTCGGCCTGCACTTACGGCGCCATAGAGTTGCGTAAGACGCGTAAGGGAGCGAAAGCCGCCGTCAATCCGGTCATCTGCAAAGGAGACGGTCTCTGCAACGCGAAATGTCCGACGGGCGCCATTTCGCTGAAGCACTACACCGACCAGGAGATATTGAGCCAGATCGACGCGGCTTTTCCGGTCGCTGTGGAAGTCTCTTGATGATGGAGCGGTCACCGACTTAGGAGTGGAGTTCGAGATGAGCGCAGGAGTCGAGTTCAAGCCGAAGATTCTGGGCTTCGTATGCCACTGGTGAGCGTACGGCGCCGCAGACGCAGCTGGAGTTTCCAGACTGCAATACAAAACCGAGGTTAGACTCGTTCGCGTCATGTGCTCCGGCAGGGTCGACATGGAATTCGTGCTTCGAGCCTTCCTGAACGGAGCGGACGGCGTGTTCATCGGCGCCTGTCGCCTGAACGAGTGCAACTACATCACGCACGGCAACTATCACGCGCTGAACATGGTGCTGCTGTGCAGGAGGATACTGGAGCGTGCGGGCCTGAACCCGGAGAGGCTGAGAATCGAGTTCATGTCGTCCGGCGACGGAATACTTTTCGCCAGAGTGATCAGCGACTTCGTGGACAGCGTGAAGGAGATGGGCCCGCTCGGCGAGGGCGAAGGCGTAAGTCGAGACGAACTGAGGTCGAGACTCGAAGAGGCGATAAGGCTGGTTCCCTACATCAAGATGGCGAAGAGGGAGAAACTGGAGAAGCGACTCGAAAGCCGCGACGAATGGGAAGGTCATTTCACGAAGGAAGAGACGGACGAGTTGTTCGAGAAGGCGGCGTCCTACTACATCGAGCCGGACGAGTGCCGGGCGTGCATGGTGTGCCTGAGCAGGTGTCCCGTCGGCGCGATCGCGGGCGGCAAGAAGCGGATCCACGTGATCGACCAGGAAAAGTGCATAAGGTGCGGAACATGTCTTGAGGTCTGCCGCTTCGACGCGGTGCGCAGGATTTCCGGCGGACCCGTTCCGCCTCCGCTTCCGGAGGAGGAGAGAGCCGTTCGCGGAAAAGGCGGGAAGGAGTGACGGCGCGGGACTTCGACCGCCGAGCGGGGCGGCGCAGCGCTTGCGGCCTCCGAAAGAGGCCGACGAAGATGCGCCCGGGAGGACTCGAACCCCCAACCTTCGGATCCGTAGTCCGACGTTCTGTCCAGTTGAACTACGGGCGCGTCCGCTCGAGAAGACAATTAATAGCCGCGGGACCGGCGCGGTCAAGTCTTTAAGCAGAATCCGTCCCGCCGCGACTGTTTTTGATCTCTATTTCACCTAAAATCTTGAACGCCGACGCGACTGTCTCTACAATTGCGCGTTCGTTCACTCGCTGAAGGAGCGAAAACGGTATGGTGATGACCGATCCTGTCGGCGACATGCTGACGCGCATCCGTAACGCGATCGGCCGCGGCAAGGAGAGCGTGGACGTTCCTCTGTCGAAGGAGAAACGCGCGATCGCCGACGTGCTCAAACGAGAGGGCTACATACGAGACTACGAAGTTCTGCACGTCGATCACGGTCTTCTGCGGATACAACTGAAGTACGGCGCCTATCACGAGCCGGTGATAAAGCATCTGAAACGGGAGTCGAAGCCCGGCCGCAGGGTTTACAGGAAAGCGTCGGACATTCCCCGCGTGCTGGAAGGTCTGGGAATCGGCATATACTCGACCTCGAAAGGCATTCTGAGCGACCGCGAGTGCCGCAGGATGCACGTGGGCGGCGAATACATGGCGAGCGTCTGGTAGGGGACCGGTCGTGTCGCGAATAGGCAAAAAACCGATAGAAGTGCCGGGCGGAATCGAAGTGGACCTGCGCGGCCGCACCGTCACCGTCAAAGGCGCGCGCGGCGCGCTCGCCTACGAGCACCGTCGTGAGGTGCAGGTGGAGTGGAACCGGCAGGAGCGACGCCTCACGGTGCGGCCCATCAGGAACGACAAGCGCACCAGGGCGTACTGGGGACTGACACGCGCGCTTCTGGCGAACATGGTTCGCGGCGTAAGTGAGGGTTTCAGCAAACGCCTTCAGATAATCGGAACCGGCTACTCGGCGCAGTTGCAGAAGCAGAAGGACAAGGACGTACTCGTGTTGAATCTCGGCTTCTGTCATCCGGTGCGGATGGAGGTGCCGGACGGACTGGAAGTGCGCCTGCAGGGAACGCAGTGGATCGAGATAAAAGGAGCGGAGAAGCAGAAAGTCGGCCAGTTCGCCGCCGACATCAGACGTCTGCGGCCGCGGAACGTTTACACCGGCAAAGGCGTCTGCTACGAAGGCGAAGAGATGAAACTGAAGCCGGGCAAGGCGTTCACGGGCGGCGCTTAGCGCGGCCGCGGAACGGACGGACCTGTTCGAGGAGTCCGCCATGGAAGCCAAAGAGCGTCTCGCGCGCAGGAAGAGGCGACATCTGCGGGTAAGGCGCAAGATTTTCGGAACCGCGGAGCGCCCGCGTTTGTGCGTCTTCCGCAGTCTCAGATACATATGCGCGCAGATAATAGACGACGAGCGCGGCGTGACGCTCGCCTCGGTCTCCACGATGGAGAAGGCGCTGCGCGACGGCCTGAGCAGCACCAAAAGCGTGGAGGCGGCGAAACGCGCCGGCGCCGCCATAGCGGAACGCGCCAAGGCGAAAAACATAGAGAAAGTCGTTTTCGACCGCGGCGGATATCGCTATCACGGTCGCGTCAAGGCGTTCGCCGAGGCGGCGCGCGAAGGCGGTCTCGTTCTTTGAGTTTTGGAGGAGCCTCCTCTTGTCGAAGTTGATGAGTCGGTACCACAGTCCCGAAAACCTGCGGGAGTTCGTGATAAAGATAAACCGCAACGCGAAGATGCTGAAGGGCGGTCGGCGCTTCTCGTTCAGCGCCTACGTCATCGTCGGCGACGGCGAAGGCACCGTCGGAATAGGTCGCGGCAAAGCGCGTGAGGTTCCGATGGCCGTCTCCAAGGCGGTGGTCAACGCCAAAAAGAGACTGATACAGGTTCCGCTGGTCGAGGGCGGCACCATTCCGCACAGGGTACGCGCCAAGTACTCCTCTTCGTCGGTCGTCATGGTGCCCGCGCGTCCGGGCACCGGCGTCATCGCCTGCGCGACGCTTCGCGCGCTCTGCGAGGCCGCCGGCATACACAACATTCTCACCAAGTGCTACGACTCCACCAATCCGATAAACCTGATGAAGGCGGGCTTCTCCGCGCTGCTGGAGTTGCGCTCGAAGGAGGAGGTCGAGCGCCTGCGCGGGGTCTCTCTGAAGGACTCGTAAGGAGCGTTTGCGCGATGATGATACACGAGGTGAACAGACGCGTCAGGCGACACAAGCGCAGGAAGCGTCTCGGCCGCGGCAACGCCGGCGGTCACGGCACCACCTGCGGACGCGGCACCAAAGGCTTCAAGAGCCGCTCCGGCTCGGGCGGCTACGCTCTGTACTCCGGCGGCTCTCTTCCTTTCTATCTCAAACTGCCCCTGCGCGGCTTCAAAAATCCCCGCCGGAGGGAGTACGCCACGCTCAACGTCGCGCGTCTCCAGCGCCACTTCAAAGCCGGAGACGAAGTGACGCCGCGTCTGCTGAAGGAGCGCGGCATAGTCAAGGATCTCAAGTGCGGCCTGAAGATCCTCGGCGAAGGCGAGTTGAAGTTTCCACTCACGGTGCACGCGCACAGGTTCTCCCGTGAGGCGCGCCGCAAGATAGAGGCCGTCGGCGGAAGAGTCGTGGGTCTGCCTCCTGGGAGACTGGAGAAATGATAGGCGGCGCGCTGCGCGGCGTTTTTTCGCTTCCCGACCTTCGCAAGCGCCTGCTCATCACTTTCGCGCTGCTCGCCGTCAGCCGCATCGGTTTCTGGGTCGTGATCCCCGGCGTCGACTACTCGCTCATCCAGCGCCTGGCCGAGGAGCAGGCCGGATCGTGGCTCGACTTCATCGGGCTGATAACCGGCGGCCGCCTCAGCCAGTGCGCCATATTCGGCCTCGGCGTCATGCCCTACATCTCCGCGTCCATCATCTTCACCATGCTGGTCAAACTCGTCCCGTCCCTGGAGAGACTGAGCAAGGAGGGCGCCGCAGGCCATCGCAAGATCCAGCAGTACGAGCGTTACGCAACCGTCTTCATCTGTATCATTCAGGCGTCCTTCATCGTGAAGTGGATGACCAGCCAGAGCGTCGCAGGAAGTCCGTTGATACCCCACGCGGACATCTGGTTCTCGCTTCGAGCGATACTCACGATGACCGCGGGCACCGTCTTCCTCGTCTGGCTCGGCGAGCAGATAACGGAGTTCGGCATCTCGAACGGCATCTCGCTTCTCATCATGAACGGCATCATAGCGCGTATGCCCGGCCGCTACTGGAACTTCATCAACCAGATCCAGGAAGCGATAGCCGACGGCAGAAATCCCGCTCCGGAGATCACCAGAGTGGTGGTCTACGCGCTGCTGTTCGTCGGCATCGTCACTTTCGTCGTTCTCATAACGCAGGGCCAGCGTCGCATTCCCGTCCAGCAGCAGAAGCAGACCCGCGGTCGTCGCGTCTACGGCGGACAGCGTTACTATCTGCCGCTGCGCGTGAATCAGGGCGGCGTCATGCCCATCATATTCGCCCAGGCCATCCTCACCATTCCGGTGGCGCTGCTCTCGTCGATACCCGGCTTCGGCTTTTTGAGAATGTATCTGCGGTTCGGCTCCTTCTGGTACATATTCCTTTACGTGGTGCTGATCTTATTTTTCGAGTACTTCTGGACGGCTCTGACCTTCAATCCGGAGGACATGGCCAAGCAACTCAAGGAGCACGGCAATTTCATTCCGGGCATTCGTCCCGGCAAGCGAACGGCGCAGTCGTTGGAGTACATACTCAACCGCGTGGCTCTGGCGGGCGGCACCTTCGTCGCGTTCATCGCCGTCTTTCCGCAGATAATCTCCTCCGCCATCGAGATGCAATACATGCTGGCGGTGTTCCTCGGCGGCACCGGCATACTGATAGTCGTGGGCGTGGCCCTCGAATTCGTGCAGCGTGTGGAGTCGCAACTGCTGGCGCGCGAGTACGAAGGCTTCATGCGCAAGCCGGTCCGCGGCAGATAGCCGTCGCCCGACCCGTTGGGAGAGCCTTTCGTGCGTCTCGTCTTTCTGGGACCGCCCGGCGTCGGTAAGGGAACGCACGCGAAAGTCCTCTGCGCGAAACACGGTCTCGCTCACATCTCCACCGGCGAGATTCTTCGCGAGGCCGTCGCTTCGGGCACGCCTCTCGGCGGGAAGGTGCGCTCCTACATGGAACGCGGCCTGCTGGTGCCCGACGAACTCGTTTTGCAGGCGCTCAGGCGGCGGATCGCCGAGCCGGACGCCGGGGCCGGATTCGTGCTCGACGGCTATCCGCGCAACCTCAAACAGGCGAAAGATCTCGAGCGCGAGCGCGTCCGCGTGGACCGCGTCGTCTACTTCTCCGCCCCCGAAGAAGCGCTGCTCAAGCGGATCGGAGGCCGACGCACCTGCGAGGCGTGCAACCGCGTCTACAACGTCTACTTCGATCCTCCCGCCGAGCCGGAGGTCTGCGCCTGCGGCGGCCGTCTCGTCGTCCGCGAGGACGACAGGGAGGAGGTGGTCCGCGCGCGTCTGAAGGAGTACGCCGAGAAGACCGCGCCGCTGATCGAGCACTATCGCGCGAGGGGACTGCTGGTCGAGGTGGACGCGGAAGGCGACATAAAAACCGTCTACGACCGCCTGGAGAACGCCATCGGGAAGACGGGGAGGGAATGATGTTCTCGCGCCGGCGTGGTGTCACCGTGAAGACCGCCGAAGAGATAGAGAAGATGCGGCGCGCCGGCCGCATCGTCGCGCTGGTCCTGGAAGAACTCGGTCTCATGTGCGAACCCGGTCTTCCCACCTCCGAGTTCGACCGCCGCGCCGCGGAGATCGCCGAGACCAACGGCGCCCGCATGGCCTTCCTCGGATACCGCGGTTTCCCGGCCAACGTATGCGTCTCCATCAACGAAGAGGTGGTCCACGGCATACCCGGTCCGCGACGGCTTCGCGAAGGCGACATCGTCTCCATAGACGTCGGCGTCGAACTCGAGGGATACTTCGGCGACGCCGCCGCGACTTTTCCGGTCGGCCACGTTTCGAGCGAGGCCGCGCGCATCATGGAGACCACGCGCCAGGCGCTGCAGATAGCCATCCGGCACGTGAAGCCCGGCGTGCGGCTGTCGCAACTGGCCGCCGCCATTCAGGCCTTCGCCGAGTCCAACGGCTACTCCGTCGTGAAGGACTACGTGGGCCACGGTATCGGTAGAAGTCTTCATGAAGAGCCGCGTGTTCCGAACTACGTCGACAACTCTCTTCTTCGCGCGGATCTCGTCTTCGTTCCCGGCATAACGATCGCGATAGAGCCGATGCTGACCGCCGGAACCGATCGCGTCGTTCGCCTCGCCGACGGCTGGACCGTCGTCACCGCAGACAGACGACTGTCCGCGCACTTCGAGCACACCGTGGCGGTGACGGAGGCCGATCCCGCCGTTCTGACCGCGCTGTGAGCCGCAGGACCTCGTCGAGACTCCCGCGCCTTACTCCCCAAGCCGGGCATCATTCCCTTATCAGACGCTCGAACTCCTCCCGCATCCTGTCGCGCATCTCGGAGGTCTTCGCCTCAAGATTCAGACGCAGATACGGCTCGGTGTTGCTCTTGCGTACGTTCGCCCACCATCCTTCCCCGCGTACCGTCACTCCGTCCAGAAAGTCCATCTCCAGACCTTTCTTTCCGAAATGCCCGGTTATCGCCGCTATCCTGGCGTCCTTGTCGTCCACCTCGAAGTTCAACTCGCCGGTGGCGAAATATCTGCGGTACGGCGCGAGAATCTCCGACAGCGGCCTGCCCTCCGCGGCGAGCACGCGAAAGACGGTCGCGGCGATCAGCAGTCCGCTGTCCGCGTAGAAGTTGTCCTTGAAGTAGAAGTGTCCGCTCAACTCGCCGCCGAAGACGGCGTCCTCTTTGCGCATGACCTCCTTCATGTAGGCGTGTCCCACGCGGCAGCGCACCGGTCGACCGCCGGCGCGCGTCACCACCTCCGGCACCGTCAGACTCGAACGAAGGTCGTACAGTATCGCCGCGCCGGGATGCTCCGCAAGCACCCTTTCCGCGACCATCGCCGTGACGATGTCCGCGCCCGCCGGCTCGCCTTTCTCGTCCACGAAACGGCACCTGTCGCCGTCGCCGTCGAAAGCCACGCCCACCTGACAGCCGCGCTCGACCACCGCCCGCTTGACGTCGCGCAGGTTCTCCTCCTTCAGCGGATTCGGCTCGTGATTGGGGAAGCGGCCGTCCGGCTCGAGATACAGCGCCGTCACCTCCATGCCCGCCCCCCCGAAAACCGCCTCCCACACCAGTCCGACCGCGCCGTTCGCCGCGTCCACCGCCACGCGCAGCCCCCGCGCGTCCCCGAGCACCTTCAAAACGTGGTCGCGATAGGCGTCGAGCACCTCGACACGCTCCACACCTCCGGCAGCACCCTTCACATAACCGCCCGACTCAACTATCTTCTCCACCTCACCGATGCCCGTCTCGTAGGAGCAGGGTATCGCTTTCTCGCGCGAGATCTTGAGGCCGTTGTACCGCGACGGATTGTGACTGGCCGTCACCATCAGTCCCCCGTCCGCGCCGAGATGCCCTATCGCGAAGTAGCACATCGGCGTCGTACAGAGTCCCACGTCCAGGACGTCGCCGCCGGCGTCCAGCAGTCCCTCGACCAGCGCGTCTTTGAGGCCCGCCGAGTGCGTCCGAACGTCTCTGCCGACGACTATCCGTCTGTTGCGTCCGCCCAGGAAGCGAACGAAGGCGTTGCCTATCTTCCGCATCACGTCCTCGTTCACCTCCTCCGGCACGACTCCTCGAATGTCGTAGGGCTTGAAAATGCTCATCGTCCGCCCTCCATAAACCGCGTCTCCCGACTCCGGAAGAACGACGTAATCTCCTCAAGCGGCCGCGAAGCCAGCGCATTTTAGCGTCGTCGGTCCGACTTTCAACAGTCCGCGGCCCGCCGAAGAGAGAGTTTCCGCGACGGAAGACCCGTTTCGGAGACGGAAAATTCGGCGGTTTGCCGGAAAAAATGGCGGCCGCGCCGGGCTTTCCGGCAAGATAATACGGACGTTCGTCACCCGGGAGGCGGGGAATGGAATATCTCGACGTTCTCGAGAGCCGCAGTATCTATATCATCCGTGAAGCGTACAAGAAATTCGAGCGCGTCGCCATGCCCCGGTCCATCGGCAAGGACTCCACCACTCTGCTTTGGCTGTGCAAGAAGTCGTTTTTCGGCAGGATTCCGTTTCCGGTGGTCTACATAGACACCGGCCTGCATTTCCAGCAGATGTACGACTTCCGTGACGAGTGCGTGAAGCGCTGGGGTCTCGACCTGATAGTGTCGAAGAACGAGAAGGCGGACGAGTCGGGCATCGGACCGCAGGACAAGATAAAGTGCTGCGACGCACGCAAGACGCAGGCGCTGAAGAAGACGATGGACGAACATGGCTTCGACGCGCTTCTGCCGGGAATACGTCGCGACGAGCACGGAATAAGGGCGAAGGAACGCGTTTTCTCACCGAGGGACCGCGACTTCACATGGGACTACAAGAACCAGCCGCCGGAGTTGTGGGACCAGTACAAGACGGAATCGGAGTCGCACGAGCATCTGCGGGTGCATCCGCTTCTGCACCGGACGCGATGGCGTTCCGGGCGGGGATGACGCGCGGGGGCGACGTGAGTCGCATGGTTCGTACTGGGAGGCTCGTAGTTGAGGAGACCGTCTGCGATCGTCGTCGCGATCGCCGCGGGAGCGGTGGTGAGAGGCGCCCTTCTTCTGACGACCCAGGTAGTGGCCATCGACGGAATAACCTACATCGACCAGGCGCGGATGATGGTCGCGGGCC
>CAYPNR010000033.1:0-22808 GCA_964412125.1 uncultured Planctomycetota bacterium | reverse complement strand
ACAATTGTCGTCGATACTCCGATGCAGGGTCAAGATACAAATGTAGATGGAGTGGCCATTGCCACCGCCGCGGGGTCGGGACACAAATGTACTGTTGAGGTCTTACCACCGCCGCGATATAATCTGGCATGGGGCTTGTTGGATTGTCTCGATATGCCGCGTGCGCTTCCCGCCGAACTGGCGCGGTTGAGAAAGGAAGTCGAGCGCGTCGCCGTGGAGTACGGTCTCGACTTCTTCGACGTCATCTTCGAAATGGTCGATTACGACGAGATGAACATGGTCGCCGCCTACGACGGCTTTCCGGTGCGGTATCCGCACTGGCGCTGGGGTATGGAGTACGAACGCCTCTCCAAAACGCATACCTACGGCCTGCAGCGCATATACGAACTGGTCATAAATAATTCGCCGTCTTATGCTTATCTGCTTACCTCGAACACTATGACGGATCATAAGTTGGTGATGGCGCACGTCTACGCGCACAGCGACTTCTTCAAAAACAACGCTTTCTTCTCGTCGACGAACCGGAAAATGCTCGACGCGATGGCCAATCACGCCGAGCGTATCCACTCGTATATGTCCACCCACGGCGTGGAGCCGGTGGAGGAGTTCATCGATTGGTGTCTCTCGATAGACAATTTGATCGACTATCATACTCCTCCGGACATGAGACGTCGTCGTACGGAGGAGCCGGTCGGCCGTCGCAGGGCGGCGGGACGCGGAGCGATCAAGTTCCGCACCAAAGACTACATGGATCGTTTCATCAATCCGCCCGAACTGGTCGACAAACGGGAGCGCGACGCGGAGAAGGAAACCGAACGCATGATACGAACGCCGGCCCATCCCGAACGCGACGTGATGCTTTTTCTGATGGAGCACGCGCCGCTGGCCGACTGGCAGCGCTCGATTCTGAACATGGTACGCGAGGAGGCGTACTATTTCGTGCCGCAGATGATGACCAAAATCATGAACGAAGGCTGGGCCACTTACTGGCATTCGAAAATGATGACCGAACGACTGGTTCGGGACGACGAACTGATAGACTACGCCGAGCGGCACTCCGGCACCGTCTCGACCTCGCCCGGAAGAATAAATCCGTACAAGATCGGCGTCGAACTGTACCGCTACATAGAGGATCGCTGGAACAAGGGACGCTTCGGCAGAGAGTGGGAGGACTGCGACGACTACGAACGCAAACGCAAGTGGGACACCGGCATGGGCCTCGGCAGACGCAAGATCTTCGAGGTCAGACGTATCTATAACGACATCACGTTCGTGGACGAGTATCTGACGCCGGAGTTCGCCGAGGAGCAGCGCCTGTTCGTCTACGGCTTCGATCCCGCTTCGCGTCGCTTCGTCATCCTCAATCGCGATCCGACCGCCGTCAAGAAGAGTCTGCTGGTGGCGCTCACCAACTGCGGTCAGCCTCTCATTTACCTCGAAGACGCCAACTACCAGAACCGCTCGGAACTCCTACTGGTCCATCGGCACTTCGGATTCGATCTGAAACTCGATCAGGCCGTGGACACCATGAAGAATCTGTTCAAGATATGGACGCGGCCGGTTCACATCCGGACGCAGGTCGGCAACAAACGCATCCTCCTGTCCTTCGACGGCAAGAAACACACCCAGGAGGTGCTTTCCGAGAACGAGCGGACCGAGACGGTGGGGCAGGGCTGACGCGCTCTCCGCCGTGGGCCGCCCGGGCGGCCCTTTCATCATCTCATGCGGTCCGGTACGCCCTTACGGTTCGTCCTCGATGATGAGGAAGTATTCGACGCCCGGCTCGTACGGCACGCCGAGCAGTTCCGCCTCGGTGGGCTCGCGTTCGAAGTAGCGGAAGTCCACGCCGACCTCGCCTTCGGCCGGCACCAGTTTGAGGAAAGCGCCGTGATACAACTGAACGCGGTCGCTCACGGGTTGTTCGTCCATGAGCAGACTGTAAGCGGCGGAGATCGGCGAAGCGTAGCAGACCGGACTCTTCTTGGGTCCTTTGAGCGAGAAGGATACGGTCTCGGGCAACTCCGCAAGACCCTTCGCCTTGCGCTTGCCCCAGTCCTTCAGCATGTAACGGTTCTCCGTGCCGACCCAGACCTGCTGCTCGGTGAAGCAGGGCCGCGACAGTAGAATCGCCAGTATGATGATGAACAGAAGCGCCGCGCCGGCGACCGCCAGTATCCACCACGGAAACGGCCGTACCACGTACTCGTAGTGCAGTTCTATCTCGCCTTCGGTCATCGTCTCCTGCGGATTCCGTTCGACCCACGCACGAAAGCGTAGTTTTTCGGGGCCCGGCCACTCCTCCATCGGCTTGAGCGTGAAGGTGAACTCGACCGGCTCCCCCGGCGCGCAGACCACGCGTTTCCTGTCCACTTTGCCGTCCCTGACGGGTCCGACGAACTCCACCGTGACGCCTTTCTCGTCGGGCGCGCACAGGAGACGCGCCGAAACCGTGAAAGTGTACTCCTCTTCGGTGTATCCCTTTATTCGCACCGCGTCGGCGGACTCGCCTTTCTCGGCCGCTTCCTTCCACGCGAGCGCAAGCGCCCGCTCCTTCACCAGCACGGAGAGTTCCTCGGCGTTCTCCACCCACGCGAAACCCCAGCGTTTGCGGCCGCCGAGCGTCCATTTGCCCGCCGCCGGAAACGTCGCTTCGCCGACGAGCGCGTCGCCGTCCTCGTTCGGCTTCATCACCGCCTTTATACGCTGCGGCTGCTGACCTTCCTGCTGCGGCGCGAGTTCGAGTTCGATGGTTACGCCGTCGCTCTTCTGCGTCTCGTTGAGCGCGCCGCCGATCGCATCCGCGCCGAGAATGACTTTCTCGCCGACGAGCGCCTCGGCGGGCGCCTTCAACGAGAGTCGCGGCGCCAGTAAATCGAATCGCAGGCGCGCCTCGGGCGTCCTGTAAGCGAAATCTCCGGTCTTGAGCGGAATCACCGCCACGGCGACGGTCGCTTCCTGCGGGCCGCCGGGCAGCCCCAGACCTATCGCGTCTGTCTTTTGAGTCTCGCCGGGCGCGTAACGAAGCGTGTGAGGCTCTCCGCGAAGGCCGACGGTCAGTTGCGCCTGCCGCAGAAGCAGTTCGTCCGTCGCAACCTCGCCTTTGTCGTCCTTCACGACCACCCTGAAAGTGTGTTTGTCCTCCGGCAGTTCGCCTTCGCCGCCGCAGAGCACGTGGAGGGAGTCGCCGGCCACCGGCGTCCGAAGCGCCTGCTCGGACACCTCCACGCTCAACGCGAACTGCGCGTACTCCACCTTCTCCAGAACCAGATTCCTTTTGGCGTCGGTGTTCTTGACCTTGAGTCTGTAGTCGCCCCACTTCATGCCGCTCATGTCCACGATGCGGTAGCGTTCGCCGCCGCCGAGCACCCGTTCCGGTCCCAGAGCGACCGGAGTGAGTCCGTTTCCGTCCTTGCCCGGCGCAAGAAGCGTCACGTCGAAGTTCTCGTGGTTGCAGAACAGCACCACCTTGAACGAAATCGCGCCCTGATACAGATGCAATCCCACCGTCTCCACCTGACCGGAGCCGACCATGCGGGGCTGGTCGAACTCGCCGAAGCACTTCGCGACGCCGGGACGATACACGCCTTTCGGCAGGGTCGCCAGCGCGTCGAAGAAGACCGACTTCAGCGACGCTCCGCCGGTGTTCGGATCGCGTGTCGCCAGAAGACCTTTCGCGCCCGTCTTCTCGGCGAGCACGCCGAGGACGCGGTTCTTCTTCATGTTCTCGGCCGCTTTTCCGCTCGAGTCGAGATAGATGGCGGTCAGGTAGACCGGCGAGCCGTCGTCGAGAAAGTAACCCTTGTCGGTCTTGCGCACGGTTTCGGCGAGCACGTTCGGAAAGGCGTCGAGCGCCGCTTTACGGAGTTGCGCCGACTCCCACAGTTCGCGTTTCTCTTTCAGACGCTTCAGATAGAAGTCCGGCAGAACCGGATCCACGCCGAGCGGATCGGGAGTGGTGCGGCCGCGTTCCGGATTCATCGAGCCGTCCGTGAAAAGTATCACCCAGACCGGTCGCGTTCCGCCGCCGCGCTTGCGGCTTTTCAAAACGCGCTTCAGCGCCACTTCGAAGGCGAAATTGAAGTCGGTATAGAAACCGGCGCCTTTCATGCGCTCGGTCAGTTTCGCTTTCATTTTCTCCAGCGCCGCGCGTCGTGCGGCCGACTCCCGCGGCATGGGCGTCAGGTCGCAGACGAGAAAGTCGTCGTTCTTCTCGGATTCGCTCCAGCCGGCGAATCGCACCACCGCTACCCTGTCGCCGCCTCTGTCCTGAGTCAGGTCCAGAAACGCTTTCACCGCCACCACGCGTAACGCTTCCGGATCCGTCTCCCGCATCGAGCCGGAGTCGTCCATCACGAAAATGATGTCGAGAGCGCCCTCCCGCGCGGGCTTGGCGGACGGCTTCTCGGACTCCTGAGCGCAGACGCAGACGGCTATCATCAATCCGACTGTCAGCACGCCGTAACGCATGCTCCGGTCTCCTACGGTTGCCGCGGACTGTCTCCGCATCCGGTGGCCGGGCCATCGACCCGGCCCGTTCTATGCCCCGCTTCCGCTCTCACGGTCGCCGGGACGGTTTTATCTCCACTTCAACGTCGATCGGCACTTCCACTCTATGCATCCAGTCCCCCACCACGTAGCGGAGAGGAACCACCACCTTGCCGGCGTACTTGCCCGCGGGGATGTCGCCGCTCACGACCAGTCGCAGTTCCATCACCTCCGCCGAGCCCTCCATGACGGGCGTCAGCACCTTGCCCTTGAGTACGCCTCCGCCTATCTTGAAGCCCGCCAGTCGCGGATCCTCGGGAACGATCTCGACCAGGCGCGGCTTGCCCACCTCCATCGGCCATCTGAACCCGCCCGCGTCGAACTTCACCTTCTGCGCCACCACAACGTCATTGGTGTCGCCCTGTGCGGGCTTCCGCCCCACGAGCCTCACCGGCGAAGGCTCGACTTTCACCTCGGGTCGCGCCTTCACGTGCAACTCCACATCCAGCGTCTTCCGGCCCAGACGCTTCAGCATCTCTTCGGTCCGCGGAGCCATCAGCATCCGCCACTTGTACACGCCGTCCTTCGGCTCGCTCTTCCAGTCGAAGCGGAGCAGAGCCTCGCCGTCGCCCCATTCCACATCCATGTCGAGATCGGCCTGCGGACCTTTTCCGTCGACCTGAACCTTGAACGCCTTCCGCACCCAGGAGGAAGGCTCGGCCACGCACAGCCTCTCCTGGAACGTCTTTTTTATGCGGCCGTCGGCGTTGTCCCGTTCGAAGACCGGCCACCGTATCACCACCGGACTCTCCGAGCGGATGTTGACGACGACGAATTCCGCCTTCGCGGTCATCCGCTGCACCACCACTCCCGTGCGTTTGGAGACGGCCTTCAGGAGCACCGGCGCTTTCTTGTATTCGCCCTTCTTCAGACCGGAGGTGTTGAAACGCACTCCGATCTCGGCGGTTCCGCCCGGCGGCAACTCCGCCGGCAGTCCGTCCACGTAGACGCCTTGCTCTCCTTTTTCCATCTCCAGCGTGAGCGGCAGACTGCTCATGTTTTTGTAAACGATCCGCACCGGCTCCGCGCGGCGTCCGAGAAGCACCACTTCTTCGCCGCCCTCCGGCTGAATGGACTCCTGACGGACCAGTTCCTTTATTTTGGCCACCGACACCGTCATACGCTGCTCGTTCGCCCACACCGTCTTGCCGATCGTCAGGTCCACTTCGATCACGATGTCGAAGCGCTCCGCTTTTCTCTCCTCGACGAACACCAGCCAGTCGCAGACGAACCTGCGGGAGTCGGTCGGCCCTTTTGCCTTCACGACCTTCTTCTCGACTTTCTTCTCGGCGGTCTTTTTGACCGGTTTGGTCGACTTCTCGGACTTTGTGCCCTTCGCCGGCTTGTTGTTTCCGGACGAGTCGGCTCCGGCGGCGGACTTCTTCGGTTTCTCTTTCGCTTTTTCTTTCTTCGGGCTTTCCGTCTTTTTGGCGGCCTTGGCGGCCTTGGCGGCCGCGGCCGCCGCGCGCGCGCGCAGGACCTCCTCGCCGACGAACTCGAGCGGCTGCCAGCGCGTCCGCTCCAGACGCGAGCCTTCCGCGACCACCCACGCCCGCACCTTCACGCCTTTCAGCAGGGCGGCCAGTTTGGGGTCGTCCACCTTGATCGTCGCCTTCAGACGACAGGTGCCGCCCTCCTTCAGCGTGCCCGTCTTGTCCGAACTTATCAGCACGCGTATCGGCAGCGCGGCGTAAATCCGACCGTTTTGCGGCCTGGCGGAGTACTCCGCGCGCCACGCGCCGCCGGGCGGGGCCGCCACGCTCACCACGTCGAACGGACAGGCGGTTCCCTCGATCTCCGGCGGATACGCCGAGACGTCGCCGGAGGCGCGCTCCACCGTCTGCTCCTTGCCGGCCGTCGTCCGCACCAGCAACGACATGAGATGCGCACGCTCCGCCAGCAGAAGAAGTCTGTGGGAGCCGTCGGGCAGATCGAATCCGCCGAAGGAGCCTTTGACCAGTCGGAAAAGACGGTTTCGCGGATAGAAGTCGAGAACGTAACGCTCGAGAGCGGAAACCGGATCGGCCGTCGGCTCGTATACGAAACGGCCGCCCGTTCCGCGGGACATCTCCTCCATTCGCCGCAGCGGATCGGTGGGGTCGCTTCTCTTCGGGTCCGGCGGTCGTCGTTTGGTGACCGCCACGGTGTCCACCGGAACCTTTTTCGAGTTGGCCGTGATGCCGGTCAGCGGCTTTTTGCTCTTTGCGCCGCCGTCGGATATCACCACCACACGACTGCCCTTGCCGAGCGCCGCTTCGACGGCCGACTTCACGCCCACGCTCAGGTCGTTCGCGCCGGCGCCGCCCTCCTCGGGCTGAAGATAGCCCAGAATCTTGCGTCGGTCGGAAGAGGAACCCACTTCGTAGTCCACAACCGCTTCGGTCTCCTCGCCGATGGTGAGACAGGTCAGACGCCAGCCGGGCGGAAGCAGGGCCGCTATCGCGCCCGCGTAGTCGCGCGCGCGCCCGCGCTCGTCGTGCAGCGCCATGCTGGGAGTCCTGTCCACCGCGAGAACCAACTGGCCGGGTCGGGAGTCGGGTATCGGCTCTTCCTTGTGGAAGAGGAAGCAGCCGCCGCACGCGAGGGCGCAGACGACCGGAATCAGCCATCTTCTCATTTTTCCACTCTCCTTTTCCGATTCCTCATCTGCTGACCGCCAGAAGCGCCTTTTGAACGGCCACGCCGTGACCGTCCACGAAGCCGCGCCTTATCACGCCGACTATCGTTCCAGGTGCCTTGTCCGAGCGGACGTACTCCCGCTCGAACTTGCTCGGCGACAGAGAGTCGTCCCACTGACGTCCGGACGGCACCACAATCGCCTTCAGTCCCATTCCTTTCAGCGTCGAAACGATGGCCGAAGCGCCCTTGCGCAGCGCTTCCGCGCCGGAAAACTCGCCGTGAAACGCCAGACGATCGAGTTCGTTGAGAATCTCCCTCAGTCGCGCCTGCTCGTGCTCGGGCTTCATCGGATACATCCTGAGCCAGATCGCGCTCAGTCGGGTCAGTACTTCGTACTTCATGCGCGCGGAGTCGCCGTCCTTGGCGGACAGTCGCGCCACCGCGTCCGCCGCGCCGCGTAGCACCTTCGCCACTTCGTGGTCTTCTCCCACCGACGCCGCCGTCTCGCCCGTCTCCTTCACGCCTTCGTCCGTCGCTATCGCCGGCTTGAGAACCGCAAGCGGACGGCCGCGCTCGCCGGGACCGTAGACCGGGTCCATCTTGAAAGAGTCTCTCGTTACCTCCTCCACGCGCCAGAGCAGACGTACGCCCCGCGTCGAGCAGAACGATGAGATCGCGCCGAGCAGGGCGCTCAGGCGCTCCACAACCGGATCCCTGGACGCCAGCGCGAGACGCCCCGCGATCCGGCCGAGAAACCTGCCCATCTGCGCGGCGAACATCGCCTGACGCTCCTCCGCGAGACCGGACGCCTGCTTGGCGGCTTGCTCTATCGACTTCTTTTCCTTCTCGGAAAGCGCTTCGGCGATCTCGGGCGCGGCTTCGACGACCTTCTCCACCAACTCCTCCAGGCTCGGACCGGCGGGCTCCTTCTCCCCGCCCTCGTCGATCACCAGCGCTTCCGCCCGCTCCGCTTCCGCGGCGTCGGAGGCGCCGATCGTGATCATCGCCCGCTCGTCTTCGGCGCGGACGTCCCGAACGGCCGCCTCGGACTCCGATGAGGAGTCCGGAAGCGTCGTCTCCAGACGCGACAAAAGATCAGTCAGTCGCTTCAACAGGCTCTGCGCCTCTCGAAGCAACGCCTTCGCTTCGTCCATCCGCTGACTCCCACGTCTTTAGTGGAAACCGCTGAACGGATACCGCTCGTCCCACTCTTCCTTGTGCGGTATGAACGGAAGAATCTCGCCCGTGGCGAGATTGATCACGCGGATCTCACGGTTCTCGAGCAACTCGAACCGCACCTTGAAGGGCTCTCCTTCCGCCGGGGGCTCGAAGTCGGCCAGCCTGTCCACCGGCATCGTGAAGTCGATGTAGCCGAGATAGCGCGGATCGGCGCCGTCGTGGTAGTCGGCGAAAATGACCAGTTGTTCCACCTCTTCGTGAATGAGATAGACGTCTTTCTTCGAGATCTCCTTGGACGTGCCGACCTCCGTGCCGCGCTCGAAAACGGTGTAGAAGCCCTTCGGGAAGCGCCGCGGATCGAGTAACTCCAGTTTCTCGTGCAGCAGACCGATGGAGTAAGGTATGCGCTGCAGAAATCCGGTGGCGGAGTAGCGGATGTGGCCCTCCTCGCCGAAACGCGAACGCAGGTTCCACTCTTCACAGGCGCCGGTGGCGACCGCCGTCTTCATCTCCTTCTTGCTTATCACGAAATTGTTGTCGGGCAGGTCGTTGAATATCGCGCGTACCTTCTCCTGTACTATGGGCAGACGACTGGAGTTGCCCGCCAGGATCACCTTCAGCGGTTTCTGCTCCTTCTTGTCGGCCGGGCCGCCCACTTCGAGAACGACCAGACCCTGCTCCGCCGTCATCTTCTCGCTCTGCTTCTTCCAGAGGTTGTGCGCCTTCTTTATCGCCTCCGTTATCGGCCCTTCCACGTGCACGTTCATCTCGGACATGGAAACGGCCACCTCGTTGAACTTCACAGGGTCGATCGTCAACTCGTCCATCACCGGCGACTTCTCTTCCTCCTTCTTCTCCTCTTCCTCTTCCTCGAATATCGTCGCGGGGCCTTCTTCCTCCTCTTCCTCTTCAGGCGCTTCTTCCTCTTCAGGACGTATCACCGTGCCGGTGTACTTCGCCAGACAGGTCAGCGTGCTCTGAACGTTCATCCGCTCCTTGCCGGAGGAGGAGAGACGAATCTTCAGCGCGTCGGCCTCGTGCCAGAGTTCGTAGAAGAGCCGGCGCGCCGTCATCTCCAGTTCCGGATCCTCGCCTTCGTAACGCGACCAGCAGGTCGGAACCAGTCGCTCGACCGCGTCTTCCAGTTGCCGCGTCCTGTCGCGACTCTGCCGCTCGTCCACAAAGTCGCCGTCCGCCTTCTCCCGCTCCACCATGCAGTCGAACATCGCGCGGGTCGTGGTTATCGTCTTCTCTATCACGTCGCCGTACTTGAGAACCAGTCCGACGGCGTCCTTCCACTCGTCCAGTGTGGAACGGTTCACTATCTCGTCGAGATCGTCGCCCCGCAGTTCCACTTTCGGCTTCTCTTCCTTCTTTTCCGCGGCGACGCCCATGCCGAAAATGTCGCCGGCGGAGACCTCGGCGTCGTCCTTCTTCTTCGTGCCCCAGCCGAGACTGGCGCCGAACACGTCTCCGGCCGCCGCCTCCTCTTTCTCCTCCTCTTTCTCCTCCAGGAGATGCTTGTGTTCCTCGGCCACCTTCATCGCCAGACGCTTCTTCAATGACTTGAACAGCGCCAGCGTGACGTTGTCGCCGCCGTAGAACGCCTCTCCGGAGAGGCCGCGCAGGTTCGTCTCGATCGAAATCTCGCCTTTCCTCTCGCGAGTGACGCCGGCGTCCACCAGACAGATGTCGATGGTGCCGCCGCCGAAGTCGAAGACCAGCAACTGCTCGGTGCGCTCTTGCAGTCCCCTGTCGGTCTTGAACTCCGTCAGCATGTGGTTGTGAATGTAGTTGAACGCGGCGGAGGAGGTCTCGTCCAGCGCCATTATCACGCTCTTCTCCGATACGTCGCTTACGCCGAGCATCCGCAGCGCGTTCATGAACGATCGCTTTATCGCTTCCTTGCGATCGATGTTGAACAGCGTCGGATAGGTGGCCACGACGCGATCCACGCGCTCGCCCAGAGTCTCTTCCGCCTTCCGGAGAAACTCCTTGATGATGAACGCGGCCACCTCCTCCACGTGCCACTTCTGTACGTTGGCGTACATGTCCGTCACGGTGAAGGTGACCGGCTCGCCGAGGAGTCGCTTGACCGACAGGAAGTAGGAGTTGACCATGGAGGAGTGCTCGCGAACCTTGTGGCTGCCCTCGACGCCGACCACGTACTCCGGATTGACGGCGTTGGAGACGTCGCTGAAGAAGATGAGAGACGGCATCTCCTCCGACGCCTTCGCCTGGTGCCACGCTTCGCCGGCGCCGACGGGTATGTGGCGACGATATGCGAAACACGAGTTCGTGGTGCCGAAGTCCATGGCGAAGGAGCCTTTGAAGCGCTCCACCTCCTCCGAGATCTTCTCGATGATCACCCGTACCTCGACCTTCTGCTCGTCCTGGAAGGATATGATGATGGAGCCTTCGTAACTCTTGTGCGGAAAGTGCGGATGACCCGCGTTTATGTTGGCCATGATCCGCGCCGCGCCGGGCTTGGACGTCGTGGCCTCCGGCACGTGTATCGCCGCGCGTGGATAGACGCCCTCCAGCGTTATCCAGGCGGGCTTCTCCACGTCCTCCACTATCAACTCCACCGGCTCCTCACCGGTGTTCTGAACGTAGAAGAGACAGTTTCGTCCTCCTTTGCCGCGGTCCATCTTCTTGACAATGATAGGAGTCGCCCTGACGGCCATCTAAGTCCCCTCCCATAAAGTTTCTTTTCATCGCCGGGCGGCTGTCCGCCTCCGCTCATCCCGTCTCCGACATCAGGTCTTCGAACTGCGCCGCCACCTTGTCGAAGTGCTTCTTCGCGACCTGGAACATCTGCCAGTACGCAAACAACTTGTACTCCTTCTCCTGCTTCTCGGCTTCGCCGGTCACCAGGTTCATCGGAAGCGATACCTTGTCCTGCTCCAGGCCGACGTCCTGCTCCATGTCGGCCGACAACTCGTCGAAGTCGCGCATGAACGCTCTCATTATCGTCTCGTCGTACTTCGGCAGAACCTTCGCCAGTTTCTGCGCGTACTCGACGAATCTCTGACCGAATATGTTCTTGAGCGATTCCTTGAATTTCTTCTGCGCGGCGCGGTCGAAGTCGTCCACCGGAGCCGGCTTTATCGGCAGCGCTTGAAGATCCCACATCTCCTCCATGCTCCGCAGACGAGTGGCCTTGCGCAGGTCGTTGGAGAAGGTCGCGACCATCTCCTGCCAGCGCTCCAGATAGTCCTGTCCCAGAGCCTTGGAGACGTACTTGAATATATCGGCGATGGGCGTCGCGTCCAGCCGCTCCTTCACCACCTGCAGCACCATCTTCGCCGTTCGCTCTTCCACGACGTCCACGAAGATCTTGCTCAGGTCCGTCTGTGCCTTCTTTATGGCCTTGCGCATCAGATCGTAGGGCGACGGATTCGGCTCGTCCATCTCCATCTTTAACCGCGAGAAGTTGATGGTGTCGCACCAGCGGCCGACTCCCGGAGCCAGTGCGTCGCTCAACTGCGCCATCACCTTGGCGATGTTCTCCTCCAGGTTCTCGTCTATCTCGGCCAGCGCGTTGTAGAAGATGTCCCTGAACCGCTCCATGAACTCGTGCAGCAGCATCCGCCTGTCGGAGGAAGAAGAGATGAAACTCTCTATCTTGTCGAACTCCGGCTCGAGCATCCTGCCGAAAGAAACGTAGACGTCCTTGAGAAACTGGAAGACGTCTTTGAGACGCGCTATGCGGATCTCCTTTTCGAGATAGCCCATGAGCGCCGAGCGGAGCGCCGGCACGCCGCCGTCGGTGAAGGCCTGCCTCACCTTGGTCTGCCACGCGGGGTCCAGCGGCTTGTTCATCACCTGTTCCAGTTTGCCTTGAAGGTCTTCCCTCATGGCTTCCAACTGCTTGCGTTCGTCCTCGTCAAGCGTGCCTTTCTGCGCCTTCGTCAGCAACTTGGAGAACAGGGCGCTTGTGACGAAGAACTTGTCTATGTCCAGCCCCATCAGGCCGACGAGGTTGCTGGTGACGTCCTTGCGCCAGGGCTCGAACTCCTTCGGATCCAGTTCGTGCATCGCCATCTTGTCGAACATGTTGATGACGGTGAACATCTTGTCGCGTACTTCCTTGGTGTAGCGGCCCAACTCGTCGCGGATCTTCACGGCGGCGTCGCTGAAACCTCTGGGCTGTATCAGCAGAATTACAGCGTCCGCCTCCGAGAGATAGTTGAACGTCAACTGCTTCTGACGCTCGTTCACGTCGTCGGTGCCCGGAAGGTCGATGAGCCGCACGCCGTGACGGGTGAAGAGAGGATTGTCCTTGAAGACGGTCACCTGCTCGATCAGAAGGAGATGTCCCATACCGCTGCCGTCGTCGGCGCGGGTGAGATAGTTGCCGGCGTTCTCGAGCGAGTCTATCCAGAGCGTTCCGAGTCTCCTGCCGATCTCGGGATCGTCCATCAGTTGGACGCACTCTTCCAGTTCGCTCGCCCGCAGGGACGCGTCCTTGAACTTCTGCTCGCCGCCCTCCTTCAGTTCCCTGGCCATGTCTCTGACGGCCTGCACCGCGGTCTCGACGTTGAATTGCGAGAGGATCTTTTCCCTTATCGGCTCGGCCACGTCACGGTAGCGGAAGTTGTCGAAGATGTTGCGCAGAGCCTGTTCCTTGCCGTAGTACTTGACTTCGACCCGCTCGCTGGTGCCCGGGTCCGGACTGCCGATGAGGGTGATGCTCATGGTGCAGGGCTGCAGCGCTTCCGGAAGGAAGTCGGGTTCGTCCAGGAGCGCGTTTATCAACGTGCTCTTGCCGGTGGAGAAGACGCCCGCGAAGCCGACGTTGTACTCCCGTCTCTGCAGTTTCTTCAGCGCCTCGTCCAGTTTCGGCTTGGGCGAGGTGTTCGTGAACGGCACGAATCCGGAGCAGACCGTCTGGTCTCTGTGGTCGTTGACCACCATTTCGTACAGTTTGGCCATGGATTCGGCGAGCGACTTCATCTCGCCTTCCAGATTCATGGTGTCCGCCATGTGGATGAATCTGGTCTTTTGCCCTCCCATTTTCGACTACCTCCAAAGGGCCTCTTTGTCACTCCATCTTGGTCGATTCCAGAATCTCAAGGACTTCTTTCATCGAACTCGGCCGGTCCTCCGGCTCGTAGGAAAGCGAGCGGACGACCAGGTCGCTCAACTCCTGAATTTTCTTTATTCCATAAGGGAAGTTGACCGCCGTGAGTCTTATTCGCTTGCGCTCCTTCGCGCCGAGCAGCGCGCGTATGTCGCTGTAGTCCTCCTCCTCGAACGGCAATCGTCCCGCCAGCGCCTCCAGCAGCACCAGCGCGAACGAGTACACGTCGGAGGCGGGACTGACGTTCTCCGGCAGCGACGGCTTGTTTCTTTCCGACATCCAGTAGGTCATCAACTCCGGCGCGGTGTAGACGTAGGTGCGCTTGAGCGTCTCGCCACGGAAGTACTCCGGATCGAAAATATATCCTATTCCGAAGTCGGAGACCATCACCTCGTAATGCGAGTTGACCTTCACCAGGAGGATGTTGGACGGCTTGAGATTGCCGTGGATGGTGCCGAACGAGTGGGTGTGCTCGAGCGCCGAGCCTATCTTCAGAAACAGGTCCACTGTCTCGTTGTAGCGGATGTTACGGAAGACCCGCGGGCCGAACGGACGGTTGTCGAAGTAGTGACTGATGAAATAGAACTGGAAGCGCGGATCGAACTTGATCGCCCGATATCGAATGATGTTGGGATGGACTATTTCGTCCTCGAACCGCGCCGCGCTGTCCAGTTTCTGCGCCCGCTCGGGATTCAGCACCTTGATGACCATATACACGTTACCGCTGCGTGCCAGGTAGAGGTCGCTCACGAGCCCGGTGGCCAGTTTCCTGTCGATTTTGTAATCGCCTATCCGGGTGATCTCCTCACCTTCCTCCGGCATGGCCTCCCTCCTCAACGACAGATTTTCAGGCCGATACAGGCAGCATTACACTGCGGCGCCCGCATCCTGTCAAACCAAAAGTTCTATTCTCTATTTTCAACTTAATAAAGGCGCCGCTCCAGTCTGACGTCCGCGCTCCGACACGCGCTCGAACGTCGGAAAGCCGACGCGCGCGACGTCGTCCGCGGACGTGTCGGACGGGCCGGACGGAGCGGAAATCGTCTCAGGAGGACCACATTTCTTTGAGGAACTTGGGCAGATAAGCCGCCTCTTTCGGACCGACGACGACCTGCCAGCCCCCTCCCAACTCTTCCTCCAGCGCGCCGCTCATCACCGCCAGCAGACCGGGGATGATCATCTTCCTGTGCGAGACCAGTTTTTCGACTTCCGCTTTCTTGACCGCCTCCGCGACCACCTTCTCGTTGAGTTTGTCGCCGGAGTACGCCGTCAGCACGCTCAGGCCTTCGGTGTCCACCGCCAGTATCCACGACGGCACGCGACTGGCCTCCACTTCGCCCTCGACCGAGAAGTAGGTGAGCGAGAAGTTCGTGGTGAACATGAGCGGCGACTTGTCGTTCGGCTCGCCTACGGGATACACTTTCGGCTCGACCGCTATCGGCTTCTGCGGATTGGTGAAGATGTTCTGCCGCGTCACCAGGAGCGGAAGCACGTGGTGCGGCTCCACAAGGTCGGTCACCAGCACGCCCGCGTACTTGCAGATGTATGTGGAGGCGACGGCCGCCTCGTCGTAGGGATCGTCCTGGTAGGCGAACGCGATCGTTGGATAGCCCAGCGGCCGGAAAGTTTTTCTGAGCGCCGCCCGACGCACCACCGTCTGCGCCTCCAGTCCCTCCAGAAGTCCTCCGCCGGTCACGGAGAGCACCATCTCCTCCACGCCCGCCTCGCCGACCTTGGAGGTCAACTCCGCCAGCGCTTCGACGCTCGTCGCCTCCACCGCGAGCGGCAGATCGAGACGTTTGGCCTCCGGCGCCAGGTCCTGGAAGTTGTCCTCGGTCGCCGCGTACAGGAGCGGTCGCGTGTCCTTGACGGCCTCGCCCGCCGCCTTCAACGCCGCCGCGTCGGTCGAGACGAGCACCAGCGGCAGACCGGTCTTGTCGGTCGCCGTCTCGGCGGCCTGCGCGAATCGACCCGCGTCGCCGGAGCGGTTCTCCAGCGCCACCAGATTCACGCCGATGTCGAAACCGATGCGATGGAACATCAACTTGCCTATCTTTTCGAGTCTGGCGTCGAACTCGGCCGCGTCCAGATCGTCGAAGACGCGTATCGCTATGGCCGTCTCGTGATAGAATCTGTCGTCGTGTCGGAAGAGCACCTGTTCTTCGCCGACCTGCACTTTCTTGTCGCCCGCGCCGATGGTGACGAGCCGGATCGGCGGCGCGCTCGCCGCTTCCAGTTTGGCCTTCGCCTCGTCGCTCACGTACGGGCACTTCGCCAGTTCCACCTTCTTCTGCGCCAACTGCATCGCGAAGGCGAGACACGTCGGGAAGCCGCACTCGCGGCAGTTCTTCTTGGGCAGCAGTTTGTAGATCTCAAGGCCGGTCATGGCCATCTCCGTTAGACCTCCAAGACGTCCCGTTCGAAGAAATATTCTGCCCGGGAGGTCCGCCCAGTCAATGAAAAAGCCGGTTTGTCCCGCCGCGTGCGGCTTTCGCGCTCAGAAGACGGCGACCAGCCCCGCGTAAGGCCCTTCACGAACGTGTTCGGCCCTGAACGACTCGGTGGTGTCCTCGTTCTCGTAGCGGGCGTGGAGGTTGCTGTAGAGATAGCCGATCTCCAGACTTACGAACCTGGTGAGACGTATGACGGCGGAGACGCTTCCTTCCATAAAGTTGGGCATACTGTACTCCTGGAAGCGGGCCGCGGCGCCGAACACCTTCGCGTAGATGCCGATGTCGGGACCGACGCGGTAGGACAGATGCAGGCCGGTGAGGGGAATGACCATGTAGAGCGAGTCCTTGGCGGTCTCGGAGTCTGTGACGTCGTCCAGTTGCATACTGTAACTCATGTACCGCGCGCCGAGGAGCATGCCGAAGGTGAGTTTGTTACGATCGGTTCTGAAGACGTCAAAGAGGTTTATACGAATGGCGGCGCTGACCTGGGTGGTCGCGAGAGTCGCCTCGACGTCGTTACCCGACTCGGCCGTGATGCCGGCGAATCTCACCTCCTCGGCGAGGGTGGTCTCGCCGGTGTACTTGACGTAGAAGGCGTTGAAGGAGAAGCCGAAGCGACCCGCGCCGAGGAAGTCGGCGAAGAAGCCCACGTTGTCGAGATCCATGTCGAGCACGTGAGAGAGACTGATTTTGGAGCCGACCATGGTGGCGTCGGAGACGCGGAGTTTCACATCGCCTATGGCGCCGCAGGCGCCGGCCGAGAAACGCAACTCCTCTCCGAATCTGACTATTTCGCGTTTGCCGGAGGGAGTCGCTTTTTTCAGAGAGTCGAGTTCCGTCAGTAGTTTTTTACGTTCGTCCATCATTCCCTGCAGCGTTTTGCCGATGCCCTTCAACTGTTCGTCCTTCCGCGCGAGATCGCCTTCCAGTTTTATGGCCTTCTGCTCCGCCTCGTACTGTTTCTGCTGCGCGAGCGACTTCGCCCGTCTTTCGGAGGCGCGCGCCGCGGCGGCGCGGCCGAGCGCTTCTTCTTTCTCCTTTTCGAGTTGCTTGACTTTCGCTTCGCCGCTGCGGATCTCCTTCTGCGCCGCCTCCAGATCGCCGCGCATCTTCGCGAGCGCCGCTTTCAGGTTGCCCAACTCCAGATCCTTCGCCTGCAGGGTGCGTTCGAGATCCGCCCTTTCCCTGTCCCCGGTGGAGAACGAGGCCTTGAGCGTCTCCAACTCCTCGATCTTCCGGTTCAACTCGTCTTCCTTCTCTCTCACCTGGTCGCGCAGGCTTTCGACCGTCAGTCTCTCCTTGTGGAGGTCGACTTTCGCGTTGGCCAGTTGCGTGTTCAGTCTCTCGCGCTCCTGTTTGAGTTTCTGATAGTTTTCGCCCATTTTCTCGGAGCCGGAACGCGCCTCGTCGACGGTCTTCCTCAACCGGGTCGCTCTGGTGTGTTCGATGTAGGCGAACAGTCCGAGGCCGACGGCCGCCGTGAGTCCGAGAAAGGCGATGACGCCCATGGCCGCCGAGCCGGTCTTGCCGCTTCCTGCGCTCACCATGCTCAAACCTCCCACATCGGCACGAGCCGCAGCAAAGACAAATCTACAATATTCTTTTGTCGGCCGCCAGTGAAAAAAAGCGCTCCGGCGTCCGCTTCGGGACCGCGCTCCGGCGGGAGCGAACATAAAGTTGACAGTCGAGGCGTGAATGGTAAAATCTGCCGGACCCGTGTTTGGAGGGGAGTCATGCGCACGCTGGGAATCTGCTTCGTGGCGGCGGCATCCTTGCTGGTGGTCTCGACCATGCTCGGGCAGGGCGCGGCCACCGCCAAGATAGGCGTAGTGGACCTGAAGAAGGTTTCGGAGGAGTGGAAGAAGTGGAAAGACTACACCATGGAGTTGATGGCCTATGAGGAGAACGTGGCGAAGGTCGTTCAGGCCGACGTGGAGAAGTTACAGAAGGAGATTCGCGCGCTGGAGACGAAGTTGAGGCGGCACGAGGTGGGCAAGGAGTGGTTCGACCTTCAGGAGGATCTGGAGCGCAAGAAACTGGAGATACGCATGGCTCAGCAGCGCGGCACCTGGAGCGTTCAGGTGGAGGCCGAGCGCAAGAGCAAACGTCTGATAGCGCAGATCGAGAGTGTGATAGAGGAGTACGCCGGCAGGAACGGTTTCGCGATGGTTCTGCAGCAGCAGTTCATGCCGATAGAGAAACTTTCGTGGACGGAGTTACGCGGTTACTATGCGCGGAAGGTGGTGCTGCACTACTCCAGCGGGATGGACATAAGCGACGACATCATTCGCATTCTGAACAAGAAGTACGAGGAGGAGGAGAAGGCCGCCGGCGGCGGAGAGAAGAGCGGCGGAGAAAAGGAAAAGGAGGAGAAGTGAGGGCCGGCGACCTTGCCGCGGAAATAGGCGCCCGCCTCGTCGGCGACGGCGGAGCGGAGATACGCGGATTCGCCGGTCTTTCGCGGGCCGGCGAGGAAGATCTGACCTTTCTTTCGGATCGCCGTTACGCTTCCCGCGTTGCGGAGACGCGCGCGCGCGCGATACTGGCTCCCGAGGCGCTGGCGGACGAGATTCCGTCGGACAGGACCGCCCTGCTGGCGGAGGACTTCGACGATGCTCTTGAGCGGGCCGCCGCGCTTCTGCTGCCGGCCGCTCCGGAGTACGTTTCCGGTTTCCGGAGTCCGTCGGCGGTGATCTCCCCCGACGCGAAGGTGGACGCGACCGTTCATGTCGGTCCCTGCTGCGTGATAGAGGCGGGCGCGGAGGTAGGTCGCGACAGCGTGTTGGTGGCGCAGGTCTATGTGGGACGCGACGCGCGCGTCGGCTCGGAGTGTCTGCTGCAGCCGTCCGTGGTGGTGGGGCACCGCTGCGTTCTGGGCGACAGGGTGACGGTGCACGCCGGCGCGGTGATCGGCTCCGACGGCTACGGTTTCCGACGCGAGGCCGACAGACACGTGAAACTGCCGCAGCGCGGCATCGTCGTGATCGAGGACGACGTCGAGATAGGCGCGTTGTGCGCGATAGACCGCGCGCGATTCGACGTGACGCGGATAGGCGCCGGAACGAAGATGGACAATCTCGTCCACATAGCGCACAACGTACAGGTGGGCGAGAACTGTCTGGTGATCGCGCAGGTGGGCGTCGCCGGCAGCGCGGTGATACGGGACGGAGCGATACTCGCGGGACAGGCCGGGATAGACGGACATGTGGAAGTGGGGGCCGGCGCGATCGTGGCCGGACGCTCGGGCGTGACCAAGAACGTTCCTCCCGGCGTGACGGTCGCCGGATATCCCGCGTGGGAGCGCGGCAAGGAGAACCGCGTGAGGGTGCTTCTTCGACGGCTTCCGGAGTTGTTCGAGCGGGTCGGACGTCTTGAGGAGGAAGTCTCCGGCGATGCGTCTACAGAGAACGCTTAAGACGACCGTCGAGTGCGAGGGTGTGGGCATTCACACGGGCGAAGCGGTGAAGATGCGGATCACGCCGGCGCCGGCGCACGCGGGAATAGTATTCGTACGGAAGGATCTTGACGGAGAGCCGCGCGTTCCGGCCCGCTGCGGCAACGTGGTGGGCACGGACAGGCGGACGGTGATCGGCGCCCGCGACGCGCGTATCAGCACCGTCGAGCACCTGATGGCGGCGTTTTACGTGGCGGGCGTGGACAACGCCGTGGTGGAGTTGTGGGGACCGGAGGTGCCCGATCTTGACGGCGCCTGCGCCGGTCTTTATAATCTTCTGCGCTCGGCGGGAACCCGCGAGCAGGCCGCGGTCGCGCGGCGTTTCCGGGTCGCGCGCGCGGCGCGCGTCGACGACGGCGACGCGTGGATAGAAGCGGAGCCCGCCGACGCCCTGGAGGTGGTCTACGAGTTACGTTACGAGAAGGAGGGCCTGGCGGCGCGCGTCGAATGCGGCCCGGACGACTTCGCCCGGCATGCCGGCTCGCGGACGTTCTGCCTCGAAGACGAAGTCGAGACTCTGTTGAAGGCGGGCTACGGACGCGGCGCGCGCAAGGATTCGGTGCTGGTGCTCGGACGGAAGTCGACGCGGGAGACGGTGGAGGAGGCGGCCGGGCATAAGATTCTCGACTTTCTCGGAGACCTTGCGCTCGTCGGAGGCCGCGTGACCGGACGTTTCGTGTGCCATCGTTCGGGACACGCACAGAATAGGAGGATGGCTCAGATGGTGTCTGAAGAGTCGACCCCGCAGGAGGGGGCTTTCGAGGTCACGGACATAATGGAGGTGCTTCCGCACCGTTTTCCGTTCCTGATGGTGGATCGCGTTCTGAAGATGGAGGGCGACGAACGGGCGGTCGGCGTGAAGAACGTCACGATAAACGAAGCGCACTTCGTCGGCCACTTTCCGGGCCAGCCGGTGATGCCCGGCGTTCTGCAGATAGAGGCGATGGCCCAGTTGGCCGGCGTGCTGCTCATGCGCAACATGAAGACCGCCGACAAGTTACCGTTTCTGATGAGCATCGACGGCGTCAAGTTCCGCCGCGCGGTGGTGCCCGGCGACCAACTGGTGCTCGAGGCGGAGGTCGTGCGCGCGCGCGGGCGCTCGGGCGAGGTGCGCACCAGGGCGCTGGTCGACGGCAAAGTCGCCTCGCAGGCCGTCATACGTTTCATGCTGGTGGATCGCCGCCCGGCGCAGTCGAATGAGGAATAGAGTCGTGGACGGTATACATCCCACCGCGGTGGTGGATCGAACGGCGCGACTGGCCGAGGACGTGGAGGTCGGACCGTTCTGCGTGATAGGCGCCGACGTGGTTCTGGGACCGGGCTGCCGTCTTCTTCACAGCGTCTCGATCATGGGCAACACCGTCTGCGGTCGCGACAACGTTTTCTATCCCTTCTCCGTGATCGGCGCGCCCGCCCAGGACCTGAAGAGCGTCTCCGCCGACACGCGTCTGGTCATAGGCGACCGGAACGTCTTTCGCGAGTTCGTCACGCTCCATCGCGGCACCGAGCAGCACGGCGGCGTCACCACGATAGGCAGCGACTGCTTTTTGATGGCCTACGTTCACATCGCGCACGACTGCGTGGTGGAGGACGGCGTGGTGATGGCCAACGGCGTGCAGGTGGGCGGACACTGCCTCATCGAGAGACACGCCCGTTTCGGCGGACTGGCGGCCATGCACCATTTCGCGACCGTGGGGCGTCACGCTTTCGTGGGGGGGCTGACGCGGGTCGTGCGGGACGTGCCGCCGTTCATGATCGTCGAAGGCAATCCCGCCAGGGTGCGTTGCGTCAACACGGTGGGCCTGAGGCGACATGGCTTTGCGGCCGCCAGTGTTTCGTCTCTGAGGGAGGCGCACAGGATACTGTTTCGGCAGAGACAGCCGCTCTCGCAGGCGATGGACGCTTTGAAGGACGGTATCGACTCGGACGAGCACGTGCGTTACCTGATGGAGTTCATGCGGCGGACGATGTCGAGCGGCTCGGGTAGAGCGAGGGAGAACACCAGATGCGGAACCAATCGCGAAAGTTGAAAGTGGCGGTGGTGGGCGTCGGGCATCTCGGCCGCGTCCACGTCCGAACCTACGGCGAACTGCCGGAGGTGGAGTTGGTGGGCGTGGTCGACACCGATCGCGCGGTGGCCGACGAGGTCGCGGACTCGGTGGGAACGCGGGCGTTCTACGACCACAGGGACCTGATAGGACTGGCGGAGGCGGTCAGCGTGGTCGTGCCCACGCAGGTGCACTATCCCGTCGCGCGCGACCTTCTCGACGCCGGAATCCATCTCATCGTCGAGAAGCCGATGACGATGACGGCGGAGGAGGCGGAAGACCTGGTGCTCCTTGCGAATCGGCGACGCGTGGCGCTGCAGGTCGGTCACGTGGAGCGTTTCAATCCCGCCGTCGTCGCCGTGAGGCCGTACGTGCACGACCCGCGTTACATCGAGTGCGACAGAATCAGTCCGTTCAGTTTCCGCTCCATAGACGTGGGCGTCGTTCTCGACATGATGATTCACGATCTGGACATAGTGATGGCTTTCGTCAATTCCGAGCCCGCCGAGATCGAGGGGGCGGGCGTGGCGGTCTTCGGCAGACACGAGGACATGGCGTCGGCCCGTATCGGTTTCGAGAACGGCTGCGTCGCGTACCTGCGCGCGAGTCGCATCTCCGACAAACGCCTGCGCAAGATCCGTATATTCCAGGCCGACTCCTACATCTCGGTCAACTACGCCGAACGTCGCGCGCAGGTCTTCCGCAGGAAGCGGACGCTCACCGAGGACGAACTGGCGTCGCTTCCGCAGCGGTATCCCAGACTCGAAGACGCGCAGCGTTACATGTTCGACAACCTTCTCGACATCTCGGAGGTGCCGATCCGCGAGGAAGAGCCGCTGCGAATGGAGTTGAAGGCGTTCGTCGAGGCGGTGAGAGGAGGCGCGGAACCGCCGGTGCCGGGCGAGTTGGGCCTGAGGACGATGCGCCTCGCCGCCCGCGTCCTGGACTCGATTAGCGAGGTGCAGAATGCCGCGGCCATCCCTCCTGATAAGCGCCGGTGAGGCATCAGGCGACCTCCACGGCGCTCATCTCGTCTCCGCTCTCAGGGAGTTCTTCCCGGACGCTTCTTTCTTCGGCGTCGGCGGCCGGAGAATGCGCGCGCGCGGCGTCGAAATATACTCCGATCTCTCCTCCATCGCCTCCGTCGGTATCGTGGAGGGACTGCCGACCTATTTCCGTATCGCCCGCGTCTTCTTCGCGTTCGCGAAAGAGGCGTGCAGACGCAAGCCCGATCTCGCCATACTCATCGACTTTCCGGAGTTCAACATGCGTCTCGTTCCGCGCCTGGCGCGCGCGGGCGTTCCGGTCGTCTATTACATCACTCCGCAGGTCTGGGCATGGCGTACGCATCGCGTGAACAGACTGCGCCGCTTCGTCGACCTCGCGCTGGTCGTGCTGCCTTTCGAGGAGCGTTTTCTGCGCCG
>CAYPNR010000032.1:3576-23487 GCA_964412125.1 uncultured Planctomycetota bacterium | reverse complement strand
CGGCGGAACGACGCCGGACATGGCGTTCTCGCTGGAGACGGTGGCCTGCCTGGGAACGTGCTTTCTGGCGCCTGTGATGATGGTCGACGATGACTATTACGGAAAGTTGGACCCGCAGAAGGCGGTGGCGGTTCTGGAGAAGTACAGGTCGGACGAGAGAGGATAGGAGGGGGGGGCGAGCGATGGGCAAGGTGAAGAGCGCGCGGGCGCTGATGAAATGGCACGAAAGATGTAAGGCAGAGTACGAGAGGGTGGAAAGGAAGGTTCTGGTGTGTATGACCGGCTGTCGTGCACTGGGGGCGGAGAAGGTTTTTGAGGCCTTCCAGGAGGCGCTCGACGGGAAGGGGTTACGGGAAGAGGTTGAACTCATAGCGACGGGCTGTCATGGACTCTGCGCCGGTGCGCCGGTTGTGGGGATTGCTCCGTATGGATTCGCGTATTTCGGTGTGAAACCGGAAGATGCCGGCGAGATACTGGACGCTCTGATGGAAGGGAAAGCGCTCGAAAGACTTTGCCATAAAGAGGGAAAGAAGTTTTACGCGAGGCAGGACGAGATACCGTTTTATTCGGCGCAGCATAAGAACGTTTTGCGCAACTGCGGTCAGATAGACCCTTTGAACATGGAACATTACATTGCGCGTGGCGGCTATCAGGCGTTGGCGAAGGCGCTGTTCGAGATGACGTCCGAGCAGGTCGTCGACGAGGTCGAGAAGAGCGGCTTACGCGGTCGTGGCGGCGCCGGCTTTCCGACGGGTCGCAAGTGGCGCTTCGCGAGGGGCGCTCCGGGGGACGTCAAGTACATCATCTGCAACGGCGACGAAGGCGACCCGGGCGCGTTCATGGACAGAAGCGTCATGGAGGGCAACCCGCACGCGGTGCTCGAAGGGATGCTCATCGGCGCCTACGGCATCGGCGCCACGCACGGATTCATCTACGTGCGCGCCGAATATCCGCTGGCCGTCAAACATCTGCAACTCGCCATAGAGCGGGCGCGGGCGGCGGGACTCCTGGGCGACGACATCCTCGGCAGCGGTTTCTCGTTCGATATAGAGATCTATCAGGGCGCGGGAGCGTTCGTCTGCGGAGAGGAGACGGCGCTGATCGCCTCCATAGAGGGCAGGCGCGGAATGCCGCGGCCGCGGCCGCCGTTTCCCGCCAACAAGGGACTCTGGGGGAAACCGACCAACATCAACAACGTCGAGACGTGGGCGAACGTGCCGCTCATCATCGCAAACGGCGCGGAATGGTACGCGTCCATGGGCACCAAGACCACCAAGGGCACCAAGATATTCGCGCTCGCCGGCAAGGTCAACAACACCGGACTGGTGGAGGTGGAGATGGGCACGACGCTGCGGGAGGTGATATTCGGCATAGGCGGCGGCGTGCCGAAGGGCCGCAAATTCAAAGCGGTGCAGATCGGCGGCCCCTCAGGAGGATGTCTCACGGAGGAGCATCTCGATCTGCCGATGGACTACGAGTCGCTGACGGGCGCCGGCGCCATCATGGGCTCCGGCGGCATGATCGTCATGGACGACACCACCTGTATGGTGGACGTGGCGCGTTACTTCCTCTCCTTCACGCAGGAGGAGTCCTGCGGCAAATGCACGCCCTGTCGGCTCGGCACGAAACGTATGCTGGAGATACTGGAACGCATATGCCGGGGCGAAGGGAAGATGGAAGACATCGAACTGCTGGAGGAGACGGCGCGGATCGTCAAGGACGCGAGTCTCTGCGGCCTGGGACAGACCGCGCCTAATCCCGTCCTGACGACGATTCGCTATTTCCATCATGAGTACGAGGAGCACATAAAGGACCGTTTCTGCCGCGCCGGCGTCTGCAAGCGACTGGTCCGCTACGAGATAGACCCCGAGAAGTGCAAGGGCTGCGGCGTCTGCGCCAAGCAGTGCCCGAGCGGCGCCATATCCGGCGAGAAAAAAGAGCCCCACACCATCGACCAGGACAAATGCGTGATCTGCGGCGCGTGTTTCGAGGCCTGCCGCTTCGGCGCCGTCGTCGTCGCTCGTCCGACGCAGAAGACCTCCGCCGGGTCACGCTGACGCCCGGCCCGCACGGCAAGTTCTCATGAGAAGGACCATCCCCGCGCCGCCGCGGAGGCGCGGGCTCACTTCCGTCCGCCGCGACGCCATCTCTCCCACGCGTCCCGGTCGGAGCCGAAGTCCCGGCCCGTCACCTTCTTCAACGCCTCCGCCGCGCTCGTCCGAACGTTGTCGTCCTCGTCCCGCAGCGCTTCGATGAGCGGCGGAATCGTCCGCTCTCCTCCTATCTCGCCCAGCGCCCACGCCGCGCGCATGCGAACGTCCGCGTCGACGTCCTTCAGCCGCTCCGCCACCCGCTCGAGCGCCCCGGCGGCCCTCAGGTTCCCGAGCACCTTCACGGCAGAGTACCGCGCGAAGGCGCTCTCGCTCGAAAGCGTCCGAACGAGCGGCTCGATCGCCGGCCCGCCGGTCTTCCTCAAGCCTTCTTCCGCGGCCAGTCTCACCACGCCGTCCTCGTCCGCCAGCGCGTCGATCAGCGGCCCGATCGCCCTTTCGTCGGCGAGTCGCGCCAACTCCTTCGCGGCGAGGCGGCGGGTCTCGACGTCGCCGTGCCGCAACCGCGCCGACTGCTTCTCTATGACCTCGTCCGTCGGTCCTGCGCCGGGCCGCGCGCCGTCCTCCGGCGCCGAACAGCCGGCGACGAGAACGCATACGAAAAACGCAATCGACGCCTTGCTCATCCGCCTTCCCCCAGTCGGTCGCGCACGCCCCGCCATCGCGACGCGCCGCACCATGTTAGCGGCGGCGAACGAGCGGGTCAAGGAGTCCCACACGAACCGCACGCCCGGTTGACAGCGACGGAAACGGCCGGTATCATGTCGTCCGTCCCTGAACGAGGATTCGCCCGCGTGGACGGCAAAGAGGCGAGGCTTCTGGAGAAACGCTACCTGCGGGGCGTGCTGGACAACCTGCACGCGCTGGGCGAGATACCGGATCCGCTGTCGGGACGCGTCCTGGAGGTCGAGTACGATCCGGAAGCGCTGATGACCGGCAACCATCGCGGCCGTATAAGACAGCGTATGGCGGACCTCGGCGTCTTCGACAAGGAGCGTCTCGCCGGCATTCCCCTGGAGGGATACGTGCGCTACGAAGCGGTCCAGCGGGGGCTCTTGGGCGTGGTGGGCCGCGTGATCGTCCACGCGGCGTGCGTCTGCCCGGCGGACGCCTTTCTCAAAAAAGGCGAGGCGACCGAGCCGGTGGGCAGACTGACGGTGGAGGATCTGTTCCTGCGGGTGGTGACGCGTCCGGAAGTCTTCCACTACGTGGGGCTGTTCTCGCCGACGGGCTTCTCGGAAGAGGCGTGTGAGAACCTGCCGGTCCGGAACGGCGCGGAACTCGTGCTGGTGGAGAAAAAGGAAAGCACGCGCTGGACGCTCCACTACGCGACGCCGAAACTCCGCCCGGCGTTCATGTCGCTCTTCGACGCGGAGAGTCGTCTCGAAAAGACGCAGCGTTTCTACCACGCGCTCAAGGAGGAGGCGGACCTGCAGTACGGAGGCGGTTTCGTGCTGCTGGAGGAGATGATGGAGCGCGAAGGCGTCTCCAGGAGCGAAGCGGAAGCGGCGATCAGGCGACTGCTCTCCGAGGACGACGAAGTCGGACTGGAGGAGGTGGACGGCAAGGCGATTCTGAAACGGAGGCTGGTCTGATGGGCTGGTTCGACAAACTGAAAGAGGCGATTCTCGGCAAGCGCCTGCCGGAGGAGACGCGCCGCGCTCTGGAGGAGTCGGACGACGCGCGACAGACGCTTTCGCGACTCGACTCTCTCATAACGCGCAACGAGATGGAGATACGCCGTCTGAATCGGGAACTGGGACGACTGGAGGAGATGGAGAGTTCGGAGAAGAAGAAACTGAAGGCGGGCGAGGTCGGCGAGCGCGCCAAGCGGACCATACTCCGGACGATTCAGCGTCTGAGGACCAGGATGGACGCGCTGGAGAACCGCATCACGATATACGAGCGCAACGTCAATCTGCATCTGATGCTCATCGGCAGACTGCAACAGGCGGAAGCGATGAAGGCGGCCGGCGTCTCCGAAGACGAAGTGAGCGAGGTGATGATGGACTTCGAAAGCGAATGGGAGGCGTACGAAGAAGTGATGGAAGCGGCCAGGAGCGTCCAGCCCGTGGAGGTGCAGGCGCAGGTCGGGGACGAAAAGGAGTTGAAGGCGCTGGAAGAGGAGATTCTGGCGGAAGCCGGGAAGGAGGAGGCTCGTCCGAAGCGGGAGAAAGCGCCGCGCGGGAAGGCGGCGAAGAAGCGGCAAGAGCCGGAGGCGGAAGCCGAAGAGTAAAGGAAACGATATGGGAGTATTCGACTTCCTGCGAACCAAGCCGGTGACGGCGGAAGAACTGGAGCCCTACGTGAGGGGCGCGGAAAAAGCGCGACGCGAGGCGATGATGAGGCTGCGCAAACTGGCGGCCAAGCGGCGTCGGATGCTCGGCAAGGCGCAGAAAGCGCGGGCGGCGAAGGACGAAATAGAACTCGAATACACCTGGCAGGAACTGAAAAGCCTCCGCGCGGAGACCGCCTACGCGAAACGCGAAGCGCAGGTGGCCACACTCGAAGAGATAGCGCTGAAGCGCTACTGGCGCGGCGTGAAACGCCTGGAGGAGAAACGCGACGTCAAAAGCATGCGCAGGCTGTTCGAGCGGATGCGCGAGAGCGGCCTTGAGGCCAAACTGCGCGGCGAACACGTGGACGAGCAGGCGTACATGGAGGAGTTGAACGCCATTCTGGCGGTCGTCGGCGAAGAGGTGGAGGCGATCGAGAGCGAAGAAGACGAAGAAAAAGCGGAGTTTTTGAAGAGTCTCGATGCGATAATAGAAGCGGAAAAGACCGGCGACAAGCACACGGCGCGCGAACTCAAACAGCGACTCGAAAGACAACTGGAACATGGAGAACAGGAGGCGGGAGATTAGGAGAAACGGGCATGTCGAAGTGGTTTTTCGCTGCCGGGATTCTGGCCGCGCTGACTGTGGGCGGCTGCGGCGGAGGCGGAGGTCTGGAGAGCCTGAAGGCCGACCTCAACGACTACAAACGTGAGGTGCAGAAGGCGCAGAAGGACCTGCGCGAGGCGAAGAAGGAGGTGGACGCTCTCAGCATGGAGAAGACGCGTCTGAGCCGCCGTATAACCGAACTCGAGGCCAGCAAGGAACTGGCGAAGGCGACTCTCGAAAACACCGGTTACGAGGAGCATCTCGACGAGTACTACATCGAGTTCAAAGGTGTGGTGAAGAACACCGGCAGTCGTTTTCTGGAATACGTGACCGTGGCGCTGGAGGTGCTCGACAAAAACGACGTTCCGATGAAGGTGGAGTACCGCAATCCGCCTTACGAGGGCTCCGAACGGCTGCGCAAGTTCTTCCTGGTGGCGGGCTCGCTCGACAAGGGCAAGAGCGTGCCGATAAAAGGCGTGCGGCTTGAGACGAAGAAGTGGCACGAGAACTCGGTACAGGAGGTGCGGGACGCGTTGAAGGCCGGCCGTTACGTCTTGAGACTCCTCTACCGCGGCCGCTGAGTCGCCTTCGAGGTGGCGGTCATGGGACTCTTCAAGAGCCGGGAACAGAGACGCATAGAACGCGAGATGGAGGTGAGAAAGGGCATCTCGGCCGTCCGACGTCAGATACGCAACCTGCAGAAGCACGAAAAGGAGTTCCTGAAGAAAGCGGTGCGCGCCAAACAACTCGGCGACAGGACGCAGTACGCCTTCATAAAGAACGTGCTGCGCCGCACCGCCGGTCAGCGTCGCGTCATGGAGCGTCAACTTCTCGCCATAGAGACCGCCGCGCAGATAAAGAACCAGGCCGAGATTCACGCGCAGTTCGCCAGGTCCATGAGCGCCATCAGCCGCGCCATCGCCGCCGCCTTCGGCGAAACGGACCTCGAACGCACACAGGCCGAGTTCGAGAAAGCGCTGCAGCAGGCCTCCTCAATGGAGCAGCGTATGGAACTCTTCCTGGAGGCGTCGCAGGACTCCATCACCGCTCAGGCGGACTACTCCGGCGAGGAAGTGGTCTCCGACGATGAGATCGAGCAGATGGTCGAGGACGAACTCGCGCACGCCGAAGGCGCGGATCTCGATCGCGAAATCAGCAAGGGTCTGGCCGAGATAGAACGGGAACTGCAGAAGGACGGAAACGACGAAGACAAATAGGGTCCCGCCCGCCGCGACCCGGAACGCCGTCTTCGGGATACATCCGCATCTGTTGACGGAGACGACCTCCGAGGTCAAAATCGGACGACCGCCGCTGGAGGAACCCCGATGCCGAACATGCTCGTCGAGATATACACCGAAGAACTTCCCGCCTCCTACATAGAGCCCGCTCTCAAGCAGATGAAGGGCCTCCTCAAGGAGCAACTGCTGCAGTACGGACTCGCGTACAAGGACCTGGGCGCGGAAGGAACGCTGCGCCGACTCGTCCTGTTCGCCGAGGATCTGCCCGAGCAGACGCCGGAGCGCACCGAGGAGGTGCAGGGGCCTCCGGCGCGGATAGCCTTTCCCGGCGGCAGGCCGTCGAAGGCGGCGGAGGGCTTCGCCAGGAAGTTCGGTCTCTCGCCGGAGGAGTTGACGATCAGGGAGACGCCGAACGGCCCCTACTGTTTCGTCACGGTGACGAAGCCGAGCCGCAAGACGCTCCTCATTCTCGCCGAGGCCGTGCCGCACATCCTGGGCGGAGTGCGGTTTCCGAAGTCGATGATCTGGAACGAAAGCGGTTTTTCGTTCGCGCGTCCCGTCCGTCGTCTGACCGCGCTTCTCGGCGGACAGGTCATACCGCTGCGGACAGGCGGGCTGCAGGCCGACAGAACGACGGTGGGGCATCCGTTCGCGTCGCCTCAGACGCTGACTCTCGCCGGGGCCGACTTCCGCGCGTACGTCGATCTGCTGGCCCGCCACAACGTGGTGCTGGAGTACGAGCAGCGCAAGACACGCATCGAACGGCGGCTGCAGGAGGCGGCCGCGCGGCACTCCGCGGCGCTTCGCAGTCCCGAACTGATCGAGGTGGTGGCGAACATGGTGGAGTGTCCGACCGTGGGCGAAGGCGTCTTCGACGAGGAGCACCTGTCGCTGCCGGACGTGCTGCTGGAGGCGGCCATGGTGGAGCACCAGCGTTACTTCCCTCTCGAGAAGGACGGCAGACTCATACCGGTATTCCTGTTCGTCGTGGACAGACCGCCTGAGACGCTGGAGAAAGTGCGTCCCGGCAACGAACGCGTACTCGCGGCGAGGCTGGAGGACGCGCGGTTCCACTACGAACGCGATCTCGCGACGGGCATGGACGCGTTGAGGGAGCGTCTGGCCGGGATGCTGTTCCACCAGAAACTGGGCGACTACGAGGCCAAGGCGAGCCGTCTGGAGAGGATGGCGGCGGCTCTCGCCGAGGAGTTGTCTTTGCCGGAGCCGGAGAGGAACGTTCTCCGCGAGGCGGCGGCTCTGGCGAAAGCCGATCTCGCCGGCGCCACCGTCGCGGAGTTTCCTTCGCTGCAGGGGAAGGTGGGCGCGGAACTCGCGCTCGCCGCGAACGTCGACGAGCGTGTCGCGCAGGCGATACGCGAGCAGTACCTACCGACGCGCGCCGACGGCCCTCTACCGATGTCGAAGGCGGGAGCGGCGCTCTCCCTCGCGGAGAAGTTCGACAACGTGACGGCGTTCTGGGCGGCGGGCGAGGCTCCGACGGGCGCGAAAGACCCGTTCGCGATACGACGACAAACGATAGGCATCGTCCGGATTCTCGAGGCGCACGACCTTCATGTGCGGCCGCGGGAGGCGTTCGAGTTCGCGACGCAATTCCTGCCGGAGAGCCTTCGACGGGACGACCTGGTCGAAGAGTTGACCGCATTCTTCGCGGAGCGTCTCCGCGTCCATCTCGTCGAACGCGGCTTCCGACACGACTTCGCCGAGGCGGCGCTCGCCGCCGGCTCACTCGACGTGGTGGACGTGATAACGCGGCTCAGGACGCTGGTCCGCCTGTCGGAGGAGGATCTGTGGCGGCGCCTGTGCGAGACGGTGGAGCGGACGCTCAAGATAGCCCGCGGCGACGTGGATCCGTCCGAGGAGGTGAACATCGAACTTCTGCTGGAGGAGCCGGAACGGCGGCTCTACGAGCGTCTGGAGAGCACACGACGACCTTTCGAGGAACTGGTGCGCGCGGGCGACTACCACGAGGCGTCGCATCTCTACCACAACGCGCTCGCGGAGGTCGTGCATGACTTCTTCGACAAGGTTTTCGTGAACGTGGAGGATGAGGCGTTACGCAAAAACAGGATGCTTCTGTCGCTTCAGGTCCACAGGCTTTACGCGACGCGCATCGCCGACCTCTCGCGCATCGTCTTCGCGTCGGACGAGCCGCGGAAGCCGTCCGAGCAGAACGGCGGAAGGAGCGAACGATGAAAGTGGTCAGGCTGAGCGGACTCGGCGGACAGGGAGTGGTTCTGGCGGCGCAGATTCTCGGGGCGGCGGCCGCGCGATCCGGCCTGTCGGTGGTGCAGACGCAGACGTACGGCTCGGCGGCGCGGGGCGGAGCGTCGCGCGCCGACGTCATACTCGACACCGAAGCCATCGACGAACTGGCGCCCCGGCGACTCGACCTTCTCGTGGCCATGTCGCAACCGGCGCACGATCGCTATCTTCCGTCGCTCGCGTCGGACGGCGCGCTCGTCTACGACTCCGATCTGGTGCGGCCCGGGCGGAAGAGACGCGCGTGGGGGTATCCTGCGACGCGGACGGCGCGCGGCGAACTCGGCTCGCCGCTGTTCGCGAACATGGCCATGCTCGGCTTCATTGTGGGGCTTGCGGAGCCGGTGGACGCCGAAGCGGTGCGGCAGGAGATAAAGCGACGCGTCAAGCGGCGTCTGGAGGAGAACCTGACGGCCTTCGCGGTCGGTCTCGAAGCGGGAGCAGAAAAGCGGCCGCGGCGCCGGCCAGCGCGCCGATAACGTCGGCGATGAAGTCCAGCCAGTCCGCGGCGTGAAAGGACGAGAGCCGCTGCATCTGCTCGGTGCCCGCGGCGCATCCGGCGCAGAGCGCGAGCGCCAGAAACACCGCCGGCAGTCGCCCGAGACGCGTGTGGCGCCGGCCCCAGCGGACCAGAAGCCAGGCGCAGACGAAGAAAAGCACCCCGTGGACCACCTTGTCCACGTGGAGGCGCGTCATCCACGACGAACCTTCGATGTCGTCGACGGGCGCCATGAAAAGAGCGTTCATGAACGCGACGTAGGCGAGAAGCACGATCGTGTCTCTACTCTTGCGAGTCATAGACGACCCGTCCCGAAACGATGGTGTAACGCACGCGCCCCCGTACTTCCATACCCGCGAACGGCGTATTGCGACTCTTGGAGAAAAAGCGGGCGGGATCTATTGTCCAGGGCGTCTCCACGTCGAACAGCACTATGTCCGCGCAGGCTCCGGGACGAAGCGCGCCTTTCGACTCCAGGCCGAGTATGCGGGCCGGGTTGGTGGACATCTTCTCCACCATCTGCAGCAGGCTCATGGGACCGTCGGCGACAAGACGCGTGTAGACGACGGCCAGCGCCGTCTCCAGGCCGATGACGCCGAACGGCGCGAACGAGAACTCCAACTCTTTCGCTTCGGAGGTGTGCGGCGCGTGATCTGTGGCTATGGCGTCCACGGTGCCGTCGAGAAGCCCCTCGACCAGCGCCTCGCGGTCGGCTTCGGTGCGGAGGGGAGGCGACATCTTGAAGTTCGGGTCGAACGTCTCGACGAGTTCCTCGGTCAGCAGGAGATGATGGGGGGTCACCTCGGATGTGACGCTTATTCCGCGGCTCTTGGCGTCGCGGACGAGATCGACCGCGCCGGCCGTGGACAGATGCGCCACGTGAAGCCTTCCTCCGGTCACCTCCGCGAGTCTGATGTCGCGCGCGACGGCCACGTCCTCGGCCGCGGCGGATATGCCGGGAAGGCCGAGAACCGCCGAAAGAACGCCGGAGTTCATGACGCCGTCGGACGCGAGGTCCGCGTCCACGGCGTGGTCGATTATCACCTTGTCGAACATGCGGGAGTAGAGCAGCGCGCGCCGGAGCATGGCGGCGGACCGGATCGGATTGCCGTCGTCGGAGAAGGCGACCGCTCCGCCGCGCACCAGTCCGCCCATCTCGCTCAGCCGCTCGCCGGCGAGTCCTTTGGTGACGGCGCCTACCGGAAACACGTCGGCCTTTCCGGCCCGCTTGCCCTGCAGCACCACGAACTCGGCGGCGGCCTCGGTGTCTATCGGCGGAGTCGTGTTCGGCATGACGCAGACGGTGGTGAAGCCGCCGGCCACCGCCGCGGCCGAGCCGCTCGCTATCGTCTCGGCCTCTTCGTCGCCCGGCTCGCGGAAATGCACGTGCATGTCCACCAGGCCCGGCGCGGCGACGAGCCCGTCGGCCTCTATGACGCGCTCCGCCGGGCCGGAGACGCGTCCCACCTCCGCCACGCGGTCGCCTTCGATCAGGACGTCGCCGATCTCGTCCGTCGCGCCGGCCGGATCAACGATTCGTGCGTGTCTTATCAGAATCGACATCCCGCGCCCCCGAACACAGATACATGACCGCCATCCGCACGGCCAGTCCGTTCGCCACCTGCTCGAGAACCGCGCTCTGCGAGCAGTCGGCCACCTCCGCCGCTATCTCCACGCCGCGGTTCATCGGTCCGGGATGCATCACCAGAAGGTCTTTCTTGGCGCGTCCCAGACGCTCACGTGTCAGGCCGAAAAGCCGCGTGTACTCCCTGAGGCTCGGAAAGACCTCTCCCCGCTGCCGCTCTCTCTGGATGCGGAGCATATTGACGACGTCGGCGCGCGCGATCACATCGTCCAGACTGTAAGAGACCTCGCAGCCGAGGCTCTTGAAGGCGCCGGGCAGCAGCGTAGGCGGACCGACGAGGATGACCTCGGCGCCCATCTTGAGCAGCCCCCACAGGTTCGAACGCGCGACGCGACTGTGCGCTATGTCGCCGACGATGGCCACGGTGAGTCCCTCTATGCGGCCCTTCCTGCGGCGGATGGTGAACAGGTCGAGCAGACCCTGAGTGGGATGCTCATGAGCGCCGTCGCCGGCGTTGACGACGGAAGCGGAAAGGGCGCGCGCCAGCAGCAGAGCGGCGCCCGGAGCGCGGTGGCGCACCACCACTATGTCCACGCCCATCGCCTCTATGTTACGCGCCGTGTCCTTGAGCGTCTCGCCCTTGACCGCGCTGGAGGTGGCCGCCTCGAAGTTGACCACGTCGGCGCTGAGACGACTGGCGGCCAACTCGAAACTTATCCGCGTCCGTGTCGAGGGCTCGAAAAAAAGATTGACCACCACCTTGCCCCGCAGCGTCGGCACCTTCTTCACGGAGCGGCCCGAGACGCTGAGAAACGTCTCCGCCGTGGTCAGCACCGCGTCGATCTCCTCGCGACTCAAGCCGCGCAGGCCGAGCAGGTCCTTACGCGTCCATACCGACATCGCTCAAGAGCCTCACATCGTCCACGCCGTCGATCTCGCGTACGCGCACCTCGACGAACTCCTCCCGGCGCGTCCGCACCACAAGCGCCGCGTGGTCCGGCTGTATCGGCAACTCACGCCGGCCCCGGTCCACCAGCACCGCCAACTCCACCTTCGCGGGTCGGCCGAAGTCGAGAATCGCGCTCAACGCCGCCCTCGCCGTCCGACCCGTGTACAACACGTCGTCCACCAGCACCACCCACGCTCCGTCCACCGCGAACGGCAACTCCGTCCTGTGGAGTATCGGCTGCGGACCGACGGCGCGCAGGTCGTCACGGTAGAGCGTGATGTCCACGCTTCCGAAGAGCACCGGCAGTTCGTGCCGGCTCCGGAGAATCGCCCCGAGACGCTCCGCTATGACCACACCGCGGCGATGGACGCCCACGACCGCCGCTTCCACGCATCCCGCCTCGCGTGCGCCGGCGGCGACCGACTCCGCCAGTCGCTCGACCAGCCCGCCGAAATCGTCCCCGCCCACGAGCAGCCGCTCTACCACGTTCTCTCCTCCGCGATCATCGCCAGTCGCCGCGCCGCGAGTTCCCGGCGTCCGTCCGAAGCCGCCTCCAGCGCCGCGCGCGCACGCGCGCGCTGGCGTTCGGTGAAAAGCGCCGGCACGCGCCTGCCGACGCCGCGGGTCGCCAGGCGCTCCATCTCACCCTTCAGCGCCTTCACGCCCGCGCCCGTGAGGCCGCTCACGCGCAGCGCACCGGGAATCCCCTCCCGGACCCGCTCGAGATCGGCCTTGCCCATTATAGGAAGCACCCGCGTCCGTTCAACCGGAATGGGCGCGCGCGCACGCGCGCCGGCGAGCCACTCACACACTCGCGTCTCGAACTCCCCGCGGGGGCGGCTGCCGTCCATCAGCACGAGAACGAAATCGGCCTTGCGGGCGTGTTCGAGGGCCGCCTTTTCCATCCGGCCGGGAAGTCCCGACGTCTCGCCCGCGACGCCGGCCGCGTCCGCGACGACGACGTCCACCGCGCCGACCGAGACGCGGGCCTCGATGACGTCCACCGTGGTGCCGGCCGCGGACGAGACGATCGCCCTGCGACGGCCGAGGAGCGCGTTGAAGAGGGTCGACTTGCCGGAGTTCGGCGGACCGAGTATGAAGAAGCGACGAGGGGCGACGGCGGCGACGCCGAAATCGGCCGTCTTCAGAAGCGCCCCGGCCGGCCCGGCTCGACCGGCGGCCAGCGCGTCGGCGGCGTCCCGAACGACGGAGTCGAACGCCCCGCTCCAGACGGCGCCCAGCACCTCGAGCGCCGAGCCGCAAAGCGCGTCCGGCGCAAGCGACTCCGCCTCCCACGTCACCGTTCGTATGACGCCGCGCTCGTGCAGCACGCGAAGAAACTCCGACGGCGAAAGCCGTCTGAAGCCGCCGCCCTGCAGGGCGGAAAGAACGCGTTCGCACAGGGCCGGACCGCCGTGGAGATGCAACTCGACCGCGTCGCAGCCGAAACGCGGATGCCGCCTGCTGTAGGTCCACAGACACTCGTCGAGCGGGCGGCCCGTGTCCGGCTCGCAGAGCAGGCCGAGCACGACGCGTCCGTCCTCGAAGAGCGGCGTTCCCGTCCGCCGCGGCCGAAACCAGTCCTCCGTGCGCCGCAGATCCGGTCCCGCCAGCAGCACGACGCCTATCGCGCCCATGCCGGGCGGCGTCAGTCGCACGCAAACCGGCTCGTCCACCGCCGAATACTCCATCTCGCCCGCGGGCGGGCGGCATTCTACCGGAATCGCGCCGCCGCCGCCAGCGGCGTCCCGCGGAGCGCGCAGGTCGGCGATTCCTCTCGCCGGGCGGGACGCGGAACGGTAAAATAGCGTCGCGGAACGGACAGGAGGCTCAGGCGACGAAACGGTCGACGAGACGTGTCGCGCTGGCGTATCTGGTGTGGGCGCTCGCCGCGGCGGGCTGCAGCGGCGACGGAAGACCCGCCGCAACTCCGACGGAGGCGGTCGAGGCGACCGAAGGCTCGTGTTCCGCGAAGCGGCCGGCCTCCGCGGAGGAGAGCCTCAAAGAAAAACTGCGTGTCGAGGCGGCACGCCTGCGCAGGCGCCTCGGCGACTCCTACGTCGTCGGCGTCGAGGAGCCGTTCGTGGTCGCGGGCGAGATCGACGAGCAGACGCTCCGGCGGATAATGCGCTCCACAATCCGGGCCTGCTCCCGGAGGATGTACGCGCAGTTCTTCGACAAGAAGCCGGACTACGTGCTCACCGTCTATCTCTTCGCCGACGACCGCTCCTACCGCCGCGCCGCGAAGAGCATCTGGGGCGACACGGACGTCTCGCGCTTCGGCTATTACAAGCCGGGTGAGAAAACGCTGGTGATGAACATCTCCACCGGCACCGGCACGCTCGTGCACGAAATGTTCCACGCCCTGGTCGAGCCGGACTTCCCGAAGATCCCGACCTGGCTGAACGAGGGCGTCGCTTCGCTCTACGAGTGCTGCCGTCTGGAGGAGAACCGGCTGGTGGGGATGATGAACTGGCGGTTTCCGCGTCTGAAAAAAGCGGTCGACGAAGGCGGCGTCGTCCCGCTCGAAAAACTCGTCGCCACCACACGAAGGCGGTTCTACGGAGCCGGGCGCGATCTGCATTACGCCGAGGCGCGTTACTTCTGCATGTACCTGCAGGAGAAAGGACTGCTGGAGAGGTTCTACAAGACCTTCCGCGACAGGCGCAAAGAGGACCCGACGGGCGCGAAGTTCCTCGAAGAACTGCTCGGCAAAGACCTGGACGCCGTCCAGTCCGACTGGCTGGCCTGGGTTCGGAGCCTTCCCGACGCGCCCTGAGCCGCCGACCTGCGAGGCGCGGCTTGTCCGCATCCGCGACTCGTGATAGAATCGGAAAGCGGCCAACGAAGGCGACGCGACGTGTCCGAACGAGCGGCCCGGCGGAGAGGCGAGGAAGGCGAACGCCGCGCGGCGAAGCACCTCGCAAGGCGCGGCTACGAAATCGTCATGCGCAACTTCAGCACGCGCGGCGGCGAGATAGACATCATCGCGCTCAAGAAGGAAACGCTGGTGTTCGTGGAGGTGCGGACGCGCGCGGAGGGCGCGATGGTGAAGGCCGCCGAGAGCGTGACGCCGCTCAAGCGCGGAAGAGTCAAGCGCGCGGCGGCGGCCTATCTCGCGCGACACCCGGAGGCGCGGAACCTGCGCGTCCGCTACGACGTGGTCGCCATCGACGGCCGCTGCGTCGAGCACATCGAGGGGGCGTTTCTCTGAGACGGGAGACTTGTATGCAAAACAAATTTTTTGCTGACACGAAAGAGTCCGTCGGTCAGAATAAGGAATCCGCTGCTCGATTGAAAGAAAGGATGTATTGATGAGCGATAAGGGCGGGAAACGGATGTTCGTCGTCTCATCAAGCCCGCACATCCGCCATCCGGAATCCATACCGCGCGTGATGTGGACGGTGTTCGGACTGCTGCTGGGCCCGGCGGTGGCCGGATGTCTCTACTTCGGCCGCAACGCCACCGGCTCGTTCAACCTGTGGCCGATCTTCATAATCGTCTGCTCGGTACTGGCGGCGATCGCAACCGAGGCGCTCATACTGCGGCTCCGCGGCAAGGACGTCAAACGGGCGCTGGACGGCTCGGCCGCCGTGACGGGTATGCTCTTCGGTCTGGTGATCTCGCCGCACGTCCCGTGGTACGTGGTGGTGACCGGCGCGGTGGTGGCGATCGGCGTGGGCAAACACCTCTTCGGCGGCCTGGGGTGCAACATCTGGAACCCGGCGCTGGTGGGCCGGGCGTTCGTGTTGATGGCGTGGGCCTCGGCGATGACCGGACAGTGGCCGCTGCCCGGCCAGCCGGACGTGGTGAGTCAGCCGACGCCGTTGATGGCCGCCAAGACCGCCAAGGCGCTCGGCTGGCTCGGAAAAGGCTCCATCGTCAATCACCTCTTCGTCGGCTCGGTGCCGGGCTCGCTGGGCGAGACCAGCGCCCTGGTGATACTGCTGGCCGGAATCTTCCTCATACTCTTCAAGTACATAGACTGGCGCGTTCCGCTCATCTACATCGTCACGACCGTCGTACTCTGCATGCTGATACCGTACCGCGAGAGCGCGGACTGGTTCCGGAAACTGAGTTTCTGGGAGGAGATGGGCTTCTGGGCGTTCTCCGGCGGACTCTTCTTGGGCGCGTTCTTCATGGCGACCGACATGGTCACGAGTCCGATAACGCCGAAGGGACGCGTCATATTCGCGCTGGGCTGCGGCGTGCTGACGGCGGTGATACGAAAGATGGGCGGCTATCCCGAAGGTGTCTGCTACTCCATTCTGATAATGAACACATGCGTACCCCTGATAGACCGTTACACCAGGCCCCGCCGCTTCGGAACGGTGACGTTCTACGAGCCGCCTGCGGCGCAGGCCGACGCGGCGTCTTAGCGGAAAGTAGGAGGCGCGCAAAATGGCCATGGGCGACAAACTTCGTTTCTCTCTCGTGCTCAGTATCATAGCGGCGGTCTGCGTGGCCGGCCTCTGCGGCGTCTATCACGCCGTGGCCGAGCGTCGCGAACAGGCCCGCCGGCAAAAGATTCTCGAAGCCGTCACCTACGCGTGCGGGCCTCTCGGCTGCGTCAAACTCGTCGTGGGCGACCCTGTGTCCTTCTCCTATCAGGGACGCAGGCTGAAGTACTATCCGGTCTACGACGAGCCGGAGGCGGGCAAAAAGGAACTGAAAGCGTACGCGTCGCTCGGCGAAGGAAAGGGCTACGGCGGACGCGTGACGGTGATGGTCGGCTGGAGACCGGACCTGAGCGAGATGGTCGGCATCAAAGTGGTGGAGCAGACCGAGACGCCCGGACTGGGCAGCCGGGTGAATGAGGTGCGGAGCGAGATGACTTTGTGGAAGGCGATGGCGGGCCAGAAGGAGGAGCCCAAGACACCGTGGTTCCAGCAGCAGTTCGGCGACACGGTGAAGACCCTCGCGGACATGGAAAGCGAGAAGTTCGACGGCATAAGCGGGGCGACGATAACCTCCAACGCCGTGAAGGCCGCGATACGCGACTCACACGACAGACTGAAAGCGGCGCTCGGCAGGAAGTGAGGGGAGGAAGAGCCTCATGGTGATACTGATGGCGGTTCTCGGCACGATAGCGGTCGCGGTGGCGTTCGGAGTCGTGCTCGGCTACGCGGCCAGGAAGTTTCACGTGGAGGTCGATCCGCGCATAGAGCGGATAGAGGAAGCGCTGCCGGGCGCCAACTGCGGAGGCTGCGGCTATCCCGGCTGCGCCGGATACGCCGAAGCGATAGTCAAAGACGGCGTCTCGACCACCAGATGCGCGCCGGGCGGCCCGGACGTCGCCGCGGCGATCGCCGAGATAATGGGCGCGGCGGTCGAGAAGAGCGAGCCGAAGGTGGCCGTGGTCCTCTGTCGCGGCTTTAATGAGGTCGCCGGCGCGAGATTCGTCTACGACGGCGTCTCCACATGCGTCTCCGCCAACCTGATCGGCGCCGGATACAAGGCGTGCTCCGCGGGCTGCCTCGGCTTCGGCGACTGCGTGGAGGCGTGCCCGTTCGGCGCCATCGTGATGACGGAAAACGGCGTGCCGGAGGTCGTCCGCTCGCTCTGCACCGGCTGCGGCAAGTGCGTGGAGGCCTGTCCGCGTAAGATAATCACGCTCCTTCCGGTCTCCAAAACGGTGACCGTGCGCTGCAGAAACACTCAGAAAGGGGCGGTCGCGCGCAAACTCTGCAAGAACGCATGCATCGCCTGCAAGAAGTGCGAAAAAGCCTGCAAGTTCGAGGCCATAAAGGTCGAAAACTTCCTGGCGGTCATAGACTACGAGAAGTGCAAGAACTGCGGCAAGTGCGTGGAGGCCTGTCCGCAGGACGTGATAGTGGACGTGCGGAAACTGGACAAGAGGCTGAAGGCGAAAGAGAAGAAGACGGCCTGAGTCCGGCCCCGCGTTCCGGGGGAGGTTGCGATGGCGGAGTTTCTCGGTGAGGCGCTCGCGTTCGACGACGTGATTCTTGTGCCGCGCCACTCCGAAATCCTGCCTCGTGAGGCGGACGTCTCGACCACTCTCTCCCGCAACATACGCCTGTCCATTCCCCTGGTCAGCGCCGCCATGGACACGGTCACGGAAGCCGCGCTCGCCACGGCTCTCGCGCAGGAGGGCGGCATCGGCATCATCCATAAGAACCTCTCCGTGGAGGAGCAGGCCCGCGAGGTCGAAAAAGTCAAGCGTTCCGCGCACGGCGTCATATCCGATCCCGTCACGCTCTCTCCCGACCAGACCATCCGCGACGCCAAACGCATCATGCAGCAGCAGAACATCACGGGACTGCCGGTGGTCGAGCCCGACGGCCGACTCGTCGGCATAATCACGCAACGCGACCTGCGTTTCTTCGACGTGCTCGACGCGAAGGTCTCGGAGGTCATGACCAAGGGGAAGTTGGTGAAGGCGTCGCCGGCGACCACCCTCGAGGAGGCCAAGCGGATCCTGCAGAAGAACAAGGTCGAGAAACTTCTTCTGGTGGGCGACGACGGCAGGCTCTGCGGACTGATAACGATAAAGGACATAGACAAGATGGAGGCGTACCCGCACGCGGCGCGCGACGGACACGGCCGCCTGCGGGTGGGCGCCGCGGTCGGCCCGTTCGAGTTCGACCGCGTCGACGCCCTCGTCGCCAAGGGCTGCGACGTCATCGTGGTGGACACCGCCCACGGACACTCCAGGAACGTCATCGAGACCGTACGCGAAATAAAGAAGCGGACCGCCGTGGAGGTGATCGCCGGCAACGTGGCGACCGGCGAAGGCGTACGCGCGCTGGCGGAGGCGGGAGCCGACGGAGTCAAAGTGGGCGTCGGACCCGGCTCGGTCTGCACCACGCGGGTGGTGGCCGGAGTGGGAGTGCCGCAATTCACGGCGGTGATGGAATGCGCCCGCGAGGCCGAGAAGCACGGCATTCCGATCATCGCCGACGGCGGCGTCCGCAACTCCGGCGACGTGGTGAAGGCGCTGGCCGCCGGCGCTTCGTCGGTCATGCTCGGCAACCTCTTCGCCTCCTGCGACGAGTCTCCGGCGCAGGTGGTCATATACGAGGGTCGCCGCTTCAAAGTCTATCGCGGCATGGGCTCGGTGGACGCCATGCTCAAGGGCGCGAGCAGCCGTTACGCGCAGGAGGGACTGCCGGCCTCCAAAATGGTGCCCGAAGGAATAGAAGGCTTCGTTCCGCTGCGCGGCCCGGTCAGCGAGTTGGTGACGCAGTTGGCGGGCGGCGTCAGAAGCGGAATGGGCTACACGGGCGCCGCCGACCTGGTCGAACTGCGCCGTCGGGCGGTCTTCCTCCGCGTCACGCCCGCCGGCCAGCGTGAGAGTCGTCCGCACGACGTCGTCGTGACCAAAGGTTTCTTCTCGTCGGAGACCTCGCCCTGAGGCGACCGTTTCGTCGCGGCGGCGGAGGCGCGGACCCGCTCCGGCGAAGGTGCCCGTCATGAAAAACGAAACTCCGAACGGACCGACGAGGTGGGCCTGCGAAGCGCTCCGGCTGATGCGCGGAGCGGAGGCTGAGATGGGCGGAGAAAGACGGAGCGTGGGCGCGTGGGCGGACCGGTACCGGAACGAGGTCGCGAGGCGACGGCGGTGGCCGGAGATACGGAAGTTCGCGTGGTTCGCGGCGGCGCTGCTGCAGCGGCAGATGCCCGGCGAGCGTTTCTTCCGCCGCGCCGAAGCGTTCACCGACGCCTTCCGCCGCCGGAGCGACGTGAACGCAAAGACTGTAAGACGCCTGCTGCGCGGACTCGGTTACCGCTGGGGGGCCGCGGAAGGCGCGCGGATCGTGCTCGCCGCCAGGGCCGTCGCCGCCTCGCCGGCGTTCGACTGGAGCGACTACGTCTCACGCGCCGAAGCGGAAGCGGAGACCGGCTTCGGCGGAGACCCGTTCCTCGCGATAAAGGGAGTGGGGCGGAAGGTGCGCGACTTCGCGCTCTCGCTGTTCTCGGAGTCCTACTGCGCGGTGGACGTACATCTGCGGAGGGTCCTGCGGCGGGTTTTCGGCCTGGAGGGACGCGACTACCGGACCGCCGAGCGGTTCGTGCGCCGGACGGCGGCGGCCTGCGGGCTCACGCCCGGCGCGGTGGACAGGACGCTCTGGCACTTCGGTCGCGGCGTCTGCGGCGCGACTCCCCGATGCGGAGAATGTCCGCTGGCGGAGCGTTGCGGAAGCGCCGCGGGCGGAAGTGATTGAAACCGCGGGAGGAACGTGTTAGAAAGGATTCGGGACGGTACGGAGGAGCCATCATGAAGGCGGCCTTCATCGTGCTGGCGGCGGCCGTTGTGGCCGCTTCCGGAGCACTGGCGTACGTGGGAGGGCACGCAGGAGCGAGGAGTGTACGGAGCCCGATGCGCCGGAGCGAGGCGCTGACGCG
>CAYPNR010000032.1:0-3476 GCA_964412125.1 uncultured Planctomycetota bacterium | reverse complement strand
GGAGCGGCAGCCCGCGGACATTCCTCCCGAGACCATCAAGGAGGTCGTGCGCGGCGTGCTTAAGGAGATGAAGAAGCCCGGCAAACGCGGCCTCGGCGGACCGACGGACGAAGAGGACTTCGCGGCGAGACTGAAGAAGGAGAAAGCGCGGGCGCTGAAGCGTCTCGCGAAGGCGCGTGAGACGATGGCGGCGGGCGGCGACGAAAAGTTCCAGGAGGCCGCCGACGAGTTGGGACTGGACGAGAGCCAGCGGCGGAGCGTTCGACAGATCATCCTGGAGTGGCTCACCTGGACGATGAAAGAGGTCGAGGCGCTGGACGAGAACATGACCCGGGAGGAACTGGACGCGAAGAGCAAGGAACTCTCCGGAAGACTGAAAGAGATGCTGGAGCAGGTTCTCTCGCCGGAACAACTGGAGATGTTGAAAAAGAAGTTCCCGGACGGTCCGGCCCGCGAATTCGTCAGGTAGCGGACCCTTTTCGCCGACCGCCGCGGCGCCGGTGGAACGCCCGGCGCGGAAGAGGCGCCGAAACCTCTGTGGGTTGTCCGGGACGATGACGAACCTGAGCCTGAAGGACGTCTTCGGCGAGGGAGGGACGCTTTCGAGGCTGCTGGAGCGGTTCGAGCCGCGGAGCAGTCAACTTCGCCTGGCCGAGGCGGTCGAGGCGCTGCTGAAGCGCGGCGGTCTGCTCATGGCCGAGGCCGACACCGGCACCGGCAAGTCGCTCGCCTATCTCGTACCGGCGCTCCGCCGCGCGGTGACGGCCGAGGCGCCGGTCGTGATTTCGACCTACACCAAGAACCTGCAGGAGCAACTGGTGCGTCACGACCTGCCGGCGGCCATGGAGGCGACGGGGCTGAGGCCGCCGGTCGCGGTGGCGAAGGGACGCGCCAACTACGTCTGTCTCAGGCGGCTGCAGCGGCTGGCGTTGCATCCGCCGAAGGAGCGCCGCGCGGCGCTCGAGCGCCTCTGGATGTGGGCCTCGGCCAGCCGCACCGGCGATCGCGAGGACGCGCCGCATGTGCCGTACGACCTCTGGCAGGAGGCGGCCAGCGACCCGCTGGCGTGCGCGGGGCCGAGATGTCCGTACAACAGGGACTGCTTCTACATGCGGATGCGGCGCTCGCTCGAGGAGGCCGGTCTGATCGTCACCAACCACGCGTTGCTCTTCACCGACGCGGCGCTCAAGACGAAGGAGTCGGGCATTTTCCCGCCCTACGACGCATGTCTGCTCGACGAAGGCCACACCGTGCCCGAGGCGGCCGTCTCGGCGTTCACGATCCGGCTATCCGAGCGTGCGGTGCTGCACCACGTGGACAGGCTGACGCGTCTGCTGGAGGGCGCGGCCGGCGTGGAAGCGCTCTTCGGAGGCGTCACGCACGAGGTCTCCGCCTTCTTCCGGGCGGTCGCGGAGACGGTGCCGGACGGCGAGCGGCTGATGCGGGTGCGTGAGGCGCCCGACCTGCCCGGCGGTCTCGCCGCGGCGCTGGACGCTCTGGTCTCCCACGTCCGCAAAGTCGAACGAGGACTGCTCTACGACGACATGCTCGAGACCTCCGCGTCCGCCGGGCGCTTGGAGGAGACCGCCGCTCAGATAAAACGCTTTCTGGCCGGCCCGAACGACGACGAAGTGTTCTGGGTGGAGCGTGAGCGAAAGGAATGGACGCTGAACATGGCGCCGGTGGAGGCGGACGCCATATTCGGCCGCTCTTTTCTGGCGAGCGGCGTACCGGTGCTTCTGGTGGGCGCGACGCTTCGGGTGGGGGAGGACGGCTTCGGGTTTCTCAAGAAGCGCCTCGGCGTGACGGAGGCGGAGGAGTTGGCGCTGGAGCCGGTCTTCGACTACAGGAGCGCGGTACGTCTGCGCCTGTCCGGTTCGCTGCCGGAGCCGGGCGCCGACGGATGGGAAGACGCGATCGCCGCGGAACTGGAGCGTCTGCTGACGGCGAACGACGGCGCGGCGCTCGTGCTCTTCACGTCCTACGGCGCCATGAACGCGGTACGCGAGCGTCTGCGGGAGCGGCTCGACGGAAAAGGAATACCGATCCTGGTGCAGGGAAGCGCGCCGCGGACGAAACTGCTGGCGGAGTTCCGCGCCGAGCGACGCAGCGTGCTGTTCGGCACCGAAAGTTTCTGGCAGGGCGTGGACGCGCCGGGAGAGACGCTGACGCTGATAGCGATAACCCGTCTGCCGTTCGAGGTGCCCGACAGGCCGGAGTTGGCGGCGCGCCTGGAACGGCTGCGCGCCGCGGGCGGCAACCCCTTCCTCGACTATCAACTGCCCGAGGCGGTGCTCAAACTCCGACAGGGCTTCGGCCGGCTCATCCGCCACTCCACCGACACGGGCACCGTGGCGATACTGGACGTGCGTATCCTGCGCCGTCCGTACGGCCGCACTTTCCTCGCCGCGCTGCCCCCCTGTCGCGTGGAGACCATCTGAGGCGCGCGTCTCAGTCGCCGCGGGTGCGTCCGGCGGTCTTGCGCTCGCGGGCGAGTACCGTCCAGTACATCGAGTCGTTGTACGGCGTCGGCACCCCCACCCGCCGGCCGTGCTCGCATATCTTGCCGTTCATGAAGTAGATCTCGGTCCGCCGGCCCGCGTCCATGTCCACCGCCATCGACGGCTTGTGCGGACCGCCTTTCGACAGATAGTCCATCCAGTCGTCGAACGTGTGCTCGAAAGACCATCCGACCGCCTCGCCGACGGCACGCGCCTCTTCGAGTATGCCGCGCACCAACTCCCTCGCGCCGTCGTCGGCCATCGCCTCGCCCATCGTCATGCCGGTGAGCGCGCATATCGGACACAGCGTGGCGTTCAACGCCGTCTTCTCGTACGCGTATTTCTTGATGTCGTCGACGACCGTGGAGGTGAGTCGCGCGTCGTTCAGCATCTTCGCGACGCGTTCGGCTCCCGGCCGTCCCGCTTCGCTCAAAGCGCCCACGTAGTTCGGCGGCGAAAACCAGTTCATCGCGTAAACGCCCGGCGCGCGCGCGTTGCCGGCGTAGTTCACCACCACGCGCAGCGTGGCGTCGCGACCCGCCACTTCCGCCAGCACCTCCTCCGGGTCTATGCCGTTCTGAAACGAGACCAGCAGCGCGCCGGACCGCCACGCTTTCTTCAGAGACGAAGCCACCGCCTCCACCACCGTCGTCTTGGTGCAGACGAACACCACTTCCGCCTCCGGCGCCTCCGCGAAGTCGCTCACCGCGCCGGCCACCCCGGTGGTGAACTCTCCGTGGGTCTTCTCCGCCGCGGGACCGGTCACGGTTATACCGTCCGCGCGCACCTTCTCGACGATCTCCGGTATCACGTCCACCACGGTCACCTCGACGCCGGCCTTCGCCAGATGCGCCGAGAGCACTCCCCCTATGGGGCCGACGCCCACGACCACCACGCGTTCCGCCACGACCCGTCCCCCTACGATTCCGCCCACACAGGTTAACAATCGGCGTCCGCGGAGTCAAACGCCGCCGG
>CAYPNR010000031.1:13669-24016 GCA_964412125.1 uncultured Planctomycetota bacterium | reverse complement strand
TCGAAGCCCGACTCCGAATCGGCGTGACGTTCGTCGCCGGCAAGCGACTTGCTATACGGGCCCGTTTTCGGAATCCCGTTGACGAAGTCGAGGTCTGTCCGCGGTTCTGTGATGAAGGAGGTCTTCCATGAACAAGGGCGTGATAATCATTCCCGTCACGGTGCTCGTCTCCGTGGCGGCCGGCGCCGCCGTGGTGCTGTTCGCCACGTCTCCGCACGACGCCGACCATCAGGAGCAGCCCCTCAAGGTGGACAACAGCGAAGTGCTGAGCCGCCTCGAGAGACTGGAAAAGTCGATGGGCGGCCGTCTCGACGAACTGGACGGCCTGCTCCTCGGTCTCGAAACGCGTGTGAACGACCTCTCCAGCAAGATCGAAAAGGCGGCCAAGCAACCCGTCGCCGTCGCAAAGGCCGCGAAAGGCGGCTCCGACGCCGAAGAGCCGCAAACAGCCCCGGCGCCCGGCGGCGATCTCGAAGAGGCGGTCCGCAAAGCGATGCGCGAAGAACAGGCGCAGCAGCGCGAACGTATGTTCTCCGGTATGCAGGAATGGCTCAAACAGAGAATCGACGGACGCGTGCAAAAAATGGCGGAGGAGAACGGTTGGGACCTCGCCAAGGAGGAGCAGGTCAAGTCGATCCTCAGCGACCAGATGAAGAAGTTCGGCGAACTCGCGCGGAACATGTTCAGTCCGGACGCCGACAGGACGAAAATGCGCGAAGAGTTCCAGAAACTGGCCGAGGAGACGGAGCAACTCCTCAAAGACGTGCTCACCGACGAGGAGTACGAAGCGCTCCGCAGTTCTCTTCGCATGCGCGGACCGATGCGCGGCCTCTTTCCGCGCGGACCCGGCGGCGGCCCTCCACCCGGACCCGGCGGCGGTCCCGGACCCGGTCGTTGACGAAAGAGTCGCCGGGAGTGTCGTTCCCGTGCGGGTGATCGCGATTGCGGCGGCCGACCCGTCGGAACGCTGGCGCTCGCTTCTGCGCGCCTTCGGGCCGGACGGCGTGCTTCTCACGCCCGAAGCGCTGGACGAAGGCGACTTCGCCGGCGCTCCGCGGGCGCTCTCCAAACACGCCGTTCTCGTTCACGCCGCCGCCTCGCGCAGACCGGACATCGGCCTTCTCATAACGCCGCTGCGAATCGAGCCGGCCTCCCTGCGGGAGTGCGACTTTCCGCTGGTTCTGTGGGCCGCGGCCGAGCCTTTCTGGGCGCCTTCCATGGAGCGTTTCGCCGCGAACTGCGCCCTGTTCGTCTCCTCCAGCGACGCCGCCTGCGCCGAAGCCGAAGCGGCGGGTTTCAAACGTGCGCTTTTTCTGCCGCCGCCGCCCGCGCCGTGGGCGCCCGGCTTCAAACGCGCCGGCACCGTCCGTCGCGACGCCGCCGTGATCGGCGCATGGCATCCGCGTCGCCAGCGCGTCCTGTCCACTCTCGTTCAGGCGGGACTGCGGGCGTTCGGCGTGGGACCGGGATGGAGTCGCGCCGTCAAGTTCGGCCTCTCTCGAAGCGCCTACCGCGTCGCGCGGACCGAAAAAGAAGTCATAGAGGCGGCCGCGTCCGCCACACTCTCGGTCTGGGTCAGCCTCGGCGGCTTTTCGCCTCTCCTCAGCGACGCGCTCGCCGCGGGTCTCTGTATCGTGGCGCCGCCGTTCCCGGAAGCCGCGCGACTCTCCGAGGCGGTCGCCGTGGACGAGGACTGCGCGGCCAAGGCGAAGGAGTTGCTGGACTTCGAACTGGGGCGCCGCCGTCACGAAACCGCCGCCCGCGAAGCCGCGCCGTCGCCCTCCCTCATCGCGAAAGAACTCCTCGCGGCGCTGTGAGCGTCCCTCTCGACGCGACGCAGACTTGCGGCGGACGCTCCGCGGCGTAGAATGAGAGGCTCGACGACGCGAGTGGAGAGACGAAGTGTTGCTCGAGCGCTTGAAGAGACGATGGGCGGAGACGATAGGCGAACGCTGGGGCGTGGACGCCGAAGCGGTGCGAAGCCATTTCGAGCGTCCGCCGCGACCGGAGTTGGGAGAGGCGGCGCTGCCGTGCTTCCGCTTCGCCAGGAGTCTGGGGCGGAAGGCGCCGGAGTTGGCGCGGGAGGCGGCGGACGCGTTGAAAGGCGCGGAGTGCGTCGCGGCCGCGGAGGTGGCCGGCGCGTATCTGAACGTCCGGGTGGACGGCGCGGCTTTCGCACGGGAGGTGATTCCGCGGATTCTGGCGGAAGGCGGGCGCTACGGCGGCGGACCCGACGCGGGCAAGACGGTCGTCATTGACTTTTCGAGTCCGAACATAGCGAAGCCTTTCGGCATCGGCCATCTCCGCTCGACGGTGATAGGCAACGCTCTGTCGAACGTGTATCGCTTTCTCGGCTGGCGTGTGGTGGGGGTGAACTATCTCGGCGACTGGGGCGCGCAGGTCGCCAAGATGATGGTCGCCTACGACAGGTGGTTCGACCCGGCCGAATACGAACGTCGCCCGATACGCTATCTTTACGACCTCTACGTACGCTTCCATCAAGAGGAGGAGTCGAATCCGGAACTGGGCGAGGAAGCGGCGGAACGTCTGCGCTCGCTGGAGGCGGGAGAGGAGGAGACTCTCGACCTGTGGCGGCGCTTCGTGGAGTTGAGCAAGGCGGAGTTCCAGCACATCTACGACGCCCTCGGGGTCCGTTTCGACGTCATCGCCGGCGAAAGCATGTGCGACGAGCACGGCAGGCCGCGCGGAGTTCAGCGAATGGAGGAGACGCTGCGCCTGCTGGAGGAACGCGGAGTGCTCGCCGAGAGCGAAGGCGCGCAGGTGGTTTTCTTCGACGAGGCCGACAACCTGCCGCCGCTTGTGATGCGCAAGTCCGACGGGACCACGCTCTACGCGACCCGCGAGGTGACCGTCGCTCTCGACAGATGGCGCAAGTGGCGATTCGACAGGATGCTGTACGTGGTGGGCATGCCGCAGAAGAACCACTTCGCGCAGGTGTTCCGCCTGTTCGAGATGGCGGACCTTCCGTTCGCGGGCCGCTGCCGCCACGTGGAGTTCGGCCACTACGTCGGCATGTCGACGCGCCGCGGAACGATGGTTCTGCTGGAGGAGATACTGGAGGAGTTGGTGCGACGCGCCGAGGAGGTGGTGCGCACGAAGAATCCGGAGTTGGCGGCCGGCGGCCGGGCGGCGCGTGTGGCGCGCGCGGTCGCCGCGGGCGCGCTCGTCTTCAACGACCTCAAAAACGCACGCGTCAAAGACGTCGAATACGATCAGGAAAGAGTGCTCTCGTTCGACGGCGACACGGGGCCGTATCTGCAGTACGCGCACACGCGCGCGTGCGGGATCCTGCGCAAGTGGGGGCGGGAGGCGCCGCGTGAGTTCGACGCTTCGCTGCTCGACTCGAAAGAGGAGCGACGACTCGTGCTGCTGGCGGACGGCTTTCCCCGCGCGATCCGCGACGCGGCGGAGGACTGCGAGCCGTCGTATCTGGCGCAGCACCTGCTGGAGACCGCCTCGGCGCTCAACCTGTTCTACCAGCGGCGCAGGGTGCTCGGAGAGGACGAGAAAGTGACCGCGGCGCGTGTGGCGCTGGTGGCGGCGGTGCGGCACATCCTCGCCAACGGACTGCGACTGCTGGGCGTGGAGCCGCTGGAGCGGATGTGAAAGGCTCCTCTATCGGACCGGAACGTTGCCTATGGAGCCGGCGAGGCGTATCAGCCGTGTGCGGCTCTCGCGCAGACGGCGGACCGCAAGGTCCGCCACCGAGACGCCTTCCACGGCGGCCTCGCGGACGCGACCGGCCCGCAGCAGATACTGGGCGACGGTGAACTGCGCGCCCAGTCGCTCGGGATATATCCGCCGCGCTTCCTTCAGTACGTCCACCGCCTGCAGATGAAATCCCTGCCGCGCGAGTCTCTCCGCGGCCGCGCGAAACTCGCGGTAGGCGTCCTCTTTGTAGTGCTGCTTCACGTACAGTCGCGCCAACTCCACCCGCATCCGTACGTCCAGCGGGTCCTCGAACAGAAAGTTCTCGGCGATTCGAACCGCGCGGTCCACTCGTCCGTCCGCCACCGAACGCGCGACGACCTCGTAACGGTCCGCCAGTCCCATGGGGCGAACGGCCTCCCGCTCCTTGAAGAGCGCGACCACGCGACACGTCTCCAGTTTGGTCAGTCCCGCGTCCACTATCACCTCGTTGACGCAACGCCCGCCGTCCAGCAGCGCGGCCACCTCCTCGAACAGCCGCTTCGGCAGTTCAGTGCCCTCGATCTCCGGCACCGGCTTCCTCAGTCGATATATCTGCGCGAAGGAGGCGACCACCGTGCGCACCCGTCGCCATTCGTCCACTCTCCTGGCGGCTTCCAGAACTATGCCTCCGCCGTTCAGCGTCAGTCTGAATCCTTCGTCCTCGTCGGGCGCCCGCTCGGTCGGCGAGAACTCGAAGTCGGCGAACTCGTCGGAGATCGCGTCGCATATCTCCTCGGCGACCTGCGTGCGCAGACACGCCTCCACGTCCTCGGTCGTGATGGCGTTGCGGCGTGCGAGAATCTCGCCGATGGGCCTGCGCGTCCGCCGCTGCTCCTCCAGCGCCTGCGCAAGGTCGTCCTCTCCGAGACGGCCCCACCTGAGCAGTATCTCGCCGAACAGCGGTCGACGACGGCGTCCGCTGGAGAGCAGTCGTACGCCGTCGCGGCCGAAGAATATCTGCGTCTTGCGGCCGCCCGCGTCTATCGAAAGAATGCCCTGTCGTCCGTTGATGTCGAGAAACTGCAGGAAGTCGAACAGTCTGACCTGTCGTAGAAATCCGCGCATCCCCGTACCCCCGTCAACCACGTGTCAGAATATAATTTACCACATCACGGCCTCTCGTCAAGCGATTTGCTCGCAAAACCGTTCCGGCGACGCGGAGCGCGGCGGACGATTGAAAAGCGACGACGGCGGTGTAGAATGAAAAGGGCGTGACAATAGGAGGAGAGACGCATGAGATGGCTCATCCTCGCGGCGGTGCTGGCGGCGCTGACGGGTTGCGAAAAAAGCGAACTGCCGGGCGAGCCGGAGTTGAACGAGAAAGCGATAGAAAGCGCGATAGCCTCGAGATACGTGACGGGAGAAGACGCGCCGGACGTGATCGAGGAGAAGGAGCCGGAGAAGCCGAAGAAGCCGGAAAAGCCGCTTCCCAGTAAACTGATGGACGAGATAAGCGGACTCCTCCGACAGAAGGATTTGAAAACGGCGAAGAAAGTGATCGAAAAATACGACAAGGATCTGGAGAAGTTCTACGAGAACGATGTGAAGAACCATCCCGAACTGAAGGAGTTCGCCGAGCCGTGGATGGACGGCTACCGAAGGATGAAGGAGGCGGTGGAGGCCGGAGACGCGAATCGCGCGTGGGACAACTTCTTCGGCGGCATGATCGGCAGTTGGAAGCCGTGGAACGAGAACCGGCGCAAACTCGGCGCCAAGTGAAAGGAAGCGCACTTGGAGGAGCGACTGCGCATACTGGCGCTCGGCGACGTGGTGGGCAAGGCCGGCAGACGCGCTCTGACCCTGCTGCTGCACGACTACAAACGCGCCCACGCCGTGGACCTGGCGATCGTCAACGCGGAGAACGCCGCCGGCGGACGAGGCATGACCGAGGCGGTCGTGGACGAGATATTCAAGGCCGGCGCGGACCTGCTCACCAGCGGCGATCACGTCTTCGGACACAAAGAAATAGCGGCCCGGCTCGACAACGATCCGCGTATGGTCAGACCTCTCAACCTGCCGGGGCGCGCGGCCGGACGCGGACTGACGCTGCTCCGGCACGAGGCGGACACGGTCGCGGTGATCAACCTGATGGGACGGACGTTCATGCCGCCGGTCGCGAACTGTCCGTTCGAGGCGGCGGAGCGCGCCGTCGAGGAGGCCCGCAAGTACACGAATATCATCGTCGTCGACTTCCACGCCGAGGCCACCAGCGAAAAAGTGGCCATGGGCTGGTACCTGGACGGACGCGTCAGTTTCGTCTTCGGCACCCACACCCACATACAGACCGCCGACGAGCGGATACTGCCCGCCGGCACCGCCTACATAACCGACCTCGGCATGACCGGACCCTACGACAGCGTCATAGGTCGCAAGAAGGAACGCATCCTCGCGCACATCCTGACCGGAATGCCGACGCCGTTCGACGTGGCGAAGAACGACAGCCGCATCTGCGGAGCGCTGGTCGAGATCGACAGGAAGAGCGGACGCGCCCTGACGATAGAGCGCGTTCAGGAGCGGGCGCCGGAGGGGGAGCGGGCGTCGTGAGCGGAGCGGAGTCGACGGGCCCGCGGGTCCTCAGCGTCTCGGAGTTGACCGCGCTCCTCAAGGACCTGATCGAGGGAAGCGTCCCGCCGATGTGGGTCCGCGGCGAGATATCCAATTTCAAACGTCATCAGCCTTCGGGACATCTCTACTTCACGTTGAAGGACGCCTCCTGCGAACTGCGTGCGGTGATGTGGCGCAGATACGTCCGCAACCTGCGGTTCGAGCCGGCCGACGGCATGGAGGTGCTGTGCTACGGGCGCGTACGGGTGTATCAGGCGCGGGGCTACTACGAATTTTCGGCGCAGGAGATGGAGGTGCGCGGCCTGGGCGCGCTGGCGGCGGCGTTCGAGCGCCTGAAACGAAAACTCGCCGAAGAGGGTCTTTTCGACGAGGCCCGCAAACGACCGCTGCCGCGTTTTCCGCACACGGTGGCGCTGGTGACCGCCTCCGGCGGCGCCGCGCTGCGGGACATGCTCAGGACGACGCTCGGACGGTTTCCACAGGCGCGGCTGCTGGTGTATCCGGTCCCGGTGCAGGGCGAAGGCGCGGCGGAGCGGATAGCGACCGCCATAGACGCGCTGAACCGCCACGGCGAAGCGTCGGTCATCGTCATCGGCCGCGGAGGCGGCTCCCTCGAAGACCTGTGGGCGTTCAACGAGGAGGCGGTGGCGAGAGCGGTCTTCGCCTCGCGCATTCCGGTGGTCAGCGCGGTGGGTCACGAAGTGGACTACACCATATCGGACTTCGTCGCGGACGCGCGCGCGCCCACGCCCACCGCCGCGGGGCAGATGGTGGTGCCGGACCAGAGAGAGATAAGGGACGCCCTTCGACGATTTCTCCGAAGGGCGCGCCTGGCGGTACGCGCGCGTCTGGAGCGCCGACGCGCGTCGCTCGCGCAACTGGCGCGACGCCGCGTGCTGCGACGGCCGACCGAGCGGACGGACCTCCTGCGACGCGAGTTGGACGAACTCTTCCGACGCCTGCGCAGGGACGGTCCGCGTCGACTGGAGCGCGCAAGACAGACCACGGGCGCGCTCGCGGGCAGACTCGAAGCGGTCAGTCCGCTCAAAACGCTCGCGCGCGGCTACTCGATAACCACGCCGGTCGGCTCGCAGACGCCGCTGAAGGACGCGGCCGAAGCGCCGCCGGGCAGCGTGATAGAGACGCGCCTGGCGAGAGGCGCGCTGCGAAGCAGAGTCATCGAAATCGAGGAGCGCTCGTCTCCGTCCTGACGCCGCGAAGGGCGCGGCCGCCGCTTCACGGCGCGGGCGGCTCGCGTCTCTCGCGCAGACGCCGGTGCTGCAGCGCTTCCAGACGGTGCTCCAGCACGAACACGTCCACGAAGCCCGCGGCCGCCTCGGCGTCGAAGGCGTCGTCCGGACCGTGAGTGGCCAGAAGACGATCGTAAAGCGAAAACTCGGACTCCACCGAGACGGGACGACAGACGCCTTTGAAGAACCGAAGCGTGACGGTTCCCGTGACCGGATGCTGTGTCTCCGCGAAAAAGGCGTCGAGCGAGCGTCTGACGCGGGAGAACCAGAGCCCGTTGTAGACGATATCGGCGTAAGAGTCCTCGAGCAGGTGTTTCACCTGCAGGAGGTTGTGCGGCAGCACCGCTCCCTCGAGCGCGCGATGGGCGATGGTGACGGCGGTGGCGGCGGGCGCCTCGGAGACCATGCGGGTCTTTATCCCGATGATCTTGGTCTGCAGCGAGTCGAAACGACCCACGCCGTGACGCGCAGCCCTCTCGCCGATGCGCTCTATGACGGCGACGAGGTCCTCTTCCTCTCCGTCGAGGGCGACGGGACGACCGCCGTCGAACGTTATTCGAACGTCCTCCGGCTCGTCGGGCGCGTCCTTCGGGGAGACGGTCATGCGGAACAGATCCTCGGCGGCCGGCGCGGCGAGACGCTCGAGCGCGGTGCCGGAGACGACGCGGCCCCAGATGTTTTCGTCCTCGCCGTAGATCGAACGACCTTCGGTCGGAATCGCAAGACCGTGTCGCCCCGCGTAGGCGGCGACGGCGCCGGAGGAGGCCAGTTCCGGCTCGCGCATCGGCGCGAGTATGTCCATCTCCGGCGCAAGAGCCGCCACGGTCAGTTGAAAACGTATCTGATCGTTCGACTTGGCGCTTCCGCCGTGCGCCAGGTAGCGCGCGTTCTCCTCCTGCGCCACCATTATCAACTCCTCGGTGATCAGCGGTCGCGACAGCGCGACGGACAGACAGCGACCGTCGCGAACCGCGGCGTTGGCGTAGATCGCGGGAAGAATGAACTCCTCGGCGAGACGGGCGCGGAGATCCTTGATGAAGACCGAATGCGCGCCCACGTCGAACGCGCGCCGGGCCAACTCCTCCGCGGACTCCAACTGGCCGAGATCGGCGCTGAAGGTGTAGACCTGCATGCCTTTCTTGTTGCGCAGCCAGTGTATGCAGACACTGGTGTCGAGCCCGCCGGAGTACGCGAGAACCACTTTTTCCAACGGAGGATCCCCCATTAAGAATTCACCCGCGCGCGCGGCGCGCGAGGGCCAGCGCCGTCGCTATGGCGTCCATGGCGCCCCGGTGGTCGGCGACCCCGGCGCCCGCTATGTCGTCGGCCGTGCCGTGCAGCGGCGACGTCCTCACAAACGGCAGTCCCAATGTCAGATTCGTGCCGCGATTGCCGCAGAGCAACTTGAACGGCATCAACGCCTGATCGTGGTAGAGCGTCAGCGCGGCGTCGAGTCTGCCGCGTACCATCGCCCGAACGAGCAGATGGCAGTCCTCGGGACCGGTGACGCGTATGTTCTCCGCCTGCAGACGTGAAACGGCGGGGACGAGCACCTCGCGCTCCTCCTCGCCGACGAGGCCGCCTTCGCCGGCGTGCGGGTTGAGCGCGGCGACGCCTATCCGCGGTGAAACGAAATCGAAACATCCGCGCAGCCCTTCGTCGAGCAGACGTACCGCCTCGCAGACGCCGTCCACGGTCAGCGCCCCCGGAACGCTCCGAAGAGGCACATGCAGCGTCAGCGGCATCACGCGAAGCCTGCCGTGCAGCAGAAGCATGCCGACTCCGTCCGTCTTCGTCAGACGGGAAAGGAGTTCGGTGTGTCCGACGGCGCCGGCGGCGGAGGCGCGTTTGCGGGCGGGCATGGTCACAAGAGCGTGAGCGACGCCGCGCTCGATGAGGCCGACCGCCATCTCCACGCACTCGTGCGCGCCCATGTCCGCGGCCTCGCGCAGCACGAAAATCGACGTCTCCCAGCGATGAAAGACTCCCGGCAACTCCCGAAGACGGACGCGTCGCTCGTGCAGACGCACCTCCAGTCGTCTCTGAACCTTCCTGAGACGGGCCGGGTCGCCCACGACGAGAAAAACCGCGTTCTTCACGCGAGGCACCGTGTGGCCGAGGGCCTTGACCAGCACCTCCGGTCCCACACCGGCCGCGTCACCCATGGTCAGCGCCAGAACGGTCGCACCACGACGCAGCATTGCGGCTCCGCCGTCACGGTCGTCCCAAGACGGGCTTTCTATTTCTTCCCGCCCGGTCCCTTTTCGGGACGCTTCGGTTTCTCCGGCTCCTTATTTCCGCTTCTCTCAACCTTCTCGACCACCAGGAACTTCTGGTTCGCCTCGTCCACCTCCCGGCAGAAGGAGTTCAGCGCGGCGAAGTCGCCCGGCGCCAGTCGCATGGGATAGATGGCCAGAAAGCGGAATATCTCTATCGCGTTGCCGGCGGCCTCGCGCCGGAAGTTCAGCACGAACACGGCGAAAGGCCGCTCTATCAGACGGCTCATCTTCGCCGGGTCGCCTTTGAGACGATATCCGTCGCCCAGCCTGAGCGTGGTGCGGTGCACCGACAGAATGGAACCCGGCAGATAGAAGGGGAAGCGCCGATTGGGCTTGCCGGCCAACTGCCGCTGCAGATAGAGCGGCGGCAGACACGGATCGAGAAGATACGTGCCGTCGGGCAGCGGCTTCAGCAGGGCGGAGAGTCTGCAGTTGAAGATTATGCGCAGCGGAGTGCCCATCTTTCTCATGTCCGGAATATCCGGCGGTGATGTGACCTTGGCGCCGGTCAGCAGCCTCGACACGAGATTCTCGACCAGCAG
>CAYPNR010000031.1:11342-13569 GCA_964412125.1 uncultured Planctomycetota bacterium | reverse complement strand
TCCTCTATGTCTATCCGCTCGCCGTCGTTCAGGTCGGACATGCACAACGCGATGCGGTACGGAATCCCGAGCGCGTTGAGGAACGCTCTGAACAGCGTGGTGCGGTCGCCCGCGCGCTCCAGGAGAATGGAATGAGCGCCGCCGGCGCCGAAGCCGAACAGCCCGAATCCCGAGGTGCGTATCTCGGTGTGGCAGAACTCGTAGAGTTTTTTCACCTTCTCGCGCAGGTCCTTGGCGCCTTCGACTATTCTTCGGGCCTCGCGCTCGACCAGCGGCGTCGGTCGGGAGCCTTCGTCCCGGAAGGCCGCCGCCAGCGCGGCCATGTTCTCCAACGGCCTGCGATCGGTCGGAATCCAGTCGAAACAGGGGATCACCTCCTCCGGCGGCGGCGTGCGGTGCTCGGCTTCGAGGGCGCGAATGCCGCGCGCCTCGAACTCGTACACGAGCGCCTTGCCGGTGTCGCGAAAATGAAACGCGACGTCGGGATCCTCCGCGATGTTGAACGTGCGCAGTTTCATCCTGTCGTGAATCCAACTTCGCTGGATGCCGAGCCTCTTCAGCAGCGCTTTCTCCTGCCGGGTCGTCTGCGGCTTCTGAAAAACGATCACGATCCGCCGCCTGTGACAGCCGAAATCCTGTTCGTAGAACTGTGTGGAGGTGCCTTCGACCGAGCCGCCGTCGTCGCGCCAGCGCACGTGCACCACGGAGCCGATGTCTATCTTGTCCATGACGAAACCGCCGCCGCCGCGCTCGCCGAGCACCGTCGGATCGTAGCGCTTTCCGTCGGGGGTTATCGTCTCGCAGTCCAGTACTTCGCCGCCGACGCGCGGCTGCGAAACCGCCATCTTGCCTTCCTCGCGCAGCACCTTCACAAGAACGCGCGCGTATGTGCTGGTCGAGCCGGACGGCCTCACCAGTATCACCTGCTCGTTCAGCAACTCCACCACCGGCGACCGCGGATAGTCCTCCGCGGTCACCTTCTCCTTGAGCAGCGCCTCCACCTCGCGCTCGCCGAGAGCGTATCCCTCGAAGAAGTCCTCGCTCTCTCCGGCGAGAAACTGAGCGTAACGATGAGTGTCCCACTCGAACTCGATGAGGTTGGCCTGTCTGAGGGCGGAGACGACACGGTCGGTCCGCCCGAGCATCCGTTCCGTCTCCGCAATACTGACGAGCCACTCTCTGGGACTGCCGACGTCCGCGAACTGCTCCAGGAGCGTGCGCCACACACGTAACGCCTGCTCGCCCCTGCCCAGCCTCACCAGAAGACCGGCGAGACGCTCGCGGTAGTCGACCCGCTCGGGACAGCGTTCGACGAACTTCTGGATCACTTTCAAGGCGTCCTCGAAGCGCCCCTCCTCCTCGGCGCAACGCGCGTCGAAAAGCGCCAGGGCGTCGCCGCGACTGTACAGTTCGAGCGAGCGCCGCTCGTAGGACCGCGCCTTGACCGGATTCCGGCGGCGACGATAGTAGTTCTCCCACCACGTAAGTACGGCTTCGTTGTTCGGATCGAGTCTCTCGGCCTCCTTCACCGCACGTAGTTCCTCGCGTTCCCAGCCCATCCTGCCGCAGACGTCCGCCACGCGCATGTACAGATACACACGTCGAACGCCGCCGGTGATCAACTCCTCCATCAGCCTGACGGCTTCTTCCTCCTTGTCGTTCCAGACCAGCGTCTCGGCCTTCGCGAGCACCGCGAGGACGAAACGCGGCTCGATCTTGAGGGCCGCCTCCAACGACTCGTTCTGCCGACTCTGACGCCAGGCGTCCGGACAGTGGTCCGCGCCGCGGTAGGCTTCCGCGGCGAACAGCCGCACCAGCGCGTCGTCGGGACGGGCGGCGATGAGTCTGCCGGCGAGGTCCTCCGCCTCCACTTCCATTCCGTCGGTGCGGCAGAGCAGCCACAGATAGGCCAGTTTCGCGTCGAGCGGCGCATCCGCGGCGGACGCCAGAGCGCGATAGTGCTCCAGCAGGTCCGGCGTCACTTTCTCGTCAGAGACCCCCCGCGCGCCGGACGCGCCCGGCGCGTGATAGACGCGCCCCTTCTCGCAGACGGCAGGCAGCGGCCTGCCGGAGACGTCGCGAAGCCAGAGACTCAAACCGCTTCTTTCGGTCTTCACCAGCACGACGTTCCAGCCGGCCCGCGCGGCCACGCAGACGCGCAACGCATGCGGTCCGAATCGGCGGCTCGGATCGTGTTCGAAGACCTTCACGCCGTTGAACCAGACGA
>CAYPNR010000031.1:7181-11242 GCA_964412125.1 uncultured Planctomycetota bacterium | reverse complement strand
GCGTAGATCGCGCCCGCGCCCATCCGCCAGCCGAAGGAGCCCACGTACCAGAAATCCACAACGGCGCCGTCGCAGGGCCGCATCCTCTCCACTTTCTCGGTCAGCCCGCGCGACTCGTATATGGACACCAGCGCCTGTCGATATCGATGGTAGGCGTATCCGCACTTGAGCGGCGACTCAAGTGCCTTCTCCAGCGCTCCTTCCACGCGTCGCCAGTCTCTCATGTAGTCGGCGTAGGCGCGTATCAGCCTCAGCGCCATCAGCGCTTCATAAGAGTCCGGGTTCTCCTCGATCGTCTTCACCCAGACGTCGAGCAGGGCGTCGAAGTCTCCTTCGACGAACGCGCGGCTCCGCACGCCGGGAAAGAAGTCTTCCTTCTCGGCCGCGACCAGCGCGCCCGCAATCGCCATCATCGCGACGAGCGTCGTTATTGCGCGCACCGTCCGAACCTCCTAACTCGTCTCGCGGACCGCCCCGTCTCACTTCGCCTGGAGGGTCACGCTCTGCATCTGTTCGCTCTCCATCTTCCCGAGCAGTTCCCGATACTCCTTGTCGTACCGGTCGGGCGTCAGATAGTCCGTCTTTATCGTGAAGATCCGCTCCAGACGGAACGAGTCCTCGGAAAGTCTGGTGTAGCGGTAGGTCACCTTCGCGAAGGCGGTCTCCGCCTCGAAGCCGTCGGGCAGCGAAACCACTTTGTGTCCCTTCAGGCGGAACGTGTACGTCTCCTTCGTGGTGCCGGGAACCAGTATGGACCACAGCGGCGGAGGATAGCCGTAGAGCATCTGAGGAAGCGCGACGGGCTGCTTGCGGGTCGACTCGCCGGCCAGTCGCTTGCCCCAGTCGAAGCGGATCAAGGCCGGCGTCAGTCGATTCCCCTGCAGGAGCGAGGCGACCTTCGCCTTGGCGCTCCACTTCACGGGATTCACGGAGGTGTCCTTGAGGTCCGGCATCTCTATGTCGACGACCTTGCAGCCGGCGAGATGGTCGCTGAGGGCGTTCTCCAGACGCTCCTTCCGCCGGCCTTCGGCCTCCATGCGCTGGCGCACCATCCATGCGAGTCCCGCGCTCGCCGTGACGTGAATGTCCAGCGTCGCGCCGCCCTTCTCGTCCACCTCCACGTCCACGTCGAACTGCTGTACCGGCTCCAGCGGCGAGCGTAAAGGAATCCTCTTCAGTTCCGCCATGTCCGGGCCCACCACCAGCGAGTACGCGCCGCGGTCCCACTCCGGAGGCTGGTCCTCGAACGAGTACTCCGTCGCGGTCAGGTCCAGCCACATCTCTTCGCGACCGTCGTCGGGCGGTACGTAGGCTATGGCGTGATTGAAGTGCTGAATCAAAGGAAGAGTGAGATCCGGTCTGCCGCGGCCGCCGCCCTCCAGATACGTCAGCGCCACGTACGCTTTCAGCCCCGCCTCGCGCATCATCGTCGCGAAAAGTATCGCCTTGTCCTTGCAGTCGCCGTTTTTGCGCTCGAGTACCGTGGACGCCTTGTAGGGCTTCCATCCGTGAATGTTGAAGGAGGTTTCGGCCTGATAGTGAATGTCGCGCACGACGAATCGATAAATCGCGCGTATCTTGTCCAGCGGCTCTTTCTTGCCCTCGGTCAACTCGGCCACCTTCGCCTTGAGCGCGTCGGAACTCTCGAACTGCTTGCGGACGAGGTTCCAGAACCACTGGCCGAAACGGTTCCAGTCGGCGAAGGAGGAGACCTGTACGTTCGGATGCGTCTGCTCCTCCGGCGGGGCGAACGTCTCGCTCACCATGTGTTTCATGCCGCTCAGCCGCCACACCAGCACCCTCGTCTCATCGTCGATGCCCGCCTCCTTGGTGGGCTCGACGGCCACGTTCTTGGGATAGATGTGCATCCTGCGCACCTCGTCTTTGGGCAGTATCAGCGTCAACTTGCTTATCTTCACCGGCAGAAACGACTTCTCGAACCAGCCGCCCAGGCGATAGGTGGGGTTCAGAAAAATGACCCGACCGTAGTAGTCGCCGAAAAAGCGTCCCTCCCCCACCTGCAGGTCGGCCCTGAAGGCCACCTCCAGCGTGTCTCCCACGCGCAGGTTGCTGAAGGAGACCAGACCTCCCGAGATGCGCCCTTCCTCCACGGTGCCGTCGGCGCGCGTGACCGTCGCCTTCTTCACCTTGATGTCGCTGCCCCAGCCCGCCAGGCGACTGCACCAGAGCGAGGCCAACGACTGCGTGCCGCGCTCGCTGGTGACCCGAAGGACCATTTGATGGTACTCGGTTGCGGCGCCGTCGGTGTTCACCTTCACCAGCGCCCCGTAGTAGACGCACAAGAACGGCAGGTTCTCCTTCCTGCCCTCCTCGTCGAGGGCCGCGACGTCGAAAGATGTGGTGCGCTCCTTCACCGTCTCGCCGTCGAGGTAGTGCTCGGTCACTTCGATTTTGTCTTTGCCGATGGAGAAGGAGGTTTTGAAACGCTCCAGCGTCTCGAAAAGCGACTTTTCGGAGCCGATGAACTCGAAGTAGCGTTTGACCCACGGATTGGCGGGATTGATACGGAGCACTTCATGAAGTACGCCGAGCGCCTTTTTGTAAGTGGGACCGTCGCGCTCCTCGCCGCGCTCGACGCTGAGCCGCATCAGCAGTCTGGCGTAGAAGAGCAGGAGTTGCTCGTCCTCCGGGGCCACCGTGAGCGCGGCCGACGCGGCGGCCGCGGCGCCTTCGACGTCGTCGTCCGCCGCCAGCAGTTCCGCTAAGCGCCTGCGCGCATTCAAGTCGTAAGGGTCGAGCGCCGCGGCCTCCTCCATCAGCGCGGCCGCCGCTTTCATGTCGCCGCGCCTGACGTACTCGTCGGCCAACTCCTCCCGCGCCCACTTCGCGTTGCGGTTCCGCTCGAGAATCGTCGTCAACTTCGCAAGCAGCCTGTCGTGGTCCTCCCTCTCCTTCAGCACGTCAAGCGCCATCCTCACCACGTCCTCGGCGTCGGAGCAGGGTCCCTCCTTCTTCATATAGGCGTGAAGCCGCTCGTCCACCTCCAATTGGAACTCCCGCTTGCGCAGCACCTCCAACTCAAGCAGTCTCGCCCGTACGTAGTCGGGCGAGGCGGCGAGCGCCTTCTTCACGTACTCCTGCGCCTTCCGCCACATCCCCAGCCTCTCCAGGTAGTACTCGCCCAACTCGGTGAGCGCCTCGGCGTACTTCGGATCGGCTTCCACCGCCTCGAGCAGATACTTCTTGCGAAGGTTCTCCGTCCTCTCCGACTCCATCTCCACCTCGTGCTGGTAGGTCTCCGACAGGAAGAAGGAGAGCACGGCGTCTTCGGGATGCGCTTTCCGCGCCTTCAACAGCATCTCCCGATCGCTGTGGTCGGTCTCGTCGGCGTAGTGGTAGGCCATGAAGAGATAAGAAGCGTGGAAGAGTGCCTGAAAATCGTCCGGACGGCGTTTCAGGACGTCGGCGTGATAGCCGCGCGCGCCGATGTCGACCTCGGCCGCGGGCTTCGCGAAGTCTTCTATCTTGGCCGCGGCCGCCTCCGCGAGAGTCGCGGCGAACTTCAGTCCCTCGATAGCCGAGCCGTCGGGCGCGGTCACACGTACGCTGAACCGCCACTCTCCCTTCTCCTCGGTCACCTTCAAAAGCAGCGCGTTCCATCCCTTGCGCAGGCGGACGCAGACGGCGTCCTGGTCGGGGAAGAAACGTCTTCGGACATTGGCCTTGGCCACTTCCCTGCCGTTGAAGAAGAGTTTGAAACCCTCGTCGGAGCCGACGCGGACTGCGGCGTCCATCTCCCGCTCGGAACGGAAGACCGCCAGCGCGTAGGCGAGAACCTGATCCGCCGGCCGCATCATTGCGTCCAGGTCGACGACCGGCAGGGCCGCGTCCACCGGCAGCGGCCGCCACTTCACCATCCGACGTTTGCCCTGATACTCGGCGTCCGGGCGCAGGCGACCTTTCAGGAAGTCGGTTTCGGGAGGATAAGCGTTGTCGATCTGGCCGCGTTCGTTGTCGAAGGGGCCGACGACGAAGAACTTACGGACGTATCCGCAGCCGCGGAGCACCTGTCGGACGGACTCCGGACGTCCCGAGGCGAG
>CAYPNR010000031.1:0-7081 GCA_964412125.1 uncultured Planctomycetota bacterium | reverse complement strand
CGCCTCTACTTCGCCGGCCGCCAGCGGCAACTCCTGCGCACGCGCCGCGCAGCACGCAGTCAGTACGAACAGTATCAGCCCCGCTCGCCTCATCTGGAAACTCCTTCCCTTTCTCCTTCCGCTCCCCCGCGCGTCCGTTATTCTCCGTCCCCGCTTCCCTCGTCTCCGCCGGGCTCCCCGCCGGGCTTCTTCACCAGAAACGCGTCCGCCCACGCCACGCGGTCGAGCACGTCCAGTTCCCGACCGAAGTCCACCAGCAGTTTCAACTCCTTCACGCCCTCGAGCGCCGCGTTCACCAGCACCGGCTCGTCCGCGCCCTTCAGGCCTTTTTTCTCGAACAGCGTCTTGCCGTCGCCGCTGACGCTCAGGTCGACGTCCCCTTTCCCACGCGCTTCGTCGTCCAGACCGACGAACGTGATCAGCCTGAGATAGCGCCCGGCGAGGTCGTAGGTCAACTCGCACTTGGAGTGGACGCTCACCCCTTTGTGGTAGAGGCGCCGCTTGATGGAGATGGCCGTCTTCTTCTCCAGCGTCCTGTCGCGCTGCCAGGGATAAAGGAAGCGGTCGAAGAACGGCGTCTCCTTCGCCTCCCTGGGATCGAGATCTGAAAGAAAGACCACGTCCGGATGCGAAAAGTAGAGCGCTTCCGTCTTGTCCAGTCGCACCTTGAACTCGCCGGCGGCGTTCTTGAGGAGGAACGTTCTTCCGTCACCGCTCTTCAGGACGCCGCGCAGCGTGCCGCCGTCGACCAGATGCGCCCTGAGGCGCACCTCGCCCGGCTTCGGTCGCTCGCCGACGCCGGGCAGCAGCGCGAACACCACCGCCGCGAGGTCCTTTCTCATCACCTGAACGACGCCGCCCAGAAGCGTCGACTCGAACTTCACCGTCTGCCCGCCCATCTCGTGAAGGTCGCCCGGCACCGCTTTGCCCGTCGCCATGATCAGATAATCCTTGCTCTTCTTTCCGGCGGTCAACTCCTCGACGCGCCGCTCCGAGAGTCCTCTCTTCAGGAAGACCGCCATGCGTACGTAGTCCGGCGCCACCTCCAGATGTCCGAAAACCGTGTCCATCTTCACCACCACGCCGTTGTAGGTCACCCCGCGCGCGTACAGTCGGCTGCCGTCCACGAAACGCACCAGTGTTCCTTCCTCGGTCGTTCTGACCTTGCGATCCATGTGCACGACGACCGCCTCCCGCACGTCGAGAGCGCCGACGGCGTGCCTGAGAACGAAACGTCCGTCCTTCTCCTCGATTCCGCGAATCTGCGTCTTGAGGAGGCCTTTCTTGGTGAGCACCACGTCGCCCACGGCCGAGGCGACTCCGCATATCATCACCAGCAACCCGGTCGAGACGATCCTCAGCATCTTCTTTTCTCCCAACTATTGTTCAGGCGCCCTTTATACCGGTCGACCGCGAGTTTTTCAACTCGAATCGTCGCGCGCCTCCCTGGACTGATACGCGCCCGCGGGCCGCGACGAGAGCGTCTCCGAATCGGACTTGCCTCCGCGTCGCCGAGCGCTACAATCCGTCGCGACCGTCACGGAGGAGGACGCGGAAGATGCGGGAGGAAATCGTCTGCCGGCCGATAGGAGTGATACGCACGCCGTGGAAGGAGCCCGCGGGCGCGCCCATACAGCCGTGCGCGGCGGAGGGGGCGCGGGGCGAAGTGGAGGTGTTCGCGGAGTACGCGGAAGGTCTCAAGGACCTGGACGGATTCTCGCACGTGGTGCTGCTGTACCACTTCCACGGGAGTTCGGGCTGGAAGCCGTTGGTGCGTCCCTACATGGAGGATGTCGAGCGCGGCGTTTTCGCGACGCGGGCGCCGCGGCGTCCGAACCCGATAGGCCTGTCGGTCGTCCGACTCGTGGCGCTGCGCGGCAACGTTCTGGAGGTGGCGGAGGTGGACATGCTGGACGGAACGCCGCTTCTGGACGTGAAGCCGCACGTGCCGGCGTTCGCCGCCGACGGCGAGAGACGCTACGGCTGGCTGGAGGGACGCCTGGAGAGGGCGCGTCACCGTCGCGCCGACGACCGCTTCCACAGGGAATGAGCGGCCGCGCGTCTCGGGAAACCCCGCGTCGGAGTTGAATCCCGACCGTCTCTGTGGTGAACTGCGCCTGTCGGGCGACTCCGGAGGACGAGCGTTGATCGTGATGGGCGTGGACGTCGGCGCCGAAACGATAAAGGCGATCGTTCTCAGCGACGGAGAACCGACGGGCAGGAGCGCCGTAGCGCCGGGACTCGAACAGCAAGCGGGACTGGAACGCGCGACGGCGGAGGCGCTCGCGGCCGCCGGCGTCGCGCGCGAACGGGTCTCCGAGACGGCGGCCACGGGAGTCGGGCGCGGCGCGGCGACAGGCGCCTGGAAGGTGACGGAGGTGACCGCGGCGGCGAAAGGCGCATGCGCGCTTCGCTCCGAGGTGCGGACGTTGATAGACGTCGGCGCCGAAGGCGCCCGCGCCGTAAGACTCTCGGACGACGGTCGCGTCGCCGACTTCGTCATCAACGAGAAGTGCGCCGCGGGGGCCGGCGCTTTCGTCGAGGCGATGGCCCGCGCGCTCGAGGTGCCGCTGGAGCGGATGGGCGCCCTCTCGCTGAGAAGCGAAAAAGTCGTGCCGCTGAACGCCCAGTGCGTCGTCTTCGCCGAAAGCGAAGTGGTGAGTCTCATACACTCGCGGACGCCCAAGGCGGACATCGCCCGCGCCATTCACGACGCCATAGCCGGCCGCACGGCTTCGATGGCGCGCCGCGTCGGCGTGCGTCCGCCGGTGATGCTGGTCGGCGGCATGGGGCGCAACGAAGGGTTCGTGGAGTCGCTGAAGCGGGCGCTCGAACTGGAGGAGATTCTGGTTCCGGAGCACCCGGAGTTCGTCGGCGCCTACGGCGCCGCGCTCATCGCGGCCGCACGCCACGAGCGTCGCCGACGACGATGACGAGCGAAAGAGGCGGAAGAGATGGCCGGAGAACGAAAAGACTACTGGCGCTGGCCGGAGCGCAAATGGACGTCGTCGGAGTTGGACTGGCGCGGAGCGGACGTCGTCACCGCAGGCGTCGACGTGGGCTCGGTCTCGAGCAAGGCGATGATCCTGCTGGACGGTGAAATCTACTCCTACAGTCTCCTGCGCACCGGCTCTTCGAGTCCGGGCTCGGCCGAGCGCGCGCTCGACGCCGCCCTCGAAAGGACCGGCATGAGCGCGGGCGACATCCACTACATAGTGGGCACCGGCTACGGACGGGTGAACATCCCCTTCGCCGGACGCACCATCACCGAGATCGCCTGTCACGCGCGCGGGGCCAACTTCATCTACGGCCCCTCCGTCCGCACCGTGCTGGACATGGGCGGACAGGACTGCAAGGCCATAAAATGCGACGCCGGCGGCAGGGTGACCGCGTTTCTGATGAACGACAAATGCGCCGCCGGCACGGGTCGCGGCATGGAGGTGTTCGCGGATCTGCTGCAGGTCTCGATCGCCGAGATCGGCGAGATGTCCTTCGACGTGGACGAAGAGCCGCCGCCCGTCTCGTCGACCTGCGTGGTGTTCGCCAAGTCCGAGGCGGTTTCGCTCCTGAAGAAAGGCTGGCCGAAGGAGAAGGTGATAGCCGCGTACTGCTCGGCCATGGCGCATCGCGTCTTCACACTGCTGGAGCGCGTCGGCGCGGAAAAGGACATGGTGGTGACCGGCGGCATCGCCAAGAACGAAGGCGTGGTGAGACGCATCGAAAGGGAACTCGGCTTCGGAATTCTGCCCCTGCCGGAGGACGCCCGTTTCGATCCGCAGTTGGCCGGCGCGCTCGGCGGAGCGCTCTTCGCCAGGGAGATCGTCGAGAAGGGCGCCGGATAGAACAGTCGGTACAAGGTTTTAATTTTGCCACCGCCCCGCGCGTCTGATAGTATAAAGGGCCGCTCGAGTTCGGCGGTCACGGGGGTGGAGAGGAAAATTTGGAATGTTCCGTGCTGAATCGGCATCGCCGCGCACGCGGCGGAGCCTCACTTCCACGAATAACCATTGGGAGGTTTCCATCATGAGGAAATTGGGACTCTGGGCGGCCGTCGTCGCGGGAGTCGCGACGCTCTGCGGCTGCGGCCCCGGCGGCGTTCTCCTCGTCGCGCTGATAGGCGGCGGCGGTGGTGGCGGCGGCGGCGGCGGCGGCGGATCGAAGGTCACGTTGACCATCCTCTCCGCCGCCGGAGATCCGAGTCCGCAGGCCGGAACCCACAAGTACGATCCCGACACCACGGTCACGGTGTCCTGCGGCACCACTCCCTATCCCGACCCCAACGATCCGAGCAACGTCCGCTACGTCTGCTCGGGATGGACCGGCAGCGGCTCGGGACTGACCTCCGGCGGCGACACCTCCTTCCAGTTCGTCATCACCGAGAACACCACCATCACCTGGCAATGGACCACGCAGTACAAACTGACCACGTCGGTACAGCCGCCCGGCACCGGCACCGTGAGCGTCAATCCGCCGTCGGTCGGAGGAGACGACTTCTACGACGAGTCCACCAGCGTTCAACTGACGGCCGCGGCCGGCGCCGGTTACACTTTCGATCACTGGTCGGGCGACCTGAGCGGCAACACCAATCCGGCGTCCGTAACCATGGACGCGCCCAAAGACATAACCGCCAACTTCAAAATCAGCGTCTCGCTGACGGTGGACGCCGGCGGCCGCGACAATCCGAACCCTTCCGAAGGGACGCACGCCTATCCGCAGGGGGCGAACGTGCAGTGCACCGTCGACCTTTACGTGGACGACGGGAACCCCACCCGTTATAAATGCGTCGGTTGGACGCCCACAGGCGACGTGCCGGCCGACAACGGCACCAACGACACCGGCTCCTTCACGCTCAACAGCGACTCGACCATAACGTGGACCTGGCAGACGCAGCATCAGGTGACCTACGGCAGCAACAACGCCGCCTGGGGCAGCGTCAGCGTCTCCGGAGGAACGTGGGATGGCGCCTACTGCGTCGACGGCGACACGGTCGACTTCACCGCGACCGCCGTCGCGGGCTACATTTTCGACCACTGGGAGGTGGACGGCTCGCCGGCGGGCGGCGGCAATCCTTTGAATCTGGTCATAGACGGCCCCAAAGACGTGGTCGCTTTCTTCAGAGCGGTCGTTCCGCCGACCGCCGACTTCACGGCGGACGTCACCAAGGCCATGACCGGAACGACCGTGAACTTCACGGACCTCTCGACCGGCGACTACACGAGTTGGGAATGGGACCTCGACGGCGACGGAGCGACCGACTCGACCTTACAGAATCCTTCGTTCACCTACACCACGGCCGGCGCCTACACGGTGACGCTGCGGGTCTACGGCGTCCAGAGTTACGAGGACACCGAGACGAAGACCAAGTACATTTTGATCTACGACGGCACGATATACGTGGACGCGACCAACGGCGACGACGCCAGCAACTTCGGAGCGGCTCCGTTCGGCGCGGCCAATCCCGATCCGGTCAAGACGATACAGAAAGGAATCGATCTGGCGATACAGAACGAAGTGGACCTGGGCGGAACGTGGACGGTGCAGGCGGCCGACGGCACCTACAACGAGTCGGACATCGACTTCAAAGGCTCGGACCTGACGGTGAAGTCGGAGAACGGCGCGACCAACTGCATAGTGGACGGCGGCGCGGCGGGTCGAGGATTCTACTTCCACAGCGGCGAGACCGGCAGCGCCGTCCTCGCCGGCTTCACGATACAGAACTGTTCGGCGGGCGCGGGACAGTCCGGCGGCGGCGTTCTCTGCGACGGCGCCGGTCCGACCATCCGCAACTGCGTCATTCGCTCCAACAGCGCGGGCAGCGGCGGCGGCGTGTCCGCGATCAACGGCGCCGGACCGCTGGTGGTGAACTGCCTGATAGTGTCGAACCAGGCGACGTCGAACGACGGCGGCGGCATCCACTGCGACGCCTCTTTCCTGAAAGCCATCAACTGCACCATAGCGGACAACACGGCGGCCAACCACGGCGGCGGCGTCTGGTTCGGAAACGCCTCCAACGCGGCGACGAACAACTGCATCCTATGGGGCAACTCGGCAGGGGTCGACGGCAACCAGGGCTGGATAGACGACATCGGCACCACTTTAAAAGTAGCCTATTGCTGCTATCCCGAGGGCGTAAACGAAACCGGCGGCAACGGTCATCCCACGGAGGTCACCTGCTGTCATGAAGACCCGCTGTTCAGGACGCCGGGCTCGGACTATCGTCTGAAAGCGGGCTCCTACTGCTTCGACGCCGGCGACAAATATCGGATGCCGTCGGGAACCGTAAGCGACCTCGACGGCAACTCCAGAGTGATGGGAAGGAACGTCGACATCGGCTGTTACGAGTTGAACGTGATCCGCGTTCCGTCGGACCAGCCGACGATTCAGGCCGGCGTCGACGCCGCCGCCGACTGGGACGTGGTGCTGCTGGCCGACGGTGCCTACACCGGTCCGGGCAATCACGACATAGACTTCGGAGGAAAACGGATCGCGGTCCGTTCCGAACGCGGCTCCGATTTCTGCCGCATAGACTGTCAGGGCTTCGCCGGCGCCAACGCGAGAGGCTTCTACTTCCACAGCGGCGAGACGGCGGACAGCGTGCTCGACGGCGTGAGCATAATCAACGGCTACGTGGAGGAAGGCGGCGGTCTGCCGGGCGGCGGCGGCGGCGGCATCCTCTGCGACAACGCCAATCCGACCATCCGTAACTGTGAGATAGAGGACTGCTCGGCTTACGGCTCCTCCGTCTCAAGCGGCCACGGCTGCGGCGGCGCGATCGGCTGTCTCGGCAACGCGCATCCGACGATCACGCACTGCCGGATCTCGTGGAACTACGCGGAGATGCGCGGCGGCGGCGTCTTCTGCTTCTCCGGACCGCCCGCGACGTCGCCCGTCAGGATTCTCAACTGCCTCCTCGCCAACAACGACAGCGGAACCGACGGCGCCGCTCTCTACATATGGGGACACGCCTCTCCCAACTACTGCTACGCGGACGTCGTCAACTGCACGGTCACCGCCAACGCGGCCGCGGGCTCCGGCGGAGGACTCTACGCCTCCTTCAACAGTCAGGTGACCGTCGCCAACT
>CAYPNR010000030.1:13094-24227 GCA_964412125.1 uncultured Planctomycetota bacterium | reverse complement strand
GCTTCGTCGACCTCGCGCTGGTCGTGCTGCCTTTCGAGGAGCGTTTTCTGCGCCGCCACGGCGTCGACGCGCGTTTCGTCGGCCATCCCTTGCTGGACATCCTCCCGCCGCGCGCGGCGCTGCCGAACCTCAAAGAAACCCTCGGCGTCGGAGATCGCCCGCTGATAGCGTTGCTGCCCGGCTCGCGCACCAAGGAGTTCGAACGGCATCTGATGATCCTGAAAAAAACCGCTCCGATAATCCGGCGCTACGTCGACTGCGCTTTCTGCGTGGGAGTCGCTCCGTCCATCTCGGCCTCGTCGGTGCGCGACTGTCCGTTTCCCACCACCGACGACACACACGCGCTTCTCGCCTCCGCGGACGCCGCGGTGGTCGCCAGCGGCACCGCCACGCTGGAGGCCACCATATATCGGGTTCCGATGGTCGTGATATACCGCGTGGCCACGGTCTCTTTCACTCTGCTGGGACACCTGGTGCGCAGCAGATGGATCTCGCTGGCCAACATCATAGCGGGTCGGGAAGTGGTGCCGGAGATGGTTCAGCGTCGCGCGACGCCGCAGAAGATAGCGCGACAGACCCTGCGGCTGCTTGACCCGGCCGTACGCGCCGCTACAATGATGCGCATGGATTCGGTGTGCGCCCAACTCGGCGGGCGCGGCGCCGTGAGGAGAGCCGCTTCGCACATTGCGGGACTGCTGGAGGCGCGTGCGTGAACTCCGATGAAACCTTCGACTTGCTTCGCGTGAAGATGACCCTGGACGGAGAAGGACGACTCTCCGCCGTCGCCCTCGGCTCTCTCGCGTCGATGGCGCAGCCGTTCCTCGACTATCTCGTCTCCGTTCTCAACTCGCTCAAGATCATCGCCCGCAAGAACGGCCGCAACATCTACAATCTTTATAATCCGCCGCAGCCGTCCAGGGCCGGTCTTCGGGCGCTCGAGCGCAAACTGAAAGAGAAACTCTTCGGCTACGTCTTTCCGGCGACCGGCAACATCTCGGTGACCGACCGCTGCCAGTGCAACTGCGCCCACTGCTCCGCGGGTCGTTTCAACGATCCGCGGAGACGCGAACTGACCACCGAGGAACTGAAAAGCGTGGTGGACCAGACGCTCGCGCTCGGCAGCAATCTCATCATCTTCGTCGGAGGCGAGCCGCTGATGCGGCCGGACATCTACGAACTCATATCCCACGTCGACAGGGACAAGGCCGTCACCTCCATCTTCACCAACGGTCTGGCGCTCGACGAGGCCACCGTGCGACGTCTCGCGGATGCGGGCCTCGACAATCTGTACGTGTCCATAGACTCGCCGGAGGCTGCGGAGCACGACGCCTTACGCGGCGTGGACGGACTGTTCGAGCGCGCCGTCGAGGGAGCGCTTCTCGCCAAGAAGCACGGCATACTCATCGGTCTGTCCACCTACGCCACGCATCGACGCGTCGCGGACGGCGCGGTGGAGGCGCTGGTGGAGTTCGCGCGCGACAAAGGCTTCCACGAGGTGACCATATTCGACTGCATCCCCTCCGGACGATTTCTCCGCAACACCGACTGCATCCTTTCCGAGCAGGAGAAGAGCCGCCTGGTGGAGTTGCAGAACCGCTACCACCGCTCCGACCATCCCATGGGCGTCATCGCGCAGGCGTGGGTCAACTCGCCGCGGGGCGCCGGCTGTTTCGGCGCTTTCAGTCAGTTCTACATGACCTCCTACGGCGACGTCTGTCCGTGCGACTTCAACCCGATCTCCTTCGGAAACGTTCTGGAGGAGCCGCTGGAGAAAATCTGGTTCCGTATGACCCATCATCCGGACTTCTCTTACCGGCACGCCACCTGTCGTATGCAGACCCCGGCCTATCGCGCCAAGTACATAGACACCATCGGCGACGACGAGATCCTTCCCGTGAGGATAGATCGCTTCTCGAACGTTCCGCCGCTGCCGAGGGCCGAACTCAAAAAGCGGGTCGATCCGGTCACGGAGACGCTCGGCGGATGAGAGTGCGGCGTCGCGGGTCAGACCAGTTGCGGAACGATGGAGTGCGCCTTCTCTCTGAGTATCGCCTCCGCCTCGCCGGCCGAGTTGCAGGTGAGAACCTTTCTTGCGGTCTCTTCGGCTTCGCGTAAGGTGAGCGAGCGGATGACCCTGCGCACCTCGAGGAGGTTGGGCGGCGCGGCGGAGAGTTGTTCGAGTCCGAGACCGAGCAGCAGCGGCACGTAAACGACGTCGCCCGACATTTCGCCGCACATGGCGACCGGCACGGAATGCTTGCGGCCCGTCTCGATGATGTGGCGCAGCAGTCGCAGAACGGCGGGATGGCCCGGCTGGTAGAGCGAGGCGACCGTCGAATTTCCGCGGTCGACCGCGAGAACGTACTGAATGAGATCGTTGGTGCCGATGGAGAAGAAGTCGGACTCGGCGGCGAGCGTGTCCGCGGCGAGCGCCGCGGACGGAACTTCGATCATGACGCCGAGTTGTATCTGCGGATTGAAGGCGATGCCGCGGCCGCGCAGGTCGTCCATGGCGTCGGCGAGAAGCGCTTTCGTGCGGACGATTTCCTCCACGGAGGTGACCATCGGCAGCATGATGCGGACGTCGCCGTAGGTGGACGCGCGGAGGATGGCGCGGAGTTGCGTCTTCAGCAGGTCGGGACGGCAGATGAGCGTGTAACGTATGGAGCGACAGCCGAGGAACGGATTGGCTTCGGGACTGGTTTCGCCCTGCGGCATCTTGTCCGCGCCGAGATCGAGTGTGCGGATGACCACCGGCTTGCCCGCCATGAGTTTCGCGGCTTCGCGATAGATGTGATACTGACGCTCCTCGTCGGGCGGACGCTCGCTTTCGAGATACAGGAACTCCGTTCGATAGAGGCCGATGCCGTCTGCGCCCATGTCGAGAGCCGCCTTCACCTCTTCGCGGAACTCGATGTTGGCGTGAAGCGAGACTCGAAATCCGTCCACGGTCTCCGCCGGCATACGGACGAGATATTCGAGTTGCGCTTCGAACTCCTCGAAGGCGCGTTGAATGAGTCTGTAGCGCTCGAGCGAGCGCTGGTCGGGATCTATGACGACGGTGCCGCTGGAGCCGTCGATGACCAGCAGATCGCCGGCGGAGACCTCACGCGTGATGGAGCCGAGGCCGACGACGGCGGGAATCCCGAGCGCGCGCGCGACGATGGCGGTGTGTGAGGTTTTACCGCCGAGGTCGGTGGCGAAGCCGTGGACCCGTTTTCTGCTGAGCGAAGCGGTCTGCGACGGCGTCAGGTCGCGCGCGACCAGGATGACCGGCTCGAGGGGCAGCAGAGTGGTGGTCTCGCCGCGGGCGCCGAGATGGCGCAGCAGGCGATGCTCGATGTCCGCGATGTCGGAGGCGCGCTGGCGAAACAGTTCGTGACCCGAGGAGGCGATCGAGCGCGCACGGTTGCGAAGAACGCGCTGGACGGCGTACTCCGCGGAGAACTTGTTCAGTTGAATCCGGCGCTCGACCTCCTCGCGGAAGGACGGATCGGTGAGCATGGCGGAGTGGAAGTCGAGAATGGCGCCGTAGCGTTCGCCCAGCGACTCGGCGGTCTTGTTTCTGAGCGCTTCGAGTTCCGCGAGCGCGCTGTCCACGGCGCTTCTGAAACGCTCGATCTCTCCGTGAATCTCTTCACGGTTGATGAGGCGCTTCTCCGGACGCGCGCCCTCCCGCTCCAGCAGTTGCGCGCGACATATCGCCACGCCCGGAGAGACTCCTATGCCGCGTCTTATCTCCACCGTTCACTCTCCCGCAAGCGCTTCTTTCAGGCCTCGCTCGATCAGCGCGACGACGCTCTCGACGGCGCTTTCGGCGTCGTCGCCCTCGGCGGTCACGCGGAGACGCTCGCCGTCGGTGACGGCCAGCATCAGAAGTTCTATCACGCTTTTCGCGTTGGCCTTCTGAGTGTCTTTGAAAACGTATATCTCGCTGTCGAAGCGACTGGCCTCCTGCACGATGAGCGTGGCCGGACGCGCGTGGAGTCCGTTTTCATAATTGAGTCGCGTCACTCTCGTCTCACACTTCATCTTCATGGCGGCCAACAGGTTGTGCGCCGAGACTCTCGACGAGGATCTCCATGATGCCGGCCGCCAGTTTCTCATGATTGTGGCGGGCCGGCCGCTCCGGATCGAGAAAGTCGTCCTCCACCACCCTGCACGACGCGCCGACGCGGTCGAGGTCGTTCTCCACAGGATATCTTCCCTCCCTGGCGAGACGTCCGCGGGCCTTCTCCGGCACCGGCGCCGTGTTGACGAGTACGTAGTCCACCAGCGTCGGCGAAGTGTGTCTGAGAACCGCCTCGAGATGGTCGCTCGCCCTGTGGTTCTGCGTCTCGCCCGGCTCGGTCATTATGTTGCAGACGTAGACCTTCCTGGCGCTGGAGCGCGATACGGCCTCCGCCATCTCGTCCACCAACAGGCTCGGAAGAACGCTGGTGTAGAGAGAGCCGGGACCGAAGACGAACAGGTCGGCGTTCTCCACCGCGTCGAGCACCTCGGGATTGGGCGGCACCGGCGAGGGTTTCAGTTCCACGCGTCTTATCGGCTTTTCGCTCTTGCCGACCTGCACCTCTCCGGAGGTCTTGCTGCCGTCCGAGTGAGTCGCCACGACGGTCACCTTCTTGAGGGTGGACGGCAGCACACGTCCGCGGACCCGCAGGATGCGATTGGCCTCCTGCACGGCGCTCTGGAAGTCTCCGGTGATCCGCGCGAGCGCCGCCAGCAGCAGATTGCCGAGACTGTGACCCTCGATGTCCGACTCCTCGAAGCGATACTGGAGCAACTCTTCCATCAGCGGCTCGGTATCGGCCAGCGCGATGAGGCAGTTACGTATGTCGCCGGGCGGCAGTATGTCCATGTCCGCGCGCAGCCTGCCGCTGGAGCCGCCGTCGTCGCAGACGGTCACGACGGCGGTTATTCTGTTGGTGTGGTTTTTCAGTCCCTTGAGGAGGACGCTCATGCCGGTGCCGCCGCCGAAGGCGACTATCCGCGGCATGTATCCGGCGCCTCTTTCGCTCACCACCGCCATCAGCGCCCTCCCACCTCGTCCACGAGCGCGAAGAGTGTGTTGAGGTCGTCCGTCTCCCGCAGATAGGCGCAGAGTTCGGCGTCGCGCGCGATGCCGGCGACTCGCTTGAGCACCGCGAGATGCTCTTCCGTCTGCTCCTTGGGTATGACGAGCAGGAAGAACAGATGGCACAGTCCGCCGTCGAGCGCGTCGAAGTCCACGCCTCCCTTGCTGCGGCCGAGAACGCCGACCATCGTCTTTACCTTTTCGTAGCCCTTGATGTGCGGTATGGCGACTCCGTTGCCGATGCCGGTCGAGCCCTGTCGCTCGCGTTTCAGAATCCGTTTGACCACCTCGCCGGCCAGTCGCGCCTTGATCTTTCCGGACGCGGCCATGTACTCCACCAGTTCCCCTATCGCGTCTTCCTTCACACGAGACTTCATTCCGTCGAGGAAGCCTTCTGGCCCTATGATGTCACTCAGGTTCAGATGCGTCGATTTCACTCCCCTTCCCCTTCCTCGTTTCCTCCGCGGCGGCCGCGCCGCTGAGCCCCAGAAGCGCGCGCTTGTCCGCGTGGTGGTTGCGGATCTGTTTTTTATGTCGAATCAACTGCCGTTTCACATGTTCGTAAGCCTTGTCGAACGCCCCCCACACGTCGCGATCGTCCTCTTTGGCCACGAATACGTGACCGTCGGAGGTGTGCACGCGAACCTCCGCGGACGACAGTCCCGCCTGCGTGTTCAGCACCACGGCGGCGTCTATGAGTCCTTCGCCGTAGTACTGTTTGAGACCTGCGACGCGGGAATGCGCGACGCCTCGTATTTCGTGATCGTGGGGCAGATGCTTTCCGGCCACATTGATATTCAAAGCGCCACCCCTCCAAACGGCCCATGAGAATTATACGTCGCGCGGACCGGCAAGTCAAGCCCGGCCGCCGCGCCGCAAACTCGGCTCCGCGACGCACAACCCGCGGTTTTGCTTGCTCCGGAGACCTGTTCCGCGCAAAATGGACCCGTCGAAGACTTCCGTAGGAGTTCGTTCATGGCGAAACGCGTGCTCTTCGCGGGCAACGAGGCCATAGGCGAGGCGGCCGTCATCGCCGGATGCCGCCACTACTTCGGCTATCCCATAACCCCTCAGAACGAGTTGACGGCCTACATGGCCATGCGTATGCCGCAGGTCGGAGGGGTCTTCATCCAGTCGGAGTCGGAGATCGGCGCGATCAACATGGTCATGGGCGCATCCGCCGCCGGCAAACGCGCCATGACCTCCTCCTCCTCGCCGGGCGTCTCGCTCAAGCAGGAGGGAATATCGTACATCCAGGGCGACGAACTGCCCGCGGTGGTCATCAACGTCCAGCGCGGCGGTCCCGGTCTCGGCAACATCGCGCCCACGCAGGCGGACTATTTTCAAGCCACCAAGGGCGGCGGTCACGGCGACTACCGCAACATCGTCCTGGCGCCGCACACGGTCCAGGAGGCGGTCGATCTGACCATTCTCGCCTTCGATCTCGCCGACAGGTATCGCATCGTCAGCGTCATTCTCGCCGACGGCGTTCTCGGCCAGATGATGGAGCCGGTCGAGTTTCCGCCTCTCCAGCCCGTGCGCGAGAGGCCGCCGGAGTGGGCGCTCACCGGCGCGAAGGGCCGCGATCCCTTCATCATACGCAGTCTTTTCCTCGAAGAAGGCGTGCTCGAGCAGCACAACATCAAACTCCAGGCCAAGTACAAAAAAGCGGCCGAGCGCGAGGTCCGTTTCGAGGAGGTGGAGACCTCCGACGCCGAGTGGCTGCTTGTGGCCTACGGCACCGTCGCGCGCGCCTGCAAGAACGTCGTCGCGGACGCGCGCGCGCGCGGGCTGAAAGTCGGACTTCTGCGGCCCGTCACACTCTGGCCTTTCTGCTACGACAGGATAGGCGAGTTGATCGACTCCGGCCTGAAAGGCGTCCTGGTCAGCGAGATGAACGCCGGACAGATGCTGGAGGACGTCGAGTTGGCGGTCAAGGGTCGCGTGCCCGTGAAGTTTTACGGACGCATGGGCGGCGGCATACCGTCTCCGGAGGAGATAGACGAAACGCTCACCACCCTCATAAAGGAAACCACCTGATGCCGCGTGACGCTTCCCCTTTTACGCCGGGAAGTTCCACGGATCCCGGGCTCCTCGCCGCGGGAAACGGTCCGGCGCGGTTTGCGGGGAAGGGACTCGTCCTTCGCGGATGCGGTATCGTACGTCGTCTGGTCCGATGAAGGGGGAATCTTGAGGCGTCGCGTATGATAAAGGATGCGGCGAGATGGGAGGCGTGGCTGGCCGGGCACGCGAAAAGGTCGCCCACGGATTTCGCGCGCAACTTGCGGATTTGCGAGTCGCTTTATCGGGAAGCGCGGACGCTCGGAGTCCTGCCGCGTAAAGACCCCCTCGAAAACATCGATTTCAAGATCCGCTTTGCGAGAGCGCTCAATGTTCGTGGAAGTCATTCAAAGAACGGCACGGGCTCTTGATAAGCACGGCGTCGCTTACATGCTGATAGGCGGTCAGGCGGTGATGCTCTACGGCGAGCCGCGTCTGACGCGGGATATCGATGTGACGGTCGGACTCGAACCGGATGAGGTCGACGGTCTGCTGCGGGTGGTCGAAGAATTGGGCTGGCGGGTGCTTGTCGAAGACGCGCATGACTTCGTCGGCGCGACGTATGTTCTTCCCGTGGAAGCGACCGAGGGGGTGCGGGTGGACTTCATCTTCTGCTCGTCGGCGTATGAGAAAGAGGCGCTGAAGAGGGCGCGGGAATTGAAAATCGGCGATGTCGACGTACGGTTCGTAAGCCCTGAGGACTTGGTAATCCACAAAATCGTCGCCGGTCGCCCGCGCGACATGGAGGATGCGAAAAGCGTGCTGGCCGGGTGCCGCAACCTTGACATCACATACATCCGCCGCTGGCTCGATCGGTTCGAAGTCGACCTCGAACGGCCGTTGCCGCGCATGTTCGAGCGACTGTTGCAGACGTCGAAAGAACAGGATAGCAATATGGAGGAAACATAGATGGAGAAAGTCGTCTTCGAGAGGCCGAAGAGCCTGTACGAGAAACAGACGCACTACTGTCCGGGATGCGGACACGGCATAATACACCGTCTGGTGGCCGAAGTCCTCGACGAGTTCGACCTGCGCGAGAAGACCGTGTCGGTCGCGCCGGTCGGCTGCTCCGTTCTTCTGTACTACTATATCAAGACCGACAGCATCGAAGCGGCGCACGGCAGGGCGCCGGCGGTGGCGACGGGACTCAAACGCGCCAATCCCGACCTGACAGTCTTCACCTACCAGGGCGACGGCGACCTGGCCGCGATCGGCACCAACGAGATACTGCACGCCGCCAACCGCGGCGAGAACTTCACCACCATTTTCGTCAACAACGCGATATACGGCATGACCGGCGGTCAGATGGCGCCGACGACGCTGCTCGGCCAGAAAACCGAGACCACGCCTTACGGCCGCTCCGTCGAGAACGAAGGCTTTCCCATCCACGTCTGCGAACTGATAAACACGCTCGACGCGCCGTCGTTCATCGAGCGCGTCGCCGTCCACACGCCCAAACACATCGTGAAGGCCAAACGCGCCATAAAGCGCGCCTTCAAGAAACAGATCGAAGGCAAAGGCTTCTCGCTCGTCGAGTGTCTCTCGATGTGTCCGACCAACTGGCGTGTCTCACCGGAGCAGGCCTGTCGCTTCGTCGAGGAGAAAATGATGCCCGTCTTTCCTCTCGGCAACTTCCGCGACAGGTGAGGAAGCGACCCGGGACGGCGGACGGGCGCGGACAATCTTCTTGACATCGACGGGCGCGCGGTAGAATACCATTTGAAGCGGCGGCCCGGCGACGCGAAACGGGAGCCGCGCCGAGACGCTCTTGAAGGAGAGAACGATATGTCTTACGAGCCGATTGCGGGATCGATCATTTTCGACGCGCTCAGGGACAGAGACTGTATCGTCCTGGCCGGCAACGTGCGCGTGACGAAAGGCGTCCTGAGAGGTTTTTTCAGGGCGGCCAAGGACGCGGACGCGGCGGTGATGGTGGAGATGGCCAAATCCGAATGCAACCAGCACACCGGATACACGGGTCACACGCCGAAGACCTACGCGAAGGCCGCCCGCGAAGCGGCGGCGGAGGTCGGTCACGACATCTGGGCGCTGCACGCCGACCACATCACCGTCAAGAAAGGCGACGAGGCGGAGTTGGCGGACACGGAGGAGTTGATAGCCGAGCAGATAGATTCGGGTTTCACGTCCTTCGCGATAGACGCTTCGTATCAGTTCGACTTCGACGGCGGAACGCATCTGGAGCAACTGACGCCGAACATCGAGGTGACCACGCGTCTGGCGAGGTTCATCGAGGAGAAGACGGCGGGCGGGGCGTACGGACTCGAGGTGGAGGTGGGCGAGATAGGCAAGAAGGACGAGCACGGCATGGTGCTGACCTCGCCGGAGGAGGCGGTCGTTTTCATATCGGCGCTGAAGGAGCGGGGCGTGAGACCGCATGTGCTCGCGGTGGCGAACGGCTCCACGCACGGCAACGTTTACGACGAGCACGGCTATCCCATACGACAGGTGGCGATAGACCTCGAGCGGACGAAGGAGATAGCCAGGGCCCTTCGCGAAGCGGGACACGACGTGCGGATAGCGCAGCACGGCATAACCGGAACGCCGCTCGACCTGATAGCGACGAAGTTTCCGAGAGGCGACATCATAAAAGGCAACGTGGGCACACAGTGGCAGAACATCGTCTGGGACGTGCTGTCGGTTTTCGCGCCGGAGTTGTACGGCGACATCCGGGACTGGACGCTCGGCAAGTACATGAAGGAAGGCAAGCGCGAGGAGGAGATATTCGGCAAGAGTTCGAAGTACGCGATAAAAGAATTTTTCGAGCGGATATACGCGGTGGACGAGTCGACGGAGCGTGCGCTCGAGGCGGCGGCGTACGCGGACGCGTTGAAGTTCCTGCGCGCCTTCGGCGCCGAAGGCAGCGCCGAGACGGTCCGACGCCACATGAAGAGCCGCTCCGCCGGATAGGTGTGTCTTTTGCCGCGGATTTTTTCCTTGCGGTCCGGCCGCGGCCGCGATAGAATCGGATGGGCCGGTTTGGAGAGCGACGATATGCGCGCGCTTCTGCTTTCGGTGTTTCTGGCCGCGGGAGTCTGCCTGCTCGCGCAGGAGGGGCCGCCGGGACCGCAGCCGGAGAAAGCGAAACAGCAGCCCAAGTCCGACTGGTCGGACGTCATGGACGGCGCCAGAATCAAGAAATGGATGTTCAAGTACGTCGATCGCGAGCAACTCTACGCCGACATCGAGAAGTACGTGGGAGAGTACGTGCGCTTCGTGGACGAGTTGAGCGTCGTCTGGGACAAGGCCGCCGAGTACAACTATCCGAGCACGCGCTACGAGGAGCCCGGCAAGAAAAAGGAGCGGGAGGAGGTCGTCGCGAAGGGCCACAAAGGCGACTGCGACAATCAGGAGTTCATGGACGACGGCTTTTTGAGATTCGAGACGAGTTTCTTCACCTGTCTGCTGGACATCTCCCGCAAGGTGCCCGACGACGAGAAGATGCCGACTCTCAAGAACTTCGCGGGCAGGTCGTACGCGCAGTTCCTGTTGGGCTACAACGCTTTCAAGCGCTCGAGCGAACTGCCGAAGGAGACGGGCGAGGAGCCTCCCGACGACGAAGCGTTACGCGACAAGTTTCTGCCGGACTGGCACAGGCGTCGCCATCCGAAGTTGGTCTACGTCTACGGCAAGGTCGTTCGCGTGGTGAAGTTCGGTCGGCAGACGGTGGTGGGCGAGGAGAAGATGACACGTGAGGAAGCGAACGACGCGCGCGCGCAGGCGTATCTGCAGGGCGCCCCCGGCGAGGAGTTGATAGTGATAGAAGTCGCCTGCGTCGAGCCGGTGGTGAAGGCTTATCATCTACGGCAGGTGGAGACGCGGAACGAAGAGTATCGCAGGTACATGCAGCAGTTGAAGGTCCGCTACAGCGAGCCGCGTCTGGATCTGCATCGCGTGCCGCAGGAGCGTCCGCCTGCACCGGCTGAACCCACACTGAAACCACCGGAACCCGCACCGAAACCGGTCGAACCCGCGCC
>CAYPNR010000030.1:10232-12994 GCA_964412125.1 uncultured Planctomycetota bacterium | reverse complement strand
CCCGCGCCTGCGCCGCCGGAGCCTCCGCCCGTGCCGCCTGAACAGCCTTAGGAACGGATGATAAAATGACGGCGCCGTCCGGCGCGCGGCTTGTGGTGATCGGTTTCCTCGTCGCCGATTTCGTGTTGTGGGCCGCCCGCGCGCTCGGCCGCGCGGTGCCGATGTATCCGGCCGTCTCCGACGCGGGCGTCGCTCTCACCCTGGGATTCCTGTTCGCGGCGGCCGACGTCTTCCTGATCACCTATCTCATGTTCGGCTGGCGACACGTGGACGTCGCCGCGGCGTGCTACCTGTTCGCGCGGGGCGTGTTCGCGCTGGCGGCCTGCGCGGTCGCACGGCCGCTCTCATGGGTCTCTTTCGGTCCGCTCGGCCGGGCGATGCTGCTGGCGGCCGGCTTCGGAGTGCTCGTGCTCGGCGGCGTGATGCTTCGACGCCGGCGGACGAAGAAGACGCGGTAGAAGCACGGGCAGCAGCAGAAACGTGCAGAACAGTCCGGTCCAGAGCGCGATCACTATGAACAGGCCGAGATACAGGTTCGTTCTGAACGAGGAGAGTATGAGCACGCCGAAGCCGCAGGAGAGAATGGCCGCGGTGAACGCTATCGGTTTTCCGACCGTGGCGAGAGTGCGTCGCACCGCGCGCGCGGGCGACGCGCCCATCCGTGTCTCGTGTCTGCAGCGCCATATGTAGTGAACGGCGTTGTCGACCAGAATGCCGACGGCGACCGACGGTATCATCGAGGTGGAGACGTTCACCGGCACGCGAAAGATGCCCATGACGCCGAGGCAAATCAAAATGGGGACGCCGGTCACCAGCATTGCGGCGGCGCTGATCGGCAGGGAACGAAGCGTGACCAAAAGCATCGCGAAAATGGCCAGAAACGCTATAAGGAGACCGGTCCGCTGTCCTGCGACGAGCGAGCGCGCGACGCCCAGAAGCAGCGCGGAAGTGCCGGTCACCCGCGCGGAAGCGCCGCCGACGAACGGAAACAGTCGCCGCACACGCGCTTCGAGACCGTCGCGGAAGCGCACCAGCGCGCCGGAAGAGACGGCCTTCAGTCGAACCGAGACCCGCATCGTGGAAAGATCTTCCGTCAGAATCGCCGACATTACGCCGCCGCGGCCCCGAATCGCGCGGAGCGTGTGTCGCATCTCCGCCAGGTTCTCTTTCTTCGGTTCCGGCAGCGCTTCGGAGACGCCCAGAAGCGCCTCGTTCATCGCGCGAAGAACGTCCAGAACCGAGATGACCTTGCCCGCCACGTTCGTCTGCTTCGCTATCCAGCGCTGCAGTTCGTCCACTCTCTCGAGCACGTCGACGCTCAGGACGCCGATTTTGGGGTCGCTTCGGTCGGTCACCAGCACGTCGAGAGTGGAGACGCCGCCGAGGTTGCGCGAGAAGAACTCCGTGGAGACGCGCGCCGGATTGTCCGAAGCGAAGTACTCGAGTATGCTGGTCTGGACGCGCAGACGCGTGACGCCCCAGGCGGCGGCGGCGCAGAGCAGGGCGAGCGAAACGAGAAGCGCCGCGCGGGTTCGACGACCGGAGTGGGCCACCGTCGCCAGCAGCCTTTCAAGTCCGCGATGCCTCCGCAGACGTCGATGGCCGCACCACAGCGAGAGAACCGCCGGCACCAGCACCAGCGCCACCACCAGCACCGCCACGACGCTGAACGCGCAGAACAGGCCCATCTGACGCACGGCCGGTACGTTGACGAATCCGAGAGAAAGAAAACCCACGGCGGTGGTGAGAGCGGCCATGGTGCAGGGCATGGCCACGGTTCGAACCGCCCGCCTCACCGCTTCCTGCGGCTCCGCCGTCCTGTCCCGCAGTTCGCGGTAGTTGCTCAGCAGATGCGTTACGATGGCGACGCCCACCGCCAGCATTATCGGCGGCACCGCCGCCGTCGCCAGCGTCACGGCGCCGGAGGCCAGCCAGACCAGACCGCACGTCCAGATCACGGCCGCGCCGACCGCCATCAACGGCAGAACCACGCCTCTTATGTCCCGAAACACGTAAAACAGCAGCAGCGCAAGCATTCCGACAACCAGCGGCGTGTACAGCAGAATGTCGTGGGCGACCGACCCGGTCAGTGTGACGTCGAGAACCGGCGGTCCCGCCAGGTAGTGACGAATTCCTTCCGGGGCGCCTTTCAGCGCCGCTCTCACATCGCTCACCAGTCGCGGCTTGAAGTCCGTCCTGTTCGGATGACTGCGGACCCTCATGACGACGGCGGTCGCGCGACCGTCCGGCGAGACGATGTTGTTGACCACCAAGGGGTCCGAAAGCGCCCGGCGACGCGCGCGCGCAAGTCGCTCGTCGTCCAGCAAGAGTCCGCCGTCGTCGCCGCGCTCGAGCAGCCTCACCGCCTCCACGCGATAGTTGGACGAGGCGAAACGGATCGCGTTGGTCAGACTCGTCACGGTCATCACGCCGTCCACCGCGCGAAGCCTCTCGGTGAGCGCCTCCACGTACTCGATCACCTCCGGCCTGAAAACGTCCTCGCACTCGATTCCCACCGCCACGAGTTCGTCGCCGCCGAAGAGCCGGACGAACCGCCGGTAAAACCTGTACTCCGGATCGTCCTCGGGAAATATCGTGGCGAACGACGTGTCGACGTGGAGACGCGCCGCGGCGAGCGCGCACACGCCCGTCAGGACGACGAAGATGACGATTACGGCGACGTGGCGCATCGCTCTCCCCTTGTCCGGCGCAGATGATAACGCAGGCGGTCCGGCGTGTCACATCCAAACGCGGTTTGCCGC
>CAYPNR010000030.1:7963-10132 GCA_964412125.1 uncultured Planctomycetota bacterium | reverse complement strand
ACGCGGTTTGCCGCGGACGCGCCTCAGAGACCGCCGGGAGACTTGCGATGCTCGATGAGCATCGCGGGATCGAGAACGGCCGAGGCTATGTGGTAGAGATGCGCGGCCGTGCGTTTGAAGTGCCGCTCCAGCAGCGTATATGAAACCGCGCGATGAACCGAGATGTTCGGATCCTCCATCACCCGCTTCAGCAGAGCGTTGCAGGCGGCGGCGGCCTGCGCCCGGATCCAGACCGCTTTCTCGGCGGCTTTTTCGTCCTGCTCCTTGAACGCGCGACGCGTGAGTTTGAACATGCTTTCGAGTTTCGCTTCGAGATCGGCGAGCGCTTCGGCGTACTCGCCGTGCTCGACGTTCTCGGTGAGCAGATGTCGGGCGTCGAGAATGTTGATGGCGAGATCGCCGAGTCGCTCCGCGTCCTTCGCGACCGAGAACAGCAAAAGCGCGGCTATGACGTCGCCGCCGGGATGCAGCGAGAGATACTCGACGGTCTTGCGTCTTATCTCGGTCTGAAGAGCGTCCGTCTTCTTCTCCTCTTCCTTCAGCGCCTCGATGTCGCTTTCGTCGGTCGCCTTGCAGAGAAGAATGTCGGTCGCTATGTCGAATATGCGTTCGACCCGCTCGAGCATCTCGTTGAAGCGCTCGAAGGCGAGCGACAGAAGCGTTCCCGAGCGCCACGAACGAAACACCATCGTCAACCTCCCAACAGGCGCCCAAGTAGTATACCGACGGCGGGCACCGCATAAAGCGCGCACGCCACGTAAGCGAAAATAATCCAGCGTCTTCTGGCGCACACCTCGCCCATCCACCCGGCGATGCGGATGGGTATCATCCGCAGACGCCTGACGGGATAGAAAAGCGAGGTGCCGAGGATGTTGAAGAACATATGCGCGAAAGCGACGGTGATGGCGGCCGGATGCGCCGCCGCGAAGGAGGCCAGAAGGGCGGTGACGGTGGTGCCGATGTTTGCGCCGAGCGTTATCGGATATATCTGTTCCAGCGTCACTATGCCGGAGGCGGCCAGCGGCACCAGAAGACTGGTGGTCACCGACGAGGACTGTATGACCGCCGTGATGCCCGCTCCGACCAGCAGTCCGAGATAGCCGGAGCGGCTGAGCACGCGGTCTATGAGCACGGCGGCGCGGTCCATCATGAACGAACGCAGCGTTTTCGTCAGGAGCACGAGCACCGTGAAGAGCATGGCCAGGCCGAATATTATCATGAACACCGACGCGGCGGTGCCGCCGAGGCCCCACACTTCGAGGCCGCTCTTCATCGCGTCGACGACGGGATGCGTCACCGCCTTGATGGGCGAGAGGAAGGAGATGCGCCCCACCGCGAAGAAGCGATCCGCGCAGTACGAGGCCGCCGTGTGCAGAAAGCCCGTGGCGGTGTTGAGCGGAAACAGAATCGCCACGGTGAGAATGTTGAAGAAGTCGTGCACGGTGGCGGCGGAGACCGCTTTTCTGAACTCCGCGCGTATGCGGAAGTAAGCCAGCGACACCAGCATATTGGTGACCGAAGTACCGATGTTGGCGCCCATGACGATCGGAATCGCGTTCTCCGTCGGAAGGACGCCCGCCGCGCACAGACTGACGACTATCGCCGTTATCGACGACGACGACTGTACTATGCTGGTGGCGAGCACGCCTATGAACAGGCCCATCAACGGATGCGAAGCGGTGGCGAGCAACTCGGCCGCGAACGCCTTGAAGCCTTTGAAACCGGCTCCCATGACGGCGATGGCCAGAAGGAAAAAGTAGAGGTAGAGCGCGACGCGGGCCCACCTGAGGAAATGCTTGCGGAAACCGTTGCGTTGCTCGTCCATCAAGCACGCCCTTTATCTTCACGGTTGTCCGACAGCAACACGAAGACCAGAAGCATTCCCAGCACCGCTCCGACGAGCGCCCCCGCCGGACCTCGCAGGAGTCCGCCGCCCACCCCGCATCCGATGACGATAACCGATACCAGGGGGCGAGTCAAGTGCGCGCCGAAAATGACGCCCACGCCGCCGCCGCAGACGGCCGGCAGCAGTCCGCCGAAGCGCCAGAAGATGAGAAAGCCGAGCGCCGCGCCCAGAAGCATCGCCAGCAGCGGAAAACAGCCGCCCTGCTTCGGCGCGACTTCGTCCGCTTTCCCTGCGCCGCCGCCGAACGGCATCTTCGCGCGCGC
>CAYPNR010000030.1:0-7863 GCA_964412125.1 uncultured Planctomycetota bacterium | reverse complement strand
CGTTCGTCTTGCGCGTCGCCGATGATCCGCAGCGCCTGAGTCGCGTCGCTCAGGCGCCTGTCGCGGCGGACGAAGCAGCGCTCGAACAGTCGCTGCGCCCAGTTCGGCGCCGTAACAAAGTCGCTTATTCTGTCGCCCGGCGCCGGCAGTCCGCCCGTGAGCGACTCGAAGAGAACGACGCTCACCGAATACAGATCGTCCCGCGGATCGGCCGGCTCGCCGCGCTGCTGCTCCGGACTCATGTAGAGAAGCGTGCCGCCCCGCGTCGGCCCGCCGTCGCTGATGAAACTGACCGAAAGGTCGCCTTTTTCGGCGAGAGACGATTTGAAGCGCCAGAGACCGAAGTCGCTCAGCCCGGCGCGCCCTCCGGCGTCGAGCAGAATGTTCTCCGGCTTTATGTCGCAGTGGACGACGCCGCGGGCGTGCGCGTGCTCGAGCGCGCGTAAAACGTCGCCGACGACGGAACGCGTCTCCTCGGCCGACAGGCGGCCCTTCTCCGACAGCCGTCGTCGGAGACTGCCGCCGCTCATGTACTCCATGGCGAGATACGGCACCTCTCCGGAGACGTCGGCGCCGAGCACCGTAACTATGTTCGGATGCTCGAGATCGTGCTGCGCCACTCCCTCCCGACGAAGATACTCGACGTATGTCGGATCGGTCGGTATCTTGATCGCGGCCCGCTTGCCGGGCAGGACCGAGTGACGCCCGAGCCAGACTTCCGCGAAGCCGCCGCGCCCGAGCGGTTCTTCGAGTACGTATTCGCCGACCTTCTGTCCGCGCTGCATCCGCGCCGGCTCCATCCAGCGAAAAGGATTGTATCCCGAACCGCGGCGGCGATGCAAGTCGAACGATCAAACGGCGTCGCCGGCCGACTCCTCGGCGCTCAACTCTCGAAGGATGCGCGAGACGCGATCGGAGTGCTCCACCGAGTGATCGAGAACGAAAAAGAGTCGCGGCGTGAACTTCATTCTGAGGCGCTGCGACAGCAGCGACTGTATGTAGCCGCGGGCGTGCTCGACGGCGCGTAACGTCTGTCGACGGGCCGTCTCGTCGGCGTAGACGGACAGATACACCCGCGCGGAACGAAGATCGCCGGACGGAACGACACGAGTGACGGTGGTGAAGCGGATACGCGGATCCAGCAGTTCACTGACTATGATGGCGGCGATCTCCTCGGCGAGCAGTTCCGCGGCCCTGCGCACCCGCCGCGGTAGTCCTTCTATCGACTCGTCGACCATCGCGCACGCACCTCAGAGATATTCGCAGTCCATACCCGCGAGCGCCGCCTCGGGATGGCTTTCGAGAAGGCCGCGCATCGCCCGAAACGTGCCGTCGACCACCTCGCGACCGCCGCTCACGGTGACGACTCCCAACTCCACTATCTGCCAGTTGTCGAGGGCGCCGACCTCGCTCACCGCCACGTTGAACTTCTGTCGAAGCCGGTTCTTTATGGCGCGTACGATCCGGCGTTTGCTCTTCAGCGAACGCGATTCCCGAATGAAAAGGCGGACCGTCGCGACGCCGACCACCACCTCGAGCGTCCTCTACAATTCCAGTCTGCGCGCCACCTTCTCGATGGTGAAGACTTCGATTACGTCGTCCACCTCCACGTCTTTGTAGCCCTTCACACAGACGCCGCACTCGTAGCCTTCGGTCACCTCGCGGACGTCGTCCTTGAAGCGCTTGAGCGTCTCGACCTTGCCTTCCGCCACGAGTTGCTCGCCGCGATAGACGCGAACGTGACTGGTCCGCTCGATCTTGCCCTGCTGCACGTAACAGCCGGCGACCTTTCCGAACTTCGGCACCTGAAAAGCCGCGCGAACGACGAGACGGCCGATCCTGACCTCCTTCTCTTCCGGCTCGAGCATTCCTTCGAGCGCGGCGCGCATGTCCTGCGCCAACTCGTAGATGATCTTGTACTCTCGAATCTGAACCCCGCGGACGCGCGCCTCGGTGCGCGCGCCTTCGGTCACGTCCACGTTGAACGAGATCACCACCGCGTCCGACGCGTCCGCGAGCAGCACGTCGGACTCGCTCACCGCGCCCACTCCTTCGTGCAGAATCTTCAGGCTGACCTCCTCCGTGGTGAGCGGCGACAGTATCTTGTTTATCGCCTCCAGCGAGCCTTTCGCGTCGGCTTTGAGGATGAGAAGCAACTCCTGCACCTTCCGTCGACGGATGTGCTCGTAGAACGACTCCAGGGTTATGTGCCGCGCGGCCGGCGGAGTCTTCTTTCGACCCTCTCCTATCTCCGTGGCGACCGTACGAGCCTTCTGGACGTCCGCGACCACGTAGAACTTTTCGCCGGCCTCCGGCGGCTGCGGAAGCCCCGTGACCGAGACCGCCATTGAGGGCGGCGCTTCGTTCACGACGTTGCCGCGCCAGTCCACCATGTTGCGGACGCGTCCGTAGACCGGGCCGCAGAGCAGCACGTCGCCGATCTTCAACGTGCCGTCGCGCACGAGAATCGTGGTGACGACTCCTTCTCCTTCGGAGAGACTGGACTCCACGACGAAGCCCTTGGCCGGCCGCGTCGGATCGGCGCGCGGCTCCAGCATCTCCGACATGATCGAGATCATCTCCAGCAGATTGTCTATGCCTTCTCCGGTCACCGCCGAGCACTCGACCACGATCGTGTCGCCGCCCCACTCTTCGGTGACCAGGCCGAGTTCGCCCAACTGACGTTTGGCGCGCAGCCTGTCGGCGTTCGGCTTGTCCACCTTGTTGAGCGCGACCAGCACCGGTACCTCCGCGGCCTTGGCGTGCGAGTACGCCTCTTCGGTCTGCGGCATTACGCCGTCGTCGGCCGCGACCACCAGAACGACCATGTCGGTCACCTGCGCGCCGCGCGCGCGCAGCGCCGTGAACGCTTCGTGTCCCGGCGTGTCCACAAACGATATGGGTCCGTAACGAGTGTTCACCTGACAGGCGGAGATGTGCTGCGTTATGCCGCCCGCCTCGCCTCCGGCGACATCGGTGCCGCGGATGCGATCGAGAAGCGACGTCTTGCCGTGATCGACGTGGCCGAGGAAGGCGACTATCGGCGGACGGGGCGCCAGTTCCTTGGCGTCGCCGGGTCCCCGTTCGAGTTCCTCGATCGCCTGCTCGGCGTGATCCGTGCGCTTGAGAACGAGATCGGTTCCGTACTCGAGGGCCAGTTCCACGACGTGCTCGTCCGGAATGGCGTCGTTTATGGCGATGCGCATGCCCTTCTGCATCAACTTGCGTATGATCTCCGCCGCCTTGACGCCGAGCGCGGCGCTGAACTCGCGTATCGTCACCGGCGGCTCGAGTTCGAGATGCTCGGGACGCTTCACTCTCTGCGGCACGTGACGGGGCTTCTCCCTGACGCTTTTGGCGATCGTGCCCTGCGCTCGAATCGGTCCTTCGTAGAGTTCGCTTTCCACGTCGACTTTCTGGAGACCTTCGCGTTTCATCCGCAGCAGGCGTTTGCGCGCGCGGATCTCCATTTTGGTTTCCTTGGAGACGGGCTTCCGTTCGCCGACGCGGCGCCTCGGCGGCTCCTTCGGCGGCGGCGGCACGTCGGCTCTGACGGGCTCCTCTCCACGACGCCTCGGCGGCGGTCCGGGACGCCGCGTATCCGGCGTCCGCGGCGGCGCGCCGGGCGGCTGCGCACGACCGTCGCGACGCGGACCGGAAGGTCGATACGGCGGTCGCGGACGTCGCTCCGGACGTTTGATGCCGAGCCGCTCCTCCGCCACTTCCTTCTGTTCACGGCGCGCGCGGAACGGCCGTCGCATCACCATGTGGCGGCGGATGAAGACGTCCCGCGCCATCTCCACCTGCGACGGCGTCAGCCGTATGAACGTGTACTGCTTCTCCGGAATCCTGACCCGCTTGGAGACGAAGAACGAACGCAGTTTCCTGCTGGTCAGGCCGAGTTCCTTGGCCAGTTCGTACAACTGCATACCGTCCTTGCTCTTCTTGGCGCTTTTCTTCTTTTCGTCCTTCTCCGTCCTGTCCTTTCCCTTCTCCGTCATTCCGCCTCCGCCTCCTCCGTCTCCTCTCCGAACAGCAAGCGTTCCTCCACTCCGGCCACGTACTCCTTCAGTTTACGCGCCATCTCTTCCGTCACGCCTTCCGCCTCCGTCAGGTCCTCGACGTCCGCCTGCTTCAGATCCTCCATGGTCTCGTATCCCGCCGCGCGCAGGCTCTCCAGAGCCTCGGCCGGAACGCCGGGTATGTCCAGTTCGACCTCCTCCGGCGCTATCTCTATCTGCCAGCCGGTCAACTCCGAGGCCAGACGTACGTTCTGGCCGTGTCTGCCTATCGCCACGCTCAACCTCTCCTGCGGCACCGTTACGTAGGCCACTTTGTGCTCTCCGTCCACCGCCACGCCGAGCGGCCCGTCCAACTTCAACGCCCTGACCACGTACTCTTCCGGGTCGTCGCTGTAGCCGACGATGTCGATTCTTTCGCCCGCCAATTCGTCCACGACCGCCCGGATGCGTGCGCCTTTGACGCCGACGCAGGTGCCCACGGCGTCCACCCTCGGGTCGAGCGAGCGAACCGCCACCTTGCTCCTGTGACCCGCGTCGCGCGCTATCCGCACCACCTCCACCAGTCCGTCCTTGAGTTCCGGCACCTCCTCGTAGAAGAGCGCGTCCAGAAACTCCTCGCCCAGCCTCGTCAACTCCACACGCACCTTCTGGCCGGTCCTGGTGACGTCCTTGACCAGAAAGCGAAGCGTCTGGCCGGGCCGGTAGTTCTCGCCGGGTATACGCTCCCGCGACGAAAGAACGCCTTCGGTCTTCTCCAGTGCGACTATGACGTTTCCGCGTTCTATTCGCTGCACCGTTCCGCGCATGAGTCGTCCGACCAGTGGCCTGAACTCCTCGTAGAGCACGTCGGACTCCGCTTCGCGTATTTTTTGGGTGATGAGTTGCTTGGCGATGTGCGCGGCTATACGGCCGAGTTCCTGAGGCTTGAGCGGCTGTCCGTCCATGGTCGCGTCGATTTTCCCGGTCTCTCTGTCGACCGAGACGGTGATTTCGCGCTCCTCGCCGAAGCGCCGCTTCGCGGCGGCCAGCATCGCGCCTTCTATTCCCTGAAAAATCACTTCCTTTTCGAGATTCTTGTCGCGATGTATCGCCTCGACTATGCGCAAGAGTTCGCCGTTCATCGGACCATCCCCGCACAACAAAAAGAGCGCCAACATACGCGGCGCCCACGCACCGGAATCATTCAACCCGCATGCGAAACGAATGTCAATACTTTTCCGTCGTCGACCGCTCCGGTCGGTCGCGGCGGCGCCGCGCGAGTCGGAGCAGGGCGCGCGTCGAGCGCCTCTGACGCTCCCACTGGCCGGAGCCCGCGCGGCCGAGAAGGCGAAGCAGACGCTCATGGAGTTTCTGCGGCGGCTCAAGCGGCGCGACGCCGGCCAGCGGCGTTCCGGGAAGCGGCATGAACCAGTGAGCGTGGATACGCGCGCCGAGTTCGGCCACGCGCTCCGCGAACGAGACGCTTTCCGCAAGGGCCTCGGGCGGCTCCAGTTCCTCGGGAAATCCGAATATGAAGTCCGCCTCGACCCGAAAGCCCGCCTCGAGGGCGAGACGCACCGCTTCGAACGCCTCCGTCGCGGTGTGGCCCCGCCGCAGTCGCCGTAGCGTCTCATCGGAGCCGGACTGGACGCCGATCACCAAGCGGCGATTGTGGACGTGACGCGCCAGTATGCGGAGCGTATCCGCGCGGACGAACTCCGGACGCACCTCCGAGGGAAAGGTGCCGAAGAAGAGGCGCCCGTTACGGCGCTCCACGAGCCGACGCAGCGAGGACAACAGCGTCTCCAGCGCGTTCGTGTTCGGCTCGCGCGCGTCGCGCGAGCCGTAGGCGAGGGCGTTCGGCGCCAGACACCGCACGTCGCGCATCCCCCGCGAAAGCATCTCATCGGCCGCCGCGAGGACGCTCTCGAGCGGACGGTGACGCACCGGTCCGAACAGGCGCGGCGTCTGACAGAACAGGCAGCGGTTGGGACAGCCGCGGGTTATCTCTATCGGTCCGAAAGCGGAGAAACGGACGCTGACCGCCGGCCATGCTTCGAGCGTCGTCGGGGCAGGGCGCTCGCCTTCGGTGTCCGTCGTCCGAAAGCCTGCGAGCGCGGCCGCCTGTGCGGGCGAGGCGCCGCCTCCGAGCGCCTGCAGAAACGCAAACGTCTGTTCTTCGCCTTCGCCCAGGCATACCGCGTCGGCGCCGACCTCCAGCATCGTCTCGGGCAGGGCCGCCGCGTGAGGGCCGCCGGCGGCGACGTAGGCGCCCGGAAAACGCCTCTTGAGCGCCTCCACGGCGCCCGCGACCTCCTCGTGCTGCGTGGACATCGCGGAGATCAGAAACACAGGCGGCGGCTTCGGATCGAGTTCGTCGAGGTCCGCGCTCTTCCGCAGAAACAGGATTTCCGGCGGTTCGCCTCCGCTCTCCGCCGCCGCTTCGGCCGCGCACGCCAGCGCACGTAAGGAGCCTCGATTCTTTCTGTAACCGAGAAGCGCGACGGTCGTAGCGCCGCGGCCGACCTTTACGTTCGGCGCTCTGCGACGCGGACTACTCAAGACGGGCTTCCTCGCGGCGGAGATAGCCGTGGACGAACTCGGCGGAGGACAGGACTCGTTTGCCGGCGGGCTGGACCTCGAGCAGTTTGAGAGCGCCGTCTCCGCAGCCCGCGATCACCTCCTCGCCGCGCGGAACGAGACGTCCCGGCTCCAGATCCTCGTCCGTCGGCTCACAGTAGAGGATGCGCATACGTGTTCGGCGGCCGTCCGGCAGGCGGAGCATGGTGTGCGCGCCCGGCTTCGGATTGAACGCGCGTACGCGCCGGTCGAGTTCGTCGGCGGAGGCGCTCCAGTCCAGACGCGCGTCGCGCGTCCGTATCTTCGGCGCCGTGGTGACCTCTCCGGTCTGCGGTCGCGCGGCGAAGCGATGCTCGCGCAGCACCTCCACGACCAGTTCCGCGCCGAGCCCCGTGAGCGTCCGCTCCAGTTCGCCCGCCGTCTCGCGTCCGGAGAGGACGTGCTCCCTCTGCGCGAGTACGTCGCCTGCGTCCACTTCGTAGACGACGCGCTGCAGTGTGACGCCTGTGACGGCGTCGCCGGCGAGGATGGTGTGGACCACCGGCGCGGGCCCGCGCCAGCGCGGCAGAAGCGAAAGATGAACGTTCAGTATGGGCATCGCGGCGACGACGTCCTCGGAGAGTATCTCGCCGAAGGCGAAGATGAGCGCGAGATCGGGTGTTCTGGCGCGAATCACTTCGCCGAAGGCGTGAAAGGTGAGTCGCGCGGGCGTGTGCACCGGAACGCCGAGTTTGCCGGCGGTCTCGGCGACGGGCGAAGGATGAGCGTGAAGACCGCGGCCCCGGGGACGTGCGGGACGCGTCACCGCCGCGACCACGTCGAGTCCTTCCGAGACGAGTCGCTCGAGCATGACTGCGGAGCAGGCGGGCGTACCTATGAACAGGAGCCGCACGGATAACCCTCCTGAAAACACTTGACGGACGGGGAAAAGATATATACAATCGCGGCGGGCAAGTCAAGAATTGGAGAGGGCGGATGGACGAGAAAGAGATCATGAAGCGCGCGAGGACCGGCGATCTCGCCGCGGTCAAATGGATACTCGAGCGATACGCCGGTCTGTTCGAGGCGATCGTGCTGAGCACGGTTCTGGATCCGGAACTGGCGAAGACCGCGGTGCGCGTGGCGATGGTCAAGGCCGGCGAGGAACTCCGCCGGGTGAAGGAGGGCACGGATCTGGCGTCCTGGCTGGCCGGCGTGGCCCGTCGCGAGTCCGAACGATTCGCCAAACAGCACGACATCCGTCCGATTCACGAGAAGATGGCCGCGCAGGAGTTGAGCGACG
>CAYPNR010000029.1:0-24443 GCA_964412125.1 uncultured Planctomycetota bacterium | reverse complement strand
ACGCCGTCAAAGAGGCGACGGGCGGCGCTCCGGTTTTCGCGACGCGTCCTTGCACCGCGGACCCGAAGCGGCTTAAACTCTCGTTCGACCTCATGGAGCGACGACGACGTGGCCAGATGCGTTCATCTGTTCTCCGGCGGACTGGACTCGATCGTCTCGCTGAGGCTTCTCGAGTCGCTCGGCGTGGAAGTGCTGCCTGTGACGTATTATTCGGTGTTTTTTCCGCCGCGGCGCGCGGGCGCGCGCGCGGGCGTCGAACCCGTCCGGATCGACCTGACCGAGCGGATGATAGAGGTGGTGAAGGCGCCGCGCCACGGCTACGGCAGCGCCATGAATCCCTGCATGGACTGTCGGATAACGATGCTGAGAGAAGCGGGTCGCATGATGCGCGAGACCGGCGCGGATTTCGTCTCCACAGGAGAAGTCGCGGGACAGCGGCCGATGACGCAGTTCATTCACCTGCTGCCGCTGACCGAGCGCGAGGCGGGCCTGGAGGGATTCGTGCTGCGGCCGCTTTCGGCGAAACTGCTCAAGCCCACGATTCCCGAGACCTCCGGCGTGGTGGACCGCGAGCGGCTGCTGGACATCCGCGGCCGCTCGCGAAGACGCCAGATCGCCTTGGCGGAGGAGTTCGGAATAAAAGACGCGCCGCAGCCCGCCGGAGGATGTCGCCTGACCGACGCCAACTACGCCAAGCGCGTCAAACTTCTGCTGCGCGACGGCTACTCGTCGTCCGCGGAGTTCGAGTTGCTCGCCTGCGGCCGTTTCTTCCGCCTGTCCGGCAAGGCTCGTCTCATAGTCGGCCGCTGCGAGGAGGAGAACGGCCGTCTCGACGCGGGACGTCCGACGGCGGCGCTTCGCATCGAGCCGGTCAGCGTGGTGGGACCGGTGGCCTTGATGTTCGGCCCGCAGACCTCGGAGGCCCTCACGACCGCGCTGGAGATCGTGACGCGTTACTCCGACGCGAAGGAGGGCGAAGAAGTCACCCTGGAGTTGCGTCGCGGAGACGAAACTCCGCGCCTCGCACACGTGATCAAACGCGTCTTCGACCCGGCGGACTACCGACTCTGAGGCGGAACGACTCCGGAGGCGTGCTGCGGCAGCATGTCGGAGACCCGCATACGCTCGAGCATCAGTACGCGTCCGGAGACCTCCTGGACGAACATGTGTCTCCCGGTCAGTCCGGCGGGTCTGGAACGCGGAAACGACAGCGGTCCTTCCACGCGGCCCCGGAAGCAGAAAAGCGCCTCGGGAACGGCGCGACGGCCGCGAAGGACGAGACGGATCAGCAGCGCGCAGTCGTCGCCGTGGAACGGCACCAGCGGCGTGCCTCTGGCGGGAGGGACGAGCAGCGACTCGCTTTCGTTCTCCAGCGCCGCCTTCACGGCCGCGGCCGCCGCGGCGACGCCGCCGCTCACCTCCACGACGTAGAAGCGCAGCGCTTCGCCGTCGCGTCGCGCCACCACCACGTGACGGTCGCCGGCCGCCGCCACGAGCGGCGCCGCGTCCTCCGGCAGACGTATCGGCGCGCCGCGACCGTCCGGCAGCATCACCGTCATCACGGCCGGCCATGACGCGCCTCTCTCGACGGGACGCATCACCGCGAAAACCAGACCGGCCGCGACGCTCAGGTCCACCGGTCCGAGGCCGCCGTGCCGCCATACGCATCGCCATCGACCGTCGTGCACCAGAAGTTCCGTGCGAACGCCGATCACCTCCGGATCGTCGGGGCCCCTGACACGCGCCTCGACCGCCCACGCTATCAGCGTCCGACCGGTGTCCACAATGTGCTGCAGCAGCGAGGGCAACTCCACCGTCAGCGGCTCGCCGAGCAGCCTTATGTAACGAAGTCGTCCGGGCCGGAAAGCCGGACGAGCGCCTCTCGGATAAAATGCGCCCATGCGTCCGACCACCACGCCGCGACCCGCGGCGACCGCCGTCTCGCCGGCGGAGGCGTCCAGCGCCTCCCATTTCGGCCGGAGAACGCCCCCCTTCTCGAAATCGAATCTCGCGACGCGCCAGCCGGAAGCGCTCCTGGCCAGTGCGAATCCGTGCTCGTCGTCCACCATCCGCGCGACCGCGCCGTCGGCGTCCGCCGGCAGAACCAGTCGCATCACGTCCGTGCGCACCGGACGGACGCGCCATCGCGCGCAGCCGCAGACCGCGGTCGCGGCCGCGAGCGTCGCAAGCGCCGTCAACGAAAAACGCGTTCGCATGTGCCCGCCTCCGTGTCCACAAGATAAAGCGCGCCGCCGGAACGGTCCGAGACGTCGAACGCGTGGATATGCCCCACAAGCGCCCCGCGCGGGGCGTGTGTGTGGCCGCAGATCACCGTCCGCACCTCGGAGTACTCCAGAAGCAGACGCCCGAAACGCCCGGAGCCGACGAACGCGTTCGCGAAGTCCCAGGCCGGCTCGCCTTTCGTCACCACCAACTCCCGAAAAGGCACATGGTGCAGGACGCAGACGATCTCGTCCGCGCTCCGCCGCACGCGCTCGATGTCCGCTCTCAGGCGGCGAAGGCAGCGCTCGGTGAACTCCGCGTCGGAGTAGCGCCACCTGATGTAGTGCCTGTCCATCCACTGAGAGCCTTTCAGCGTCACTTCCGAACGACCCGGACCGCCGGAACGCCCGCGCAGGTCGATGTAGGTCAGTCGTTTGTCGGCGTAGTCCTCGTCCGCCAACTCGCTCCATCGACAGAAAGAGCCGTCGCCGCGCCGCACCAGCACCCACTCCGCGAAAGACGGGTCGCGCGCGCGAAACGAGTAGTCGTACCAGCCCACGCCGCCGACGAACGCCACGCCGTCGATCAGCGCGGGCGCCGCGTCCAGGACGCTGAAGCCGAACTCCTCGAAGACCGGCGTGAGAACGCCGAACCGGCTCTCGCTGTCGCCGTCGTGGTCGACCCAGAGATCGTGATTGCCGAGGACCGCGATCTTCGGCTGCGAAAGACGACCGAAGCACGCCAGCGCTCCGCGATACTTCTCCGGCGGACCGGAGGAGAGATCGCCGGCGAAGACGAAACAGTCGAAACGAACGCGTCGCGCCGCCTCCGTCAGTTCCGCGGCGCGACCCTCGTGACTGCGGTAATGCAGGTCGCTCGTCGCCAGAAGCAGCACCCTTCTCCTCCCTACGCCGCCCCGCTCCTGGAGTGTTTCCGCCACCCACCCGGCCGACCCGCCGTAACGCCACTGCTACTGGAGTGGCCATGCCACCGCCGAGGACGGCCTATCCCAGAATGGAGAGAAAGATTCCGGCCGCCACCGCGGAGCCTATCACGCCCGCGACGTTCGGCCCCATCGCGTGCATCAGCAAGAAGTTGCGCGGATCGGCTTTCTGGCCCATGTGCTGGGAGATCCGCGCCGCCATCGGCACCGCGGAAACGCCGGCCGAGCCTATCAGCGGGTTCACTTTCTCCTTCACAAACAGATTCATGAACTTCGCGAACAGTATGCCGCTGGCGCTGCCGACCGCGAACGCCGCGAATCCCAGTCCGAGTATCTTCACCGTGCGCAGATGAAAGACGTTCTCGGCGCTCATCCACGCGCCGATGCACAGCATCAGGAATATGGTCACGATGTTCATCAACTCGTTCTGAGCGGCGTCCATCAGGCGCGGCACCACTCCGGACTCGCGCAGCAGATTGCCCACCATGAACATGCCGATGAGCGGCGCAGACAGCGGCACAAGTAAAATGATCACAATCGACGCCATCACCGGAAACACCACTTTCTCCACCCGCGACACCGACCTCAACTGCTTCATCACTATCCTGCGCTCGTCGCGGGTGGTCAGCGCCTTCATTATCGGCGGCTGTATGAACGGCACCAGCGCCATGTACGTGTAGGCCGCGACCGCCGTGATGCCCAGCAGGTGATGCGCAAGTCGCGCCGACGTGTATATCGTCGTCGGACCGTCCGCGCCGCCTATTATCCCTATCGAGGCGGCCTCCTGCACGTCGAAGCCCATCAGCAGTCCGCCCCAGAACGTGGCGTATATGCCCACCTGCGCCGCCGCGCCCAGAAGAAGCGTCTTCGGATTCGCGATCAGCGGACCGAAGTCGGTCATCGCGCCCAGACACATGAATATCACCGGCGGCAGCAGATTGTGAAAGTACAGCATGTGATGGAAAATCACGCCCAGAATGCCCGACTGCTGTATCTCCGTCGAGAAGGTCATCAGACGCGCGAGCGGCAGATTGCCCAGGATCACGCCGATGCCGATCGGAAGCAGTTCATACGGCTCCATGTTCTTGCGGATGGCGAGATAGATGAACAACGCGCCGACCGCGAACATCACCACGTTCTGCCACGAAACGTTGTAGACGCCCGTGTTTTTGAGAAATTGAACCACCAGTTCCAAACCGCCCCCCTTCAAAGAAGCGCGAAGCATTATCCGCGGACGAAAGCCGTCTGTCAACCGCCGCGCCGGAGCGTCGGCCGCAACGGACGCCTCGCGTGACGCGCCCGCGCTCATTTGACAGAAACGACGCGCCGGGGTATAATTGGGACGAACAGCCACCGGAAGGAACGAACGTATGGACGCCCTGCGTCGGACACGCGCGCTCCTGCTCAACATGGCCACCACTTCCGAGGAACTCGAACCGGTCCTGCAGACGGTCTGTCGCGGTCTCTGCCGGCAGGAAGGCATAACAGGCGCGACGGTGAGGCTGTTCGATCCCGGCAGTCGACGCGACGTCGCCCGCTGCAGCGAGGGCGGAAGCGACGGCATAGAAGCGCCGCTGGAGTTGATGGAGGCCGGTCGCGACGAGCCGCTGGTGGACGAGGACGCCGACGCGAAGCGACTGCATCTGCCGCTGGCCGGCCACGGCAGACTCATGGGCGCGCTCTCTCTCGTGACCGAGGAGAAATTCCCGCCCGACCCCGAGGCGCTGGCCGTTCTCACGGAAGTCGCCTCCATACTGGCGCTCACCATCGAGAACAGACTCCTCTGCGCCGGACTGCCCGTCCATCCCGGACGCTCCAATACGGCGTGGTTCGAGTCGTTCAGTCGCCTGCACGCGCGGCTCAACGACGAGATAAACCGCGTCGACCGCTACGGAGGCGAGTTCAGCATTCTCACCTTCGGCGGCATGTGGGATGCGGTCGCCGACCGGCGTAAGATCGTCGTCGCGACCATTCTTCAGCACGTGCGACAGGTGGACTTCGCGGTTCCGTGCGGCGAAAACGTCTCCACAGGGATGCCGCACACCGGCGAGGAAGGCGCGCTGGCCGCCGGTCGGCGTCTCTGCGAAATGCTGGACTCGCATTTTCAGCGGGAGTACGGCGTTTCGCCGGAGACCGCCTGCGGCGTCGCGATTTATCCGTCGCACAGTCCGTTCGCCGCCGGTCTCATAGAGGCCTCCGAGATCGCCCTGCTGCACGCGCGTTCCAACTCGGCGACCGTCTACTCCTACGGCGCCATAATCCAGGCCGAGGCCCGAACCGCTCCTTAACGCGACCGTCGCGCGCCGATCCGCCTGCGACTCCGACGCGACCGTCCTCAGCAGAAGAGAAGATACAGCAGCGCGAGTGTGAACGCGTTGTTGAGGAAGTGCGCGAAAGCGACCGCCCAGAAGGAGCCGGTGCGCTCGTAAAGATAGCACAGCAGCAGTCCCAGAGCGAAGACGGGCACCGTCGACGCGAAGGAGTGCAGAACCGCGAAGACGAACGAAGCGGCGATCATGGCGGGAGCGACACCGACGACGCGTCGAAGACCGCCGTAGAAAAGCACCCGGAAGAAGAACTCCTCGGCCAGCGGCGCGACCACGAGAGCGGAGACGAGCGCCAGGACGAGCGTCGAGGTCGGCAGATAGCCGCGCCAGGCCGCGTAGAAAATGTAGTCCACGGGGTTCTGCTGATGCGGATCACCGGCGAAACGGCTCCACATCAGATGGAGCAGATACACCACCGGCGTCGCGATCAGGAAGACGTGAAGCCCCTGCAGCAGATGAAAAGGCCGGAAACGGAGGCCGAAGGCGCGCGCGCGCGCGCCCGAAACCACCGACAACACGACTACGGGAACCGCGACCAGCAGCAGATTGACCGCCATGCCGCCGACGAGCAACTGTCGCGGGCCCACACCGCCCGCGCGCTCCGCCCACGAGTACGTGAAGAACAGGCCCACGCCGCGCGCGAAAACGAAACCCGCGCCCAGCGTGATGAGGCCGGACACCGACCATGCGGCCGCGGGACCTCCCGTGCTCTCGAGAACGGACGAGCCCCTGGCGCGGCGGTACACCGCCATGCCCACCGCCACAAGACCCACCACCATCGTGAGCGACAGCAGCGCGAAAGCGGCCGTCTGACGCGTGTCCGGACGCTCCGCGCCGCGACGCTCGCGCTCGAGCATCTCCGGAGCGACGCGGTCGACGAGGGCGCTCACACGATTCGGCGTCTTCCTCGCTTTGCCGACCGCGGCGAACTCCGCCGCCAGGCCGGTCAGAAACAGCGCGATCCAGATCGCCGCCAGCGCCGCGCCGGGTCTTCCGTCCCGCTCCACCCGCGCGTCCTCAACAGTCGCGGACGGATTATAACAGCGTCGTCGGCGTCGACAAACGAAACGACTTGAACGAGGCTCCGCCGAGCGTATCCTTGTCGACGGCAGTGATGGAGGAACGCACCTTGGCAGAATGCGCGGACTGCGAGGACAAGAAGTGCGCGGAGGGGCGCGACTGTTTCGGTCTGCGCGGGGAGATACTGAAGCGCTACGACGGAGAACTGATGCGACTGTATCGCGCCGCCAGCGAGATAGAGGCGCTGTTCTACTGTCAGAAAACGCGTCTGGAGGAAGCGCAGGAACTGATACGCCGCGCCGGCTACAAAACCGTCGGCGTGGCCTTCTGCGTGGGCATGGCCGCGGAGGCGGCGATCGTGGTGGAGGCGCTCTCGTCGGAGGGCGTCCGCGTCCACTCCGTCTGCTGCAAGTGCTGCGGCATCGCCAAAAGCGAGTTCGGTCTCCCGCAGATAAGAAAAGAAGCGCCGCACGAAAGCATGTGCAATCCGCTGGGGCAGGCGGAGGTGCTGAACCGCGAAGGCTGCGAACTGAACTTCGCGGTCGGTCTGTGTGTGGGGCACGACGCGGCCTTCTGCGCGGCGTCCGAAGCGCCGGTGGTCACCCTCGTCGCGAAGGACCGCGTCACAGGACACAACCCGGCGGCGGCGCTCTACGTGCGCTACCTGCGCCGTCGCTGGCAGACCTGAGCGGCGTCCCGTCCGCTCCGGCGCGGCGACGCGGACTTGAACGCGAATCACAGGACCGGTAAAATCCCCCCCGACGCACGAGGAGCGAAGCGTGAGCGGCTACGACGTGCTCATAGTCGGCGGCGGAGTCGTGGGCTTCTCCACCGCGTTCCACCTGGCGGAGTCGGGTCGGAAGAAAGTGCTGCTGCTGGAGAGGGACTTTCCCGCGGCGGGCGCGACCGGCCGCTGCGGCGGCGGCATCCGCGCGCAGTGGTCCACTCCCGGCAACATACGCTTGGCGCAGCACTCCATCAGCGAGTTCGAGAATTTCAAGAACATGACGGGACAGGACATCCAGTTCCGCCAGGGCGGCTATCTGCTGCCGGCCTACAGTCGGGAGGAGGCGGAGCAGTTCAAGAAGAACGCGGCCCTGCAGAAGCGGCACGGCGTTCCTGTGGAGTTGGTGTCGCCGGAGCAGGCGCGTGAGATCACACCGGCGGTGAACACCGCCGGCATGTTGACGGCGGCCTACTGTCCGACCGACGGCGTCGCCAATCCTTTCCTGGTGACCAAGGGCTACGCGGACGCGGCGGAGAAGGCCGGCGTCGAGATACGCCTCCGCGCGGAGGTGACGGGCTTCGAGACGTCGGGACCGCGGGTGACGGCCGCGTTACTCAGGGACGGAACGAGAATCGCCTGCGGAGCGGTGCTGAACGCGGCGGGCGGCTGGGCCGCGGCGGTCTGCGAGATGGTCGGCGCGAAAATCCCGCTCAAGCCGTACCGCCATCAGATAATGGTCACAGAACCGCTGGAGATCTTCCACAGACCGATGGTCATAGACCTGCACCACAATCTCTACTTCTGCCAGGCGGAGGAGGGCGGAATACTCGCCGGCCAGACCGACGAGGACGAACCTCCGTCGTTCAACACGAAGAACTCGTGGCGCTTCATCGTGGAGATCTCCCGTAAACTGATCTACCACTGTCCGGCTCTCGCGGACGTGGCGGTGGTGCGTCAGTGGGCCGGCCTGTACTCGATGACGCCCGACGCTCAGCCGATACTGGGGCGGGTGGGCGAGTACGACAACTTCTTCTGCGCCTGCGGCTTCAGCGGACACGGCTTCATGATAGCGCCGGCGGTGGGACTGTTGATGGCCGAACTTCTGACGCACGGAAGAGCCAGGACTTTGTCGATAGAGGATTACAGCGCCGACCGTTTCGAGCGCGGCGAATTCGTGCGGGAGAAGTCGGTGGTCTGAGGCCCGAACGGAGTCGACGAGCCGACCGGGGCGCGGAACCGTGAATTAAGGAGACGGAGATGGCGGCACGACCCCGCAGACCGTCTCGCCGCCCGGGAGCGGGAAGATCGCGCTACGGAAGAGATGCGTCGGGAACGCCGAGATACCGTCACGGGCCGGGCGTTCCGATGATTCCGGGGAGTCGTCAGATTCTGAGCGGCATGGGTCGAACCGAGTCCGCCGACGCGCCGACGCGCAGAAGCGCCCACACCGGTCGCGGCGCACGCCGCAGACCCGCCTCCCGTCGACGACCGCCCACACGCGGACCGGAACGGCGAGCCGAACGCGACGAGACTCCCGCGCCGCCGACCGATCCCGAAGCGGTGCACGCCGTCGAGGACCTCGACACGGAAGAACTGCCGGTGGGACGCAGACCCGGACGCGGCGTCGTACGACCTCCGACGAGAGGAGGACGCTTCGGCGGCCGCGACGCCCGCGCCTACGGCGCGCCGGGAGACGACCGCTACGGCGAGCGCGGCGGTTGGGCGCCGCGAAGCAAGAAGAGTTCGACGCCGATCCTGCTCGGCGTCGGCGGCGCAATCCTGCTCGTCATAATCATAGTGGTCGCGCTCGCCTCCTCCGGCGGCGGCGACTACCGTCACGGCAGTCCGGCGTGGGTGGTCGATCGCCTGCTCGCCTTCGGAACCGGCAGTTCGGAAGCGGCCGACGAACTGACCGACTACTACGGAGGCTCCAGCGAGGAGGCGGAAGCGTTGAAAAGCGTCGCGAACCTGATGGGCGCCGCCATGCGGAGCAGCGGCGCCGACGCCTCGTGGGACGTCATCAACACGGAATACTCCGACGGCGGTAAAACCGCGGAGGTGCGTCTCCGCATCACCGCCGACGTGAGAGGAAGAACGAACTCCCGTGTGGTCACATACGTCCTCGTACGGAGCAAGGGCAAATGGCGGCCCGCAGGCGCGCGATGAGCCGCGGAGGGACAAAGTCCGGTGACGCAAAACGTGGAGGAGCCGCGGATGAGCGGATACGCCGAATGGGTGGAAAGAACGGTGAAGCCGGTCCTGGAGAAGTTTCCGGAACGCAAAGAGTCCTTCGAGACGCTTTCGGGAATACCTCTCCAACGGACGTATTCACCGGAAGACACGGCCGGAGTCGATTGGGAGCGCGACATAGGCTGGCCCGGTGAATATCCGTTCACAAGAGGCGTGCAGCCGACGATGTACCGGGCGCGTTTCTGGACGATGCGGCAGTACTCCGGATACGCCAGTCCGGAGGAGACCAACCGTCGTTTCAAATACCTGCTGGAGGCGGGCCAGACCGGTCTTTCCGTGGCGTTCGACCTGCCGACGCAGGTCGGCTACGACAGCGATCATCCGATGGCGGTCGGCGAGGTGGGGAAGGTGGGGGTCTCCATTTCGTGTCTGGCGGACATGGAAAAATTGTTCGACGGCATTCCGCTGGAGAAGGTGTCGACCAGCATGACGATAAACGCGACGGCGCCGGTGATACTGGCGATGTACATCGCGGTCGCCAGGAAACAGGGAGCCGAGGTCTCCGCCCTGCGCGGCACCGTTCAGAACGACATTCTGAAGGAGTACGTGGCGCGGGGGACGTTCCGCTTTCCGGTCGAGCCGTCCATGCGGCTCGTGACCGACATCTTCGCCTACTGCAAGGACCATCTGCCGCGATGGAACACCATCTCCATCTCCGGCTACCACATCCGCGAGGCCGGCTCGACCGCGGTGCAGGAGGTCGCGTTCACGCTGGCCGACGGCGTCGCTTACGTGGAGGCGGCGATCCGCGCGGGACTGGACGTGGACGCCTTCGCGCGACGGCTGTCGTTCTTCTTCGGCAGTCACAACAACTTCTTCGAGGAGGTGGCGAAGTTCCGCGCGGCGCGACGCCTGTGGGCGCGGATAATGCGGGAGCGCTTCGGCGCGAAGAAGCCCGCCTCCATGCGCCTCCGCTTCCACACGCAGACCGCCGGCTGCACACTCACCGCGCAGCAGTTCGAGAACAACGTCGTCCGCGTCGCGATGCAGGCGCTGGCCGCCGTCCTCGGCGGAACGCAATCGCTGCACACCAACTCCCGCGACGAAGCCATGGCGCTGCCGTCGGAGGACTCGGTGCGCATCGCGCTGCGGACGCAACAGATACTCGCGTACGAATTCGGGGTCGGCGACGTGATAGACCCGCTCGGAGGCGCGCCGTTCATCGAGTATCTGACCGACCGGATAGAGGAGAAGGCGGTCGAGTACATGAAGCGCATCGACGAGATGGGCGGCGCGGCCGCCGCCGTCAAAAGCGGCTTCATGCAACGCGAAATCCAGGAGTCCGCCTACACCTACCAGAAAGGAGTCGAGACCGGCGCGATTCCTGTGGTCGGAGTCAACATGTTCAAGGAGCGCGACGAGAAGGAGCCGGAATGGCTGCTGAAGGTGGATCCGCGACTGTCGCGACGGCGAAGCGAGTTTCTCGCGCGCTGGCGGAAGGAGCGCGACGCGGCGCGATGCGCGCGCGCGCTCGATGCGGTCGCGGCCGCGGCGGCGGACGAGAACGCGCCTCTCATGCCGCGTTTCGTGGAGGCCGTCGAGGCCGGCGCCACGGTCGGCGAAATCTGCGAAACGCTGGCCTCCGTCTTCGGCGAATACACCGAGTCCGAGTTCTACTAACAGAAACACCCCCGGAGACGCCGAATCACATCAGACGGTTGGTCGGCCGCTTCGCGGCCCGAGGTCCCGAAACGTCCGATTCCGGCAGCGCCGTCCCGGAGCAGAACTCGTCGCCGCCGTCCTTGCGGAGATAGACCGTCCGGCGGAACGGCGCGCCGCTCACAGAACGAGTTTCCAGACGGCGCGACGGAGAGCGGCCGCCGCCAGATAAGCGCAATGCCGTTTGCCGCCGACCAGGCCGAGAGCGTCGGCCACTCTCTCGCCGTTCATCTCGACGGCGGCGTCCAGATCCAATCCTTCGACGCTCTCGCAGAGGTAGTCGGCCGAGGCGACCAGCGCGGGACATCCGCGTACCTTGTGTCGCGCCGCTCTCACTTCGTCGGAGACCACCCGCAACCACATCCGCACCACGTCTCCGCAGCCGGCGCCGCTCACCGTCGCCACGACGTCCGCCTTCGGCGGCGGACCGAGGCGGCGCGGCTCGAAGAAACGCGACAGCACCGCTTCCGAATAGGCGCTTCCGCCGTCAGAACTCCACCACGCTTCCGGCGGCGGCGCTGATGAAGCCCTCGCCGAAGAACCTGGAGAACGCATCACGTGCCTCCTGACCGGAGCAGTGACACGGAGCCACCGCCTCCACACCGAGGTCGCGCAGGCGATGGCTGAGCGCGGCCAGCGCGTCCTGCGGCGCGCCGGAAAGATGCAAGCCGCCCATCAAAAGATATTTCCCGCCGGGAGCGCGTTCCGCCGCGGCCTCCACCATCTTGCCGACGCCCGGATGCGCGCAGCCGCACAGTATGAGCGTGCGGGCGTCGCCGGGCGCCAGTAGAAACTGCTCCGGAAGCACTCCGCCGACCAGTACGGCGCGCATTCCGCCGCCGAGGTCCTGTACGCCGCGGTTCTCCACCACGCGTTGACCGCCGCCGATGCCGCCCTTGCCGGGAACGATCACCTGCAGGCGTCGCGGCAGCGCGCCCAGTCCGCCGGCGTGGTCCGCGTGGCGGTGGCTTATGACCACAGAGTCTATGTCGTCCGAGGTCAGCCCGAGCACCGCCATGTTCTTCCTCAAAGGATCCATGCCGGGACCGGTGTCGAAAAGCACGCGACGTCCGTTGGCCTCCACGTACGCGGCGAAACCCCAGCCCGTCTGCATCCTGTCGTCGGACTTGTAATTGTCGAAGACCACCGTCACCCTGCCCATTCTCTCGAACTCCATCGGATGCCGACCATCATCGTAAACGAAGAGACGGATGATAAGAGCACCGACGACGACGGTCAACAAAAAACGGATTCCGGCGCGTCGACTCCCGAAGCGGCCTGCGACGCTTACTTCTGCGGCGCGCCGACGCTGAAGTCCACCGCGAAAACGTGGGGCGTGAGGGACTCCGGCAGCACGAAACGCAGTCCTTTTTCGTCGCTGCCGAAAAACGGCGTTCCGCCCCGCGCGCTCAAGAGCGTCATTCTCTCGCGCAGAGTCTTTCCGTCCAGCATCCGAATTCCGCCGTCGCGGGTGAGAACCGCCAGGAAGCCGTCGAACGCGCGCAGCGCGGCGATCGCCGGACCGAGAACCGTCTCGGCGACCGTCTCGCCGGTCTCGAGGTCGATCGCCTTCACGACGCCTTCCCTGTCGCCCACGTATAACAATCCGCCCCGGCACGCGACGTCGGAGGCCGCGTCGACGGCGATGCCGCGTTTCGCCTCGCCGGTGGAGACGTCGTATATCTTCAGTCCCTCGCCGGGGAACGCCACCACGAGAGTGTCATCGTCGGCGAAGGTCGCTCTCACGAACGGACTCATGGTCTTTCCCCTGAGGGTCGCCGTCGTGGCGCCGCCGTCGACGTCCAGAACGAAACATCCTTCCAGAGTCACGCAGACCAGACGTTTGCCGCGGACGATCATTCGAAGCACGGCCGACATGCGGTCGGTGATGCCGTCCCTGCGCCAGAGGACGCGCAGCGAAGGTATCTCAAGCGCGACCACGGCGCCCTTGTAGTCGCCGACGTAGACGACGGAGCCGCCCGGCGCGAACGCCAGCGCCGTCAGGGACCTGTAGCCGCCGCCCGTGGGGTCCTTCAGCGTCCGGACGAGCGCGCCCGTGCGGAAGTCGAAAAGATTGACGCAGCCGTCCGTGCCGGTCACGACCAGGCGACGTCCGTCGGGCGAGACCTCGGCTCTCAAGGCATACGGCGAAAGCGACTGGCCGACGTAGTCGAAAACGCGTTCCGCGCCGCCCTCCGGCGGCTCGTACACGGCCACTCCGGGTCGCCTGCCGAGAGTGACCAGACGCTTTCCGTCGGAGCGCGCGCAGAAGCCGAACACCGCAAGATGCGGAACGCGGACCATCTCCAGCGGCCGCCACGTACGCGTGTCCCAGATGGTCATCTGGCGGTTGGAGTCCAGCGCGACGAAGAGGTCTTTTGCGACGAACCGCATCCTGAGGATGTATCCGCTGGAGGCGTACAGTCTGGCCACCACGATTTTTCTGCGCCAGTCGTAGACGCGTATCGTGCCGCCGCTCTCGCCGACCGCCAGCAGGTCGCTCTCGGGCGAGGATGCGAGTCCGAAAGGCAGATAGTCCACGGGAATGGAGCCCAAACTTTCCAGATGGGGCAGGGAAAAGAGTTTTATGTGGCCGAGCATTTTGTTGTCGTTTCGACCGCCCCGGATGCTGGGCGGAACGGGAGCGGCGACCACGCGCATATCGTCCAGAAGCGCCACGTCTCCGGAGCAGCCCAAGTTTCTGCGGGCGACGACGCTTCCGTCCTTCCTGTCGAGCACGACCACTTCGGTGTTTCTGACCACCGCGTAGCGCGGGCACAGCGCGGCGCCGCCGCCGGAGCGCACGCCCGCGGCCCGCCACAACATCCGCCTCTGCGGGATCGAGTACAGGCACCAGCCGGCGTTCATGAGCGAGACGACGCAGTCGCGTCCGTCCGCGGAGAACGCGGCGGCGACCGGCGCCGCAGGAAGCGGCGGCAGCGCCTTCACGACGCCGCTCCTCAAATCGACCACGCACGGCGTTCTCGTTTTCATGTCTCCGGAGAGGACGAAGATCGACTCGTCGCCCACGAAGCAGGCGGAGCGCGCAGGAAAGGCGAGCGCGACGGTGCGAGCGAGTCTGTGGCGCTTCAAAGCGGCCAGGGAGCAGAGATACCGCGTCCACACCGAAGGCGCCGCCTCGTGGGCCTTGAGCGCCAGGCGGAGCGACTCCTCGTAACGCTTCTGCTGATACAGATTGTAGGCGCGCTGGAAAAGACTCTCGCCGTACGCCGCGGCCAGTTCCTGTCGCATCTTCTTCTCTCTGTTGCGAGCCGCCTCCGCCAGCCTGCGTTGTTCCTCGGCCGCCTTGCGTTGCTTCTCCGCCAGCCTGCGTTGCTTCTCGGCCGCCTCCGCCTGTCTGACGGCGTTGTCGCGCTCCTTCCTTATCTGCCGCGCCGCCCGCACCTGCGCCACGACGAACCACACGCCCAGAAAAAGCGCCAGTCCCACGCCGCCGGCCAGCGAGAGATAGAAGGGTTTGTTCCGCATGAACCGCTTCCTGGCGAAGTACCACCAGCCCGCCTTCGCGGCCCTTATCGGCTCACGTCGCAGATAGCGGCCGATCTCCTCCGCCAGTTCCTTCGCGCTCTCGTAGCGGTCCTCCTTCCGCTTCTCCATCGCCTTGAGGATTATCGTCTCCAGTTCCCAGTCTATCGCCGGGGCGAGCGACCGCGGCCGGGGAGGCTCCTCCGAGAAAATCTTGCGGCATATCTCCAGTATGCTTCCGCCGGTGAACGGAAGACGACCGGTGAACACCTGGTAGATGATCACGCCCAGCGAATAGACGTCGCTGCGGACGTCCATTTCGGAGACCCTTCCGTCGGCCTGCTCCGGCGACATGTACTCCGGCGTGCCCATCAGCGTGCCGTCCTTGGTCTTCATCGTCTCGTCGCGGTCGGGCGAGATGCGCTTGGCCAGGCCGAAGTCCATGACCCTCGGCCTCCCGCGCCTGTCTATGATGATGTTGCCGGGCTTGAGGTCGCGATGAATTATGCCGTTCATGTGCGCGTGATGCACGGCCACGGCGACCTCCCGCAGGATGCGAAGCAACTTCGTCTTGCTCGGCCGTCTCTTCCTCACGTACGCGTCCAGCGTCTCCCCTTCCACGTACTCCATCACGAAAAAGTACATTCCGCCTTCGCTGCCGATCTCGTAGATCGGAATGATGCCCGGATGGCTCAACTTGGCGGACGCTTCGGCCTCCAGGAGAAAGCGGCGGACGGCGTCCTCGTCGCCCATCATCGCCGGCAGCATCACCTTGATCGCGACGTGTCGCCGCAACTCCGCGTCGTATCCCTTGTAGACTTTGCCCATGCCGCCTTCGCCTATCACGCCGAGAATTTCGTAGCGGCCTATGCGGGCGTGCGTCTCGTCCGCGGGCTCTCGAACGGCCTCCGGCAACGTCGCTCCGCGACCCTCGGTGACGTCGTGTCTCATCGTCGCCTCGTCGAACGCCGTGTCCACCTCCACCAACTCGCTCAGGTGCGCTCCCGCCAGAAAGCCTTTGGTCAGCATTATCGCCACCAGCGGACGATCGGGCGATCGCGCCTTCTCCCTGAGGCACTCCTTCAACTGCTCCCTCGATATGAAGCCCTTCTCCACCGCCGCTCGCGCTATTTCCGTCTCGCGCCGACTGAGGGGACCGATCATCGTCGTCTCTCCACTCGAGGCGGCCGTCGTACAAAAACAATAATAGTGCGGGACGCCGTCTCCTTCAAACTCCGACGGCGTCCGCGCCGCACACTTGTATAGACTCCGCGAGGCGGGATAATGGTCGAACGAGTCGTGGAGAAACCCGCCCGTGAAAGTGGACGCCCGGGAGTGCAACGGCTGCGGAAAGTGTCAGCCTTTCTGTCCGCTTTTCACGACATCCGCGCTGGAGGAGCGTTCGCCGCGGGGCTTCGTACGCCTGGCGGCGGCGGCGCTCGCGGAAGGTCCGCCTCTTGCGATCGAGGTACGCGAGACGCTGAAGGCGTGTCTGCGCTGCCGACTCTGCAGCGGACGCTGTCCTGTGGGCGTCGATCCGTACGAGGCGGTCCGAGACGCGCTCGCGCGTCTCGGCGGCGCCTGCGGCGCGCGACGGCCGAAGGTACGGGCGCCGCGGCTCGACGCCCCCGCCGGCCGTCCCGGCCGCGCCGACGGATCGTATCCGACGGCCCTGTTCGTCGGCTGCGCGGCCGCCGACGACGAAGCCCTGGTCCGCTTCGCGCGCGAACTCGCTCCGGAGGCCGCGCTCGTCCGCGGAGGATGCTGCGGCGCGGGAGCCGCGGCGCTCGGCGGAAAGTCTCTCGCGGAAGCGCAACTGTCCGCGCTGGCCGCCGCGCTGAGGAGAGTCGAGACGCTTTTGGTGACCTGCGCCCACTGCTATCACGAACTTCTCTCGGCGAAGGAAGCGGGACTGCGTCTGCCGCGACTGGTGTGGCTGTGGAGCGAGGCCGCCCGGCGCGCGGAGGAGGCGCCGCGGAAGCCGGAGCGACGGGTGCGCTACTTCGCGGGATGCGCCGAACGGCTCCGCGGACTGGACGCGGACGTGCTTCGATTCCTGAAGGCGACGGGACACGAGGTGGAGACGGCAGGCGGCTGCTGCGGCAACGCGCCGGGCCGCCGCGGCCCGGCCGTCGAGACGCCGAAGGGAGGGGTTCTGGTGTCCTGTTCCCGTTGCGCGGCGGCGTTGCCGGCGGCGCGGCCGATCTGGCGCGTCCTTCGAGCGACGGGCGCCTCCGACCGGCGGAGCCGTCGGCCGCGGAAGACCGCAACGCGACGCGCGTCACGGATTTTGGACTCTCATTCCGCCGAAAAAACATCAAAAGAGCGGCGGAGTCCCGTATACACGAACGTACGACGTCGAATGCGGCGCGGCGCCTCATCGGGGTCGCGCGGAGGCGATAGAGGAGTCGTGTGACGATGAGCGGAACCGGCGGCAGACTCGTTACGGCGCTTCTTCTGGCGGCGGCGCTCGCGTGCCCGGCCGCGGCGGAGGACCGTCTGGAGCAGGCGAAAGAGTTCTTCAGACAGGGCGAGGCGGAAAAGGGCCTCGACGTCCTGCGCGCGCTGCTCAAGGACGAACCCGAGAACCGCAAGGCGCACGAGTTGTACCAGGACGTGATGGTGGTGCTGGACCGACGCGCGGAGATGATGGGCAGATACGAAGATCTGGCCGAACGGCATCCGAAGAGCGCGCTTTACGCGTATCTGCTGGGCCGTCTCCGGAAGGCGCTGGAGGAGCGGCTCAGGCTCTACAGGAAGGCGATGGAGTTGGACCCGGACTTCATGCCGGCGAGACTGACGCTGGCGCAGGAACTCATCGACGCGAAGGACTTCGCCGGAGCGCGGCGCGAACTGGAGAGTCTGCTGAAGAAGATGCCGAAGGACGAGCGGATACCATACTGGCTCGGGGTTCTTGCGCGGCGCTGCTGCAAGTGGGACGAGGCGCTCAAGTGGTTCGGCGAGATGGCGAAACTGGCGCCCGAGGATCCGACGCCGTATGTGGAGATGGGCAAGATCGAGAAGGAGCGCGGCCGAGCCGGGAAGGCGGCGGAGTACTTCAAGACCGCCGACGCGATGGGCGCGAAAAGCGTCGACTTCCTCAAGACCTACGGTGACTTTCTGGCGGCGGAGGGAAAGAAGAAAGAGGCGCTCGGAATCTACTCCCGCGCGGCGACGCTCGCCCTGCGGCCCGAGCAGTACCGCGACTTCTCCGGCAGGTGCGCCGGACTTTTCGTGCCGCGGCCGCCGAAGGCGCTGCAGCAGAAGATAAACGATCTGGAGATGAAACTGCGAACGGCGCCGGAGGAGGCGACGAAGGGATACGAAGCGCTGCTTGAGAGTTCGCCCAAGGAGCCGGCGTTGCTGGCCGCCGCGGCCACCGCACACTTAGTGACGCGCGAGTTGGACAGGGCCGTCGAACTGGCGAAGAAGGCGCTGGAGGTCTGTCCGAACTACGCCGAGCCGCATTTTCTGCTGGCGCTGGTCGAGTCGGCGTCGATGCGCCACAAAAAGGCGCTGGAGTACGTGAAGCGGGCGCTGGAGTTGAACCCGTTCGACCCGCAGGTGGTCCGCGAAGCCGGCTACATATATCTGCGAGGCGGGCGTCCCTCGAAGGCGGCCGAACTCGCCGTCAGACTGTGGAGGCTGACCGGCGACACCGGCGCCGCTTCGCAACTGCTGCTGGCGGCCGAACTGGAGATGCGCGGCGAGGCGACGGTGATCAAGGAGAAGAAGTGGGACGACAAACGGATTCTTAGAGTGTACAGGGGACTGCCGAAGGTGCTGCCGGGCTACCACGCGCCGCTGCGCGCCGAACTTCTGGAAGGCGGGAAGGTCGTCCGCCGGTTCGTGGTGCTCCTGGAGGAGCGGACCGAGCGTACGGACGAAGGGCCGCAGACGTGGAGGCGATGGCTGCTTGTGGAGTTGCCTCTCAAAGGCGAAGCGGCGCCGGCCGAGCACGGCAACTTCTGGAAGGAGCCCGACGCCGACGCCCTCGTAAAACGCCTGGAGACTCTTCTCAAGAAGTGAGGAACAGGCGTCACGGCAACTGCTCGCCGGGCACCGAAAGCATGATCTTGCCGTGTTTTATGCCGTTCAGACCGATGATGAGATTGCCGAGTTCGCTCAGTTCCCCCGCCCTGCCCCGCAGTATCAACACCTCCAGACAGTGATGCTCGTCGAGATGGACGTGCAGCGTACAGACGGTGTGGTGATAGTGTTTGTGCTGCAGTTCCGTGAGGCGGGAAGGAAGGTCGAGACGATGATGGTCGTAGACGATGGAGATCACCGCCACGGCTTCGACGTGAGGCTCTTCGAGCCGCTCCGCGGAGAGGATCTCGCGTGCGAAGTCGCGTATGGCCTCGGAGCGGCTGGAGTAGCCCCGGCCGTGGAGATGGCGGTCCAGGAGTCGCAAGAGGTCCTCGTCCATCGAGACGGAGAACCGCGCCAGTTTGCCCATGACGTTCCTCCTTCTCACAATCTGAAGGCGAAAAGCAGAAACCCCGCGCCGAGGCCCAGCAGCAGGTTCACAACCTTGACGCGCAGGGCGTCGCGCACGGAATGCGAGAACAGCGGCAGCATGCCGTGACCGTCCTGGACGACGCTCGAGCAGACCAGGACCGACAGCGGAACGATTCCTTCGCGGAACAGTTCCACAAACACTAAGTGCGGACCGGACTCCGGGACGACGCCGACCAGGCCGGCGGCGGGCATGACCCAGCCCGGATGGCCGCGGATCCACGCCTCCAGGGCGGTCTGTTTCAGGAAACGCGCGACGAAAAGCGCGCCGAAGACCCACAACGCCACCTTCCAGACGTGTCCGCCGAGCACGTGTCGGAAGATATGGCCGCGGATGTACTCCCGCGAGGCGCTCGCGGCCGCGAAAAGAAGAAAGGCCGAGACGCCCAGAAGCAGCCACGCGGGGACGAGTTCCCAGTCCGCGTGCGCCTGCGCGCCCGTGAGGCGATGAACCGCGAAAGCGCCGACGCCGACGCTCACCAGCGCAAGCGGCGCGCGTTCCCAGCCCGGATCGCGACGCACCGCGCCGAAGGCGACGCATTCGCAGTGACCCTGATGCGGCGGCGTATGCGGCATAAGGCGGCACGCGGCGGAACCCTTGCGCCAGACCAGATCGGACAGGAAGCCGGCCGCGACGCCGTAGACGAACAGCGCCGCGAAGAGCAGAAGCGCGGTCGCCGGGAAGCGCGACAGCATCACGAACGACTCGTCGCCGGAGGTGGCCACCATACAGCCCGCCACCGCGCCCAGCGAAATCATGCCGTGCGCGTAGAGCGAGACCACCGCGAACGCGCCGGCGCAGCCCGGCGTGGCGCCGAGAAGCGCCGCCACCACGTACTGACGCAGGCGGTGCTTCTGCAACCAGCGTACGAGGCGTCCCGTCGTCAGAATGTTGATGTAGTCGGTCGCCACCATCATGCCGAAGACGAGATAGACGGTGACGGCGCCGCCCATCAGCAGGCCGGCGACGCCGCCGTCCGCGTGGGCGTCGGCGAGCAGTGGTACGTCCTCCATACGCGACCGACGCCATTCTACGCGCGAAGTGCCTCTTCTGCAACCGAACCGCGGCCGCGGCGGCGCCTTTCACAAACGACGGCGGCTCCGGCCGGCTTGACGCGCGCGCGTAAGACGGCTACAATCGTCGGATTCCTGGAGGACCGGCAATGGCGCGTGAAGAGACGCGGTCGGACGGTAACACGGCGGGCGAGATTCGCAGGATAGTTCTCTACAAGCAGGGACTCGGATACGTGGAGAGAACGTTCGAGATCCACGGGAACGCCACACTGGAGATAGACTTCGACGAGAACCAGATGCCGGACCTTCTGAGTTCGCTTGTGGTGATCGACAAAGGCGGCGGCGTCATCTCCGGCGTGGAGTACGAAGCGCCGACCGCCTACGGCCGGGCGCTTTCCGAACTGCTCGGCGGCAGGAGCGTCGACGGTCTCGAATCGCTGATCGAAGCGATGAGAGGCGCGGAGGTGCGGGCCGAGGTCGACGGCGAAACGCTGCAGGGACGGCTCTCCGGCATCGAAAAGTACGCCCGTCACAAAAGCGACGCCTGGCGCCTGACTCTGGTGCTGCGGAAAGGAGAAGTGCGGACGTTCGGCGTGGAGAAACTCTCCTCGTTGAAGTTCCTGGACCCGTCCGTACAGGCGGACCTCGAACGCTATCTCTCGCTCTGCGGCGAAGCGGTCAGGAGCAGACGCAAGACGCTGCGGGTGCACTGCCGCGGAAAGAAGAAGCGCGAGATTCTGATGGCCTACACGATAGAGTTGCCGGTCTGGAAGAGCACGCACAGATTCGTGCTGGGCGACGACGAAGGCCTTCTGCAGTCGTGGGCGGTCGTGGACAACACCACTTTCGAGGACTGGAAAGACGTGTCGATGACGCTCGTCTGCGGCGTGCCGGTGGCCTTCCGTTACGATCTGTACACGCCGGTCTACACCCGGAGGGAGGAGATGCGGCCGGAGACGGGACAGGCGGCGCCCGCCGAGGAGGCGCAGGCGGTCCCGCGCGCGCCGCGCGCCGACACGGAAGCGATGATGGACGGCCTGGACGACATGGCATGCGCCGCGCCGATGATGTCCATGGCGCCGCCGGAGACGCCTTCCGAGTGGGACGTGGACGACTTCGCGACCTCCGCCGCCGTCGGAATCGAAGCCGGTCGCGTCGGCGCTCATTTCTTCTACAACGTGAGTCATCCGGTGTCGGTCGGCGCCGGTAGATCCGCCATGATACCGGTGGTCTCCGAAAAGATACCCGCCGGGCGCGTGCTGTACTGGCGGGCCGGCTCGCCCGTCAAGAGTCCGTATCAGGCGCTCGAAATCGAGAACTCCACTCCGCTGGTCCTGGATTCGGGTCCGGCCAGCGTGTTCGAAAAAGGCAGTTTCCTCGGCAACGCACTCCTGGGGCGTCTCGAACCGAAACAGTCGGCTCTCGTGATGTTCGCCCTCCAGCAGGGCGTCACCATCGAGACGCAGACCCGCGATCAGACGACCCGCGCCTCCGCCGTCGTCGCCAAAAGCGGGCTCATCCAGATTCGACACTGGCAGGAGGAGGCGTTCGTCGTCAAAGCCGTCAACAACACCGCCGAGGAGGCGACACTCCTGCTCGACTACACCGTGCCCGCCGGCTGGGAGGTGACCGAGCCGAAAGGCGAAGAAGTCGAGCCCGGAAAGTTGCGCTACAGGATTCCGCTCCGCCCGGACGACGAAACCGAGTTCGCGATACGACTCAGACACATGATATCCGAAAGCGTGCAACTGTCGGAGATGGACGCACGAACGCTCGGCCATTACGTCTCCTGCGGCTACATCACCGAGCAGCAGAAGAAGCAACTGGAGGCCGCGCTGGCGAAGAAGGAGCGGATGGAGGAAGCGGAAGAGGAGATGGAGGAGATCAAGGCGCAGACGGACGAGATCGCGAAAGACCAGAGTCGCATCAGGAAGAATCTCGGAACGCTGAAAGGCGACTCGCCCGAGGAGCGGCGGCTGCGTGCGGACTACGTCGCGCGGCTGCGGGAGCAGGAGAAAGAACTGGAGACGCTGAGAGAAAAAGCGGAGGCTCTCAAAAAGACGACAGCGAAGGCGAAAGAGGAGTTCGACGAAGCGCTCAAGAAAATAGCCTTCGAGAATCTGATGAGTTAGCGGCGCAGGAACGCCCGCAGGCGGCGCCGCGACGCAGGCGCGCGCCGCACAATTGTCTTGACTTCCACGGACGCGGACAATAACCTGACCGGCCGCTTCGGTCCGAGGAGGAGGGGAGTCATGCTCATAGCGATAGCGTCGGACGGCGAAAGCGTGAGCGGCCACTTCGGCCGCTGCGAAAAATACGTCCTCTACGAAGTCGAGTCGGGCCGGCTCGCGAATCGACGTGAACTGCCTTTGCCCGGACACCAGCCGGGCGTGCTGCCGCGCTTCCTCTCCGGACACGGCGTGAACGTGGTGATAGCGGGAGGCATGGGCCCGCGCGCGCAGGCCCTGTTCGCCGAGGAAGGCATCCGCACGGTCCTGGGCGCGAGCGGACCCGTGGAAGATGTGGCGCGGGCGTTCGCCGAAGGCGCACTCCAGCCGGGAGACTCCACTTGCGAGCATCCTTCCGGCCCCGGACACGGCCCCGGACACGGCCCGGGACACGGACCGGGACACGGACGGGGCTCGGGTTGGGGATGCGGCGGCGGTCGCAGATGATCACTTCTCCGGCGCCGCGGCGCCGCGTCGCGGTCGGAGGTCGAACAGCGGATGCGCCGCTTCCGATAGAAACAGCAACGCGAAACAGGTGTTCACCGCCGACGACAACTGACGATCGGCGTCCCAGCAGCCGGACCTGCGCTGGCGACGCACGAGATAGGACGTCGCCTCCTTGAACCAGTCCCTGCCGCGGATCTTCTCCAGCAGCGCCAAACGACACGCGTGCTGCAGCGAAAACAGATAGTGCACACGATAGGCGTTGTTCCTGTTGCCGGGATTCCGACCGACGCGGAAGTTGCGGGACAGATGCGCGAGTCCGTCCAGAATCGCCTCTTCGAGTCGCCTGCCGCTTTTGTCGTACCACTCGCTCGAGGCGAGATGATACCTGCAGGCCAGCAGGCACGAGACGGCGGCGGCGGTCATGCTGCCCGTGGAGCGCGCCCGCTGTCCGCCGAAGACGCCGGAGCCCTGGTAGCCCCAGCCGCGGGCGTACATGCGTCGGCGCCTCACCTCGCCGCCGAGCGGGCCTCTTTCGGCGAGCGCCTTCAGAGCGTTTCCGCCTCCGTCCTTCTTGAGCGCGTCCTTTTCCATGCGCCGCAGACGCTTCACGCTCAGGTCCACTCCGGGCACCGGAAAACGTGCGGTGCGTCGTCCGCGGCGCTCCTGCACGCTCATTATCCACTCCGCCGCGTCCTCGAACACCTTTCGCGGCACGGGCACGCCGACGCGTGCGGCGAGGTAGAGCGCGAAAAGCGCCCACTCCGTGTTCGACATGTCCAGAGGCCGACAGGCGGCTCTCTGCTGCCAGGGCTGCGCCACAAAAGTGTCCTCGCGATAGCCGCCTTTGTAGTACCAGCCGCCTCTCTGGGAGTCGGCGAGATAACGCGCCGCCTTCCGTACCAGTCGCTGATACTCCTCGGGAAGCGTGCACCACGTCCCGCGCAGCCTTTCCGAAAGCGTGTCTTTCATGTTCATCAGATGCGGAGAACGCGCCTGCGCATAGCCGAGTACGCCCAGAAGCACACACGCAGCATTATAGACGCAGCCGAAATCGGGCTTCTCCTGCCTGCGATAGCGCTCGACGAGATACCGCAGACCGAATCTCACGCTTTTGGACTCGACCGGCTCGCCGGCGGCCGTCAGCGCCCAGATCGCCAGCGCCGTGCCGCCGACGCGGTAACAGGGCTGGTTCCTCATAAGGTCCCACGAGCCGTCGCGACGTTGCATCCCGATCAGATACTTCCTGGCAAGCCTCTTCGCCTCGGCGATCTTCTTCTCGACCTCGTCGGCCGCAACCGCGCCCGCCGTCGAGAGAACGAGCAAGACCAGAACCGCCCGCATGGACTTTCTCCACTCCGACTGAACAATATACCGCCCGACACGGACCTCCGCAAATCCGCGTCCGGCTCCGTCGACCGACCACGACGATGAGAGGCGCAAAAAACGCACCTTCCTTTCGCGCGATTTCCGGACGGCGGGAGGAACGGCGGAGCGACGCCGCTTCCGCGGCGCATCCGCGGCGGAGCGTCTCCTCCGGCGGGGATCTGCGGAGCGTGGGGATTGCAAAACCGACTTGACAGAATCCGTGGAGGCGCAAAATC
>CAYPNR010000028.1:0-24973 GCA_964412125.1 uncultured Planctomycetota bacterium | reverse complement strand
GTCTTTGCCCTTGACATCCGTCGCGGCCCGGACGATGATACAAGCCTCGGAAACTACGAATTCGGGAAGTCCATCAACGACGTCCGGAGCGCCTGTAGCTCAGCCGGATAGAGCGGCGGTTTCCTAAACCGCAGGCCGCAGGTTCGAGTCCTGCCAGGCGCATCTGTCCCTCACTCCCGCACACCGCCCTTTTCGACTTGTAGCCATACGCCTCAGCCGTATAATCCGCTTCGGACCTTCCGGAGACGAACGCGTGGAGCATCTGATCGTCTGGGGCAAGTTCGTCGGTCTATCAGGCGCCATCGTCATCTCGGGTATCGCCCTCACACGCTACGCCGACGTCATATCTCAAAAACTCGGTCTCGGGCACGTCTTCATAGGCGTCATCTTCCTCGGTCTGGTCACTTCCCTGCCGGAGTTGGTCATCACCATGAGCGCGCTGGTCGGCCTCGACCAGCCGGACCTGGGCATCGGAAACATACTCGGCTCGTGCGTGTTCAACCTCTTCATGATATGCCTGGTGGACCTGCTCTTCTTCCGCGGCAAGGTGTTCGCGCGCGCGTCCACGCACCTGGTCTTCTGCGGCGCCCTCTCGGGCATCATGATCCTCATAGCCGTGCTGGGGCTCCGGTTCACCGATCTCTACGGCGCGACGCATCCCGAATGGTTCGATCCGCTCGGTTTGAAGGTGGACGTCACCAGTATCGTCATTATCGCCTTCTACGCGTTCGCGACCTACGCGCTCCACCGCGCCGAGAAAAGCGGGCGCGCGCCCGCCACCGAATCGACGCCGGAGAAGAAAGACACGGACACGAGTCTCGGCGCCGTCGCCGCCAAGAGCCTCCTTGCGGCCGCGACCATCGTCCTCGCAGGCGTCTGCCTCACGAAAACCGGCGAGCGGATGGCCGACCTCTACGGCCTGGGGCACTCGTTCATCGGCACGGCGTTCCTGGCGGCGGTGAGTTCCATGCCGGAGTTGGTCTGCACGGTGGCGGCGGCGCGGTACGGCTTCGTCAACATGGCGTTCGCCAACGTCTTCGGCTCCAACATATTCAACGTCGGAATAATCGCGCTGACCGACGTCTGCTACCGAAGCGGCTCTCTCTTCCTCGGAAAGGTCGGGCATCCGTCGCACTCGCACGGTCTGGTGGGACTCATGGGCGTGCTGATCACGATGGTCTTCGTCGCGGCGCTCGGCTATCGGTATCAGTCGCGTCGGAGACTCAGTCCCGTCACACTCGTCTCGATGGCGCTGTACGCGGCCGCTCTGGCACTCGCTTTCTGGGTCCGATGAGGAGCAAAAGCCGAAATGGCTTGCGTTCGGACAGGCGGAGCATATAATAGCGTCCTCCGTTTTGCGAGAAGTCCGAAGTGCTGCAAATGGACGAACGCGCCGGCGCCATTCTCGACGCGGCCATAAAGGCGATCGGCGGTAAAAAACGCCTCGCCAGACTCCAGGATCTGGTCGTGCGCTCTCAGTACTCCTCCTTCACCGACGAGATACGCTATCGCGCTCCGAATCGCATCTCGCGAACGTCCAACTTCCACGGCATGAGCGTCAGAATCGGCTACGACGGCGCGCACTCCTGGCACATAGACGGCGAGGGCAACGTGGTCGAAAAGGTCGAGGGGCGAATAGCGGCCGTTCAGTGGCTCTTCCACAGAATCCAGATCACGCTTCTGCTGCCGCTGCTCGACAGCGCGGAAAGCGTCGAATACCTGGGCAGAAAAACCGTCAACTTCTTCGAGAACAAGGAACTGGTGCGTAAACCGACGGACGTACTGCGCGTCACGTTCGACGACGGCTGGATCTTTCGACTCTACTTCTCACGCGAGACGCATTTTCTGGTGAAAAGCGAGTGGCGTCACGGCACGCATCAGACGCGTTACGTGGAGCGCTACTACGATCGCTACGCGTCGACCAGGCGAGTGAAACTTCCGCGACGCACCTACGAATACAACCATCACAACCGCACGTTCACCCGCGTCAAGACCGAATACGAGGTGGACGCCGGTCTGAAGCGGAGAAGTTTCAAGATGCCGTCGACGACCGCGAAGAAGCGTGGCGAGGAGAAGAAAAGCGAAACGAACCCGGAAACGAAGGAGAAATGACGATGGCGCGTGTGAAGGTCTACCTCACCAAGCGACTGGTGAAGGTGTTCGAATTGAGCGAGCCGGTCGTGACCATAGGCCGCGCACCCGAAAACAAAATACAGATCCTCGACAAGAGCGTCTCGCGCAGACACGCACATATCATCATGGAGGAAGGCAAACCCGTCCTGGAGGACCTCGGCTCGGCCAACGGCACCAAGGTGAACGGCGTCAGGGTGAACCGCGCCGTGCTCAAGGACGGCGACGCGTTGAGCGTGGGCACCGTCAAAATGGTGCTCTACGAGGCGGAGGCGCCGTCGGTCGCGCCGGATCACATCTTCACCGTCTCCCGCGCACCTGTTCCGGCCGACACCCTCAAAAAAATGCTCTCGCTCAAGGAACTGGGACTCGTCCTGCCGACGGAGCGCAACGTGATCGACGCCTGTTACGAGGTGGCGCGTGAGTTCATAGAGAAAAGCGGCCTCTCTCAAGAGGACTCGCTCAACCTGCAGACCGCCGTCTACGAGGCGATCGACAACGCGCGACGGCACGGCAACGTCGACGATCCGAACAAGATGATCCGTCTGTTCCTGCGCGCCGAAAAGGACTCCGTCTCCGCAACCGTCACCGACGAGGGCGACGGCTTCGACTTCGTCTCGGTACTCAGAAAAACCGGTCAGCAGGACGCCGTCTCCGCCGCCCGCGATCGATACATGAGCGGAGGCATGGGCGGACTCGGCATCCGCCTGATGCTCAAGTGCGTGGATCGACTCGAATACGACAACAAGGGCTCGAAAATCACACTGACCAAGATGAGACGCGAAGCCGCCATGCTCACCGCGCTGGAGGTGGAGGACATCGTCTCGGTGGTCGAAGAGGAAGAGGAGTTCACCGAACGGGAAAAGGCCTACAGAGACGAACTCGTACAGCGCATCAAGGCGCGTCACGAAGACATGAACTCCGCCCTGGAAGAGTACAAAGAACAGGTCTCACGCGTCATGATGGACACGTCCGAGCCGAGAAAGGAGCCGGCCGCCGAGTCCGCAGAGTCCGTAGAGTCTGCAGAGTCCGCAGAGTCCGGCGATCGCGGCTCGGACACGCGTTTCCTCCACAGCAACCTCCCCGACGAGTTCGACCTCGAGAACGACGACGACGACCTGCCCGACATCGACGACGACGAGGAGTAGCGTCCGCGTCGAGGTCCCGCGGACGCGACGGAAGGCTCACTTGAACGCGACCGTCTCCACCTTTCCGGAGCCCTCGCGAATGCGTATGTAGCGGTCCACCGGAACGTCGGTGAATCTCTGAACGGTGTGCGCGGCGTCGGCCCATCTGACCTCGACCCAGTCCACTTTGTTTCGTCGGCCGAGGCCGAAAAGCGCCTCGGGCGGATTCTGATGGCCGCAGTGCCCCGCGCCGCCCTTCAACTCCCGCATCTGCACCAGATCGCCCGACTTCACTATAACGCGACATCCTATTCCGAAACTGTTGCTGCCGCCTGCGCCCCTGCCGCGAAGAAATACGCCGAGCCAGTGATTCCTCCGGCCGACCTCGTTCAGAAAGAGAGCGGCCCGGGGCGTCTTGCCTTCCGTCTTCTCCTTCGGCAGTCGCGCGAACGAGCGGCCCACCAGTATGTCCACGTCGCCGTCGCGGTCGAAGTCGCCGAAAGAAACGCCGCCGCAGCCCTCCCAGTCGAAGCCGCACTCCTCCGTTACGTCGGTGAAGGCGCCTTTCGGGCCCTGGCGGAAGAGTCGTAAAAACTGGCCGTCGGGATAGTCGCCGGAGGCGATCACAAGGTCGAGCAGACCGTCGTTGTCGAAGTCCAGCCATCCTGCGTGCAGGTCGCCTTCGTTCCAGCGCTTGCCGGGATGCTTCCGCTCCATCCGCGTCGCGTCGCGCTCGAACACGTAATTGCCCGTCCGCCCGAGGTTCTCCAGAAGCATCGAACGGTCGCTGGACGAGCCGGCCCACCAGTGACAGATCTCGCCCAGAAAAACGTCCACGTCGCCGTCGTTGTCGAAATCCTCACAGGCGGCGTCGAAAGTGTTGCCGTTGGAGCGAAACGGCTTCTCGTCCTCCCGTTCGTGTCCGAAACGCTTCTTCCAGAACTTCTTCACCTCTTCAGGATAGACGCCGCTTGTGTCCGCGTCGCCGTCCACGTGCGTGCGACGCGCGACGTCCTCGAAACGCTTTCCGGCCTTGCTCTCCCACAAGACGTTCCACTGCCTGCCGTAGGCGCAGACCAGAAGGTCCTGCCAGCCGTCGTTGTTGTAGTCCAGATGCGTCACTCCGTAGGTGGGTCGCGGCGCGTCGCGCTCGCCGGGCTTGCCGCTCACGAGCATGCCGACCTTCTCCGTGACGTCCTCGAAACGTCCGCCGCCGAGACCCCTGTACAACCTGTCCGGATACGCTTCGAGACCGACGCCGTACGCCCTGTACCAGTTGCCGACGAACAGGTCGAGCAGACCGTCGTTGTCGAAATCGACGAAGCATGCCGCGGAGGTGGTCGCAGGCGGCTCGCCGACGCCGGAGTCCGCGAGGGCTTCGAAAACGCCGCGTCCGTCGTTCAAAAGAATCTCGCAACGGAGGCCGTCGTCGGCGAGCGCGGGAATCGGCTTTCCGTCACGGTCCCTGACGATCTTTCCTTTCTCGACTTTGGGTCGCTCGAAGTCGCAGTAGCGGCTCAGGAAGGCGTCCATGTCGCCGTCGCCGTCGACGTCGCCGAAGAGGACGAAATTGGGGAAGCGCCTGCCGGCCGGCGCGAGCAGACCGGAACGCCGGGTGAAGTCGACGAGAGCGCGTCCGCCGTCGGTCCGCGGCCTGCTCAGCAGGAGTCGAAGCGCCGGACGTTTCTTGTGGGCGTCGAGCACGAAGACGTCGAGCCAGCCGTCGCCGTCGACGTCCACCAGCGCCACACGCCTGGCGGGATACTTATCGAGACCGAGAGCCGCCGCCGCGTCCACGAAGAAAGGCGGCTCAAGCGGCTCGACCCGCGCGTCCGCGGACCGCTCCGGTCGAGCGCCCGCGCAGGAGAGCGACAGAAGTACGGCGACGCACAGGGCCGGCGCTACAGCGGTCCGAATCCGAGCACCAGGAATTTCGACCACTCTTTTTTGCCCTTCACCGTGAAAGGCGGAAAACAGGAAGCGCCGTTGGCGCGTCTGTAAGCGAAAAACGTCACTTCGACTTCCGCTCTGTAGCGGCACCACCAGAACAGCGGCATGAACAGGAAAGGAAAGCCGGACTCCACCGCCTCGACGCCGAAGCGGTTCACCGTGACCAGAAGAACGGTGTCCTCCTCGCCGGCCTCCTCGAAGACGGCCACGGGTGAAGCGACTCTGACGAGCGCCGGGCGAACGTAGTTCTCCACCACCCGCGCGTCGCCGCTCCGCGGGCCGACCCGAGCGAGGTCGCGCATGAGTATGAGGACTCTGGAGTTTTTGAGGCGGGCCAACGCGTTCAGTTTGCCGGCGTTCTCGGCGCCGGTGAACGCCTCCTTCAGCGCGTCGGTCAGTTTTTCCTGCGCGAAGAGCGGTCGAGTGGCGCCGTCGCCCACGTAGAACGGCGCGTGACAGCCGACCGCGAGCGCGCAGGCGACAACGAGCGGAAGCATTCTCATCCTGGACCTCCTCAATCAGGCCGCATCGGCCGGATTCTAACCCGACGAAGGCGGACGGTCAAGTGCGCGATCGTCAATTTCCGACGGAAACGGATCGAGCATGGAACGGAGACTTTCGTGAACGAGACCGTTGCTGGCCACGATATTGCCGCCGAACAGAAAATCGTCGCCGCCCGCGACGTCCGTCACGCGTCCGCCGGCCTCCCTCACCATCAACGCGCCCGCCGCCACGTCCCACGGAGACAGAAACAACTCCCAGAAGCCGTCGTAACGCCCGCACGCGACGTAGCACAGGTCGAGCGCGGCGGAGCCCGTGCGACGCACGCCTTCCGCCGCGAGGCTGAGGCGGTTGAAGTTGTCGAGATTGTTGTGCGAGACGCGGTCGCGCATGTAGGCGAAGCCCGTCGCGAGAAGGGCGTACCGCATCTCGTCGCGGTTCGAGACGCGGCAGGGCTCGTCGTTGAGCCGCGCGCCTCCGCCCTCGACCGCGCAAAAGGTCTCGCGGAGATACGGCGCGTGGACCACGCCCACGCGTACGACGCCCTCGATCTCCAACGCGAGCGAGACGCAGAATATCGGAACGCCGTGGGCGAAGTTCACCGTGCCGTCGAGCGGGTCGATTATCCAGCGTCGCGGCGAGCCCGTCCGCCGACCCGCCCCTTCCTCCGCAAGGACGTCGTGCTCCGGAAAGCGCGTGCGTATCCGCCCGACGATCAGTTTTTCCGAAGCGGTGTCGGCGGCGGTAACGACGTTGCGAATCCCTTTGTAGCCGATCTGGTCGGGCGAGAGGCCGCCGAAGAAGTCCATGAGCAGCGCTCCCGCCTCGCGGGCGGTGTCGAGCGCGAAGTTCAGGTAACCGGCCGCCTCTTCAGCGTTCATCGCAGTCCTCCCGGCCGTCCGCGGGCCGCCTCAGCGCTCCACGCGCAGCCTGTTCCACCACTTCAGCCACTCGGCCTCGCTCACGTAGGAGAGATCCGTCAGGAGTTTGAGAGTGGCGAAGACGACGGCCTTCATGTCGCGACCCACATGCGGCAGCGCGCACATGAGCGCGGCGACCGCCTCGTACTTGCTCTCCTCCGGCAAGAGCAGCGCGGAGTAGAAGACCTTTCGTCTCAGTTCGGCCAGGCGTCGGGCGTCGTCCACGCCCCTGGCCGCCTCCTTGAGAGCGTCGGCGAGGACGAAAAACGGTCTCTCTGCGAAGCCGACCGCGGCGGCGGGCACCACCACGAACCGCACCGGCGTCAGCGCGACGGTACGCGCTATCCGCTGCTCGCCGCAGAGCGCCTGCACCGAGACCCCGCCGCTTACCGTGTAGCGGTACGCGATCAGGTCGTCTTCGTCCATCTCCGGCGTCTCGAACTTCAACTCCTTCACCCACGCCTGTCCGCATCTGAGCGTGACCTCTCCTTTTCTGAGCACCGCCACGTTGTGCCACTCCTTCACGCCGACGTCGCCGGAGCCGTTGACGCATCTGCGGCGGACCGTTATCCACGCCGTACGGACGGGCGCGTCACGCATGCCTTCCGGCCGGAGCAGGACCACGGTTTCGTCGGAGCGATTGGCGACCACCAGCGAGACGACCGCCGTTCCGCCGGCCGGCACGACGAGTTTCGGCACGCGCAGATACGCGTCGACGGTACGATTTTTCGTTTTGGCGTCGGCGCAACGGTCGGCGAGCGCGCGAAGCCGCTCCTTGAGACCGAACCGCGCGGCGTCCATCGCCCACAGCGCCGCGATCAGACGCTCGGCCTGCTCGAAGAGACGCGCTTTCGTCAGCCGCTCGGCCTGCTCCATCTTGAGAGTGAAGAACTTAGCGACCGCGTGCCTCTCGGCCGGCGTGAGCGCGGCGTAGGGGTCGCGCGGCGTCTCTTTGCCGGCGCCGGGGCGCCTCCCTTCGGCGCTTTTGTCCTGGCCCACCGTCACGGAAACCGCCGCGGCGACCACGGCCGCGACCACAATCGCCGTCACGAACGATCTTCTCATCTCCTCATTCCTCATCCGAACATTCCGGTTATGTCTTTCAGATTCACCACGCCCAGCGGACGTCCTTCTTCGTCCACCACCGGCATCTCGCCTATGCGGTGCTTTTTCATGACGGCGTGCGCCTCCGCCGCCAGCATGTTCTCCTTCGCCGTCTTGGGGTTCCGTACCATCACCTCCCTCATGCGGTCGGTACGCATGTCGCGTCTGTCCTCCCGCAGGATGTAGCGTCTGAGGTCGCCGTCGGTGAAGATGCCCGTCAGGCGTCCGTCTTCGTCGACGACGACCGCGGCGCCGGCGCGTCCGCGCGTTATGGCGAGCACCGTCTCCTCGACGGTGGCGTCCAGGCCGACCACGGGCGCGGCTTCGCCGGTGCGCATCACTTCGGAGACCTTGAGCAGTTTCCGGCCGATGACGCCCGCGGGATGGTAGGCCGCGAAGTCTTCGGCGCTCAACTCGCCGCTGTCCAGTCTGACCTGGAAGACGGTGAGCGCGAGAGCGTCGCCCATCGCCAGCATCGCGGCGGTGGAGGCGCTCGGCGCGAGGCCCAGCGGACACGCCTCCTCGACGTCGCCGATCTCCAGGAGGACGTCGGCCGCCTCGCCGAGCGGACTGGCCGGCTCGCCGGTTATCGCTATCACGCGGACGCCGAGCCGCTTCATCGGCACCAGCAGTTTGACGACCTCCCCGGTCGCGCCGGAGTTGGACAGCGCGAGCACCACGTCCTCGGCGCGGACGCGGCCGAGATCGCCGTGGAGCGCCTCGGCCGGATGCATGTAAAGCGAAGGCGTACCGGTCGAGGCGAACGTCGCCGATATCTTCCGCGCGATGAGACCGGCCTTGCCCATGCCGGTCAGCACCACTCTGCCCCCGCAGGAGAGCAGCGTCCGGCATGCGGCGGCGAACCGCTCGTCCAGTCGCTCGACCAGCGCCTTCGTCGCCTTCACCTCCGCTTCGATCACGTTTCTGCCGTAGTCGACGATTTCGCGGTCTTCCATTTTCAAGCCTCCGGCAAGCCGAACAGGCGCGTGGCGTTGGAGGTGGTGACGCGCGCGACCTCCTCCAGCGGCGCCCCGAATATTCCGGCCAACTCCTCCGCGACCAGCAGCACGTGCGCCGGCTCGCAACGCTTGCCGCGATGGGTCTGCGGCGCCAGAAAAGGAGCGTCGGTCTCCACCATCAACGACGAAAGTCCTATCGCGGCGACCTTCCGCCGCAACTTTCCGGCGTTCGGATACGTCACGTTGCCGGTGACCGACACGAGAAAACCCATCCCGGTCGCGCGCGCGGCGTTCGCGACGCTGGACGACCAGCAGTGGAAGACGCCGCGACGCGACGGAATCGGTCCCTCCTCCTCCAGCAGGCGAAGCACCTCGGAGGTGGCGTCGCGCGCGTGGATGATGACCGGCTTGCCCACGCGCTCCGCTATCTCGAGGAACGCCTTGAACGCGTACTCCTGCGCGCCGCGCGGACTCAGGTTCCGATAGAAGTCCAGACCCACCTCTCCGACGGCGACCACGACGTCCTCGCGCGCGAGTTCCTCCACCTCCTGAAGCGTCCGCTCGTCCACGTCCTTCGCGTCGTGCGGATGGACGCCGACGGCCGCGAATACGCCGTCGTGCGTCCGCGCCAGTTCGACCGCGACGCGACTCGCCTGCAGCGACGCGCCGACGTTCACGACCCAGCGCACTCCCGCCCGGCGGGCGCGCTCCAGTACCTCCTCGCGGTCGTCGTCGAACTGCGGAAAGTCCAGATGCGCGTGCGTGTCCACCAGAATCATCGCGCGAAGCCCCATCAAGTCCGCCGGTCGACCATGATGCCACCGCCGTCGCGCCGCGTCAAACCAAAAGCGGCGCGGCGGACGCCGCGGCGCCGCGCTCAGAGAGGCCTGGTGATTCTCTCGACGCCCATCGCTCCGCGAAGCGCCTCCGGTACCGTCACCGAGCCGTCGGCGTTCTGGTTCTGCTCGAGTATCGCCGCGACCAGGCGCGCGAGCGCCACACCGGAGCCGTTCAGCGTGTGACAGTGACGCAGCGCGCCGCCCGGCTCGCGGTAGCGGATGTTCAGCCTCCGCGCCTGGAACTCCTCGAAGTTCGAAACGCTGGAGACCTCCAGCCACTGTCGCACGCCCGGCGCCCATACCTCTATGTCGTAGCACTTCGCGGCCGCGAAGCCCAACTCGCCCGCGCACAGCAGCACCACACGATACACCAGCCCCAGCCGCCTGAGCACCTCTTCGGCGTGCGAGAGTATCCGCTCGTGTTCGGCGCGGCTTTGCTCGGCCCGCGAGAAGACCATCAACTCGACCTTGTCGAACTGATGGACGCGAAGGAGGCCGCGGGTCTTCGCGCCGTATGCGCCCGCCTCGCGCCGCCAGCACGGAGTGTAGGCGCAGTACCGCAGCGGCAGACGCGCGAACGACAGCGTTCCGCCGGCGTGCAGCGACGTGAGCGGCACCTCCGCCGTCGGCAGCAGAAACAGATCGTCGGGCTCGGTCCTGTACATGTCCTCCTCGAACTTCGGCAACTGTCCGGTGCCGGTCAGCGCCCGGCGGTTGGCCAGAAGCGGCGGCCAGACCTCCGTGTAGCCGTGCTCGCCGACGTGCATCTCCAGCATGAAGTTCAAAAGCGCCCGACACAGTCGCGCACCGAGGCCCAGAAACAACGGAAAATGCGAGCCCGCCATCCCCGCGCCGCGCTTGAAGTCCATCATCCCGAGTCGCTCGCCCGCCTCCCAGTGCGGCGCCACCTCAAATCCAGGCTCCTCCCACTCGCCCCACTTCCGTACCTCCACGTTCCGCTCATCACCCGCCCCGTCCGGTACCCCATCCTGCGGTACGTTCGGCAGGACCAGCAGCAGGCTCCGGCGCTCCGCCTCCACCCCGCGCAGACGCTTCTCGAGTTCGTCCAACTCGCTTTTTATCCGCTGCACGCGCTCCACCAACTCCGTTGCGTCGTCTCCTTTCTTTCTGAGTTCGCCTATCCGCGCGCTCTTCTCCTTGCGCTCGTGCCGCAACTCGTCCACCCGCGTCACCAGTCCGCGTCGCTCCGCGTCGAGCCGCAGGATCTCGTCCACCGCTTCGCCGTCGCCCATGCCGCGTCGCCTGATCGCGTCCCTGACGCGTCCGGCGTTCTCCCTGAGAAATCCGATCTCGAGCACCCGACCGCCTCCTCCGATGCGAGTCCGGCCGGATTATACACTCCCGGCCGGCCCGCGGACAGGCGGTTGCGGCGCGGGCGGCAAAAAACACCGGGCCGGCGGCGGAGACGGTTTGCGCCGCGGAGGAACGCGTGTAGAATGTGGACGCGGCCGCGGAAACGCGCGGAACGCAAACAGAAACGTCGTGAGGTGAAAACGATGTCGCGTCGATGCGCTCTCGCAGCGGTCCTGTGCGCCGCGGCGTGGGTCGCCGCAGGCGAGATGAAATGGCTGGAGCCGGAAAAGGCCGAGAAAAGCAACGCCGGAAGATGCAAACCGTATCTGGTGCTCGTCGCGCCGAAAGACGACGAGTTCATCGCCGAAATGGAAAAGTTCCTGCGCGATAAAAAGGTGCGGGGCGCCCTGTCCGGTTTCGTGCCGGTCTACGTCGACTCCTCGACGGAGGAGGACAACGAGGCGCTCGAGAAACTGAAAGCGTCCGAAGACGACAAATACCTGCTGGTATGCGACTTCCAGTGGATCGAAAAGGAGCGGTACGACGAAGCGCCGGAGGGCGAAGAAGTGGACGAGTTTCTGAAGGCGCTCAGGAGGGTCAGAAAAGCGAACGGCAAGAAGAAAAAAGTGATGAGCAAGATAAAGAAGTACTACGCCCGCGCGCGGCCGCTGGTCGAGAAGAAGAAGTACGGCGAGGCGGGGCCCTACGTGCGGAAGATACGCGAGTTGAAAGAGAAGTTCGAGAAGGAGAACGAGGGGGAAGAACTGCGCTCGCCGATCTTCGAGACGATAAAGGAATGGGCGGAGGAGGTCCGTAAAGAGTCGGACAGGATATTGAGTCAGATGTCGCGAGCGCTGGAGAGCGGCAATCACGCCCAGGCGATGGGCTATCTGCAGCAGGCGAAGGCGAGATGCGGCGGCTTCTCCAGGGAACTGGACGAAGTGTTCGCCCAGCAGGAGAAGATCATCAAGGAGGAGATGGAGCGCGCCGGAAAGTGAGAGCGGCCGCCGCTTTCGAGAGCGTCTCGCGCGGGAGTCCGCCACTTTGAGTTGACAGCGGCCCGTCCCCGTGTATTCTATAGTCCGGAAACAAGCGGTCTGGAGGGTCAGGAGACATGAGGATATTCGCCGACACGGCGGACGTGGAGTTTCTGCGGCGCTTCGCGTTCATAATCGACGGGGTGACCACCAATCCGACGTTGATGGCCCGTGAGAAAAAACCGTTCGAGCGGATCGTGCAGGAGATATGCTCGGTGGTGGACGGACCGATCTCGGTGGAGGCGGTGAGCAAAGAGGCTCCGGCGATCGCGGAGGAGGCGCGTAAACTGGCGGCGATCCATCCCAACATCGTGGTTAAGATCGCGATGACCGAAGAAGGCCTGCGCGCGGTCGCGCAACTGGCCGAAGAAGAGATCAAGACGAACGTCACACTGGTGTTCTCGGCCAATCAGGCGCTTCTGGCGGCGAAGGCCGGCGCGCGATACGTCTCGCCGTTCATCGGTCGTCTCGACGACGCGGGACAGACGGGCATGGCGGTCGTGGAGGAGATAATGGACATCTTCACCAACTACGTTTTCGAGACCGAAGTGGTGGTGGCGAGCGTCCGGCATCCCGTGCACGTGATAGAGGCGGCGCGTCTGGGCGCGCCGATCGCCACCATTCCGCAGGCGGTTCTCGAAAAGATGTTCAGGCACTCGCTCACCGACGCGGGCATCAAGAAATTCGATCAGGACTGGGAAAAAGTACGGGCGCTGCAATGACGGACGTCGAAGACCTCAAGGCGCTGCTGGACGACAGACGCTACTCCGCGCGGGCGTACGGGCTCGTGCTGGCGGCGGTGGAGTACGCCCTGCGCGAGACGGGCGCGCGACGCCACATAAGCGGAGCGGAACTGCTCGAGGCGTTATGCGAACTGGCGGCCCGGCGGTTCGGTATGCTCGCCGCCCGCGTCATGGACCTGTGGGGCATCCGCCGCAGCGAAGACGTGGGTCACATCGTCTTCCGACTGGTGGAAGCGGGACTTCTCAGCAAGCAACCGCAGGACTCGATGGCCGACTTCGAGGGACGCGACCTCCGCGCCGCGCTCCGGGCGAAGGCGACCTCGCCGGAAGCGCTGCGACTCGACGAGTTTGGGAGGGAGAGGATTGGACTGCCCCCGTTACGATGAGAATCTCAAGCGCTGCCCCTGCACATGGGAGTCGTGCGACAAGAAAGGGCTGTGCTGTCTCTGTATCAAGTACCATCTGCAGCGCGGGGAGTTGCCGGCGTGCGCCTTCCCGCCGGAGGTGGAGCGGACCTACGACCGGTCCTTCGAGCGGTTCAGCCTGACGCAGCGGAAAGGTTGAGGGCGGACGTGCGGGAGGCCGAAATGGGAACGAGCACACGTGAGTGGCTGGAGGTGCTGTTGCGGCTCCACGGCTCGCTCGCGGTTTCGGTGACCAGCGACAATCTTCTCGCGGCGGCGGAAGCGCTGCTCGAGCCGGACTCCGGAAGCGTGATGCTGTTCGACAGGAAGCGCCGCTGTCTGGAGGTGACGAGTTTTCTGAATCTTCCGGAGGACGTCGCGGAGCGATCCGTGACGCGTCTGGGCGAGCGCGTCGCCGGCAGGGTGGCGCAGGACAGAAAGCCCCGACTCCTGGTGGGCCCGGTGAGCCGCTATCCCGAGTTCGGCCGGGCGGAGGGTCGCGACGAGATAGAGACGTCGTTGTGCGTGCCGCTGGTCTCGGAGAGCGTGGTGCTGGGCGTACTGAACCTGAACCGTCTCAGCGACAGCGCGAATCCGCCGTACGACGACGCGGACCTGCACGCGGCGACGCTTCTGGGCGCGCACGGAACCGAAGCGCTGAAGAACGCGCGTCTGGCCGACACGCTGCTGAAGCAGAACAGAATGCTGCGTCAGGTGGACGCCGCGCGCGCCACCGTCGTGAGCGAACTGGTGCACGAGATGCGAAGCGCGCTTCAGGCCGCCGGCGGTTACGCGGACAACTTCCTCTCCGGCACCTTCGGAAGCCTCGTCCCCGAACAGAAAACGAAAATGGAGCGACTCAAGGAGCAACTGGACAGACTGGGACGTCTGCTGGACGAGATCCGCCACACCGGCAGACGGGAGTTGAAGCGGGAGCACGTGACGCTCAAGAAGGTGGTGGACTCGGCGGTCCGCTCCACCGAATACGTCTTCGAGGAGCACGGCATCTCACTCCAGACGGAGGTTCCTTCCGGACTGGAGGCGTATGTGGACGTGGGACGCATGGAGCAGGTGCTGGTGAACGTGTTGAGCAACGCCGCGAAGTACTCCGGCGACGGCGCCACCGTCGTGATTCGCGCCGGACGTGTGGAGGACAGGATAGAGATATCCGTCTCCGACACCGGCGCGGGCGTTCCGCCCGAGAAACTGGACAGGATATTCGAGGAGTACTATCGTTTGAACGAGCACGCGTCGATACCCGGTTCGGGTCTGGGTCTTGCGATAGCGCGCAAGACGGTGGAGGCGCACGGCGGACGAATATGGGCGGAGCCGGGCGGCACCGGCGGCACCGTGTTCAAGATAGAGATTCCCATTAGGTAGACTCGTCGTGGCCGAGCGCAAAGCGAAAGTTCTGGTGGTCGAGGACGACGTGGACACCTCCGACAACATCAAGGCGCGTCTGCAGAAGGAGGGCTACGACACTCTCACCTGCTACGACGGCCTGCGCGCGCTGGAGATGATACGCCACGAGAGTCCGGACGTGGTGGTGCTGGACATCATGATTCCCGGGGTGCCGGGCCACCACATATGTCGTCTGCTGAAGTTCGACGAGAGATTTCAACATCTGCCGATAATAGTGGTGACCGGCCGCTCCGACACCGAGTACAGGCAGATGGCGGAGAAGGCGGGCGCGAGTCGTTTCCTGCGAAAGCCTTTCGAGATGTCGCAGTTGCTCGAAGCGGTGGCCGCCGCCGTCGGTGGAGCGTGAGAATGGCGGAAGAACTGCTCGGACTTCTGGTGAAGGAAGGGCTGCTGAGCGGCCAGGACGCCGAGCGGGTGCGCCTGGAGCAGCGGCGCTCCGGCAAAGGCGCCAAGCACGCGGTGGTCGAGATGGGCATTCTCAGCGAGGAGCAGGTCGCCGAAGCGATGGCGCGACACCTGCATCTGCCGTACATCGAACTCGACCACTACATAGTGGAGCGACAGAGTCTGGAAGCGGTCAGCGAGCGGATGGCGCGCGACCACAAGATGATACCGCTTTACCGACTCGGGCGCACCATCGCCGTCGCCGTGGCGGATCCGTTCAACATCTACGCCGTGGACGAGATACAGCAGCGTTCCGGCTGCGACGTTCTGGTGGTGGTGACGACCGAGAGCGCGGTGGAGCGCGCGATAGACCACTATTACCGGGTCACCGACAGCGTCCGCGAGGTGATAAAGACGCTGTCGGCCAGCCGCGAAGGAGCGCCGGTCGCCGAGATGGAAGCGTCGGAAGAGGAGCGGATGGCGCAGGAGCCGCCCGTGGTGCGACTGGTCAATCTCGTCATGACGCAGGCGATCCGCGACCGTGCCAGCGACGTTCATCTCGAGCCGCGACGCGACGCGCTGCACGTGCGCTACCGGATAGACGGCATCCTGCACGAGACGCTCAAGATTCCCAAGCGACTGGAGACGGCGGTGATAACGCGCGTGAAGATTCTGGCCGGAATGGACATCGCCGAGCGCAGGAGGCCGCAGGACGGCCACATCGAACTGGAGCGCGAGGACACTCGACTGGACATGCGCGTGGCGACCTTTCCCACGACTCACGGCGAGCAGGTGGTGATGCGGCTGCTCTACCGCGGCGGCGTCATCTACGGCATGACGGAGTTGGGATTCGAGCCGGAGATGCTGGCGCAATTCGAACGCGCGCTCAACCAGCCGCACGGACTGCTTTTGTCCACGGGCCCCACCGGCTGCGGCAAGACCACCACGCTCTACGCCGCGCTCGACACCGTAAACACGCCGGAGAAGAAGATTCTGACGATCGAGGACCCGGTGGAGTACGAAATGGACCTCATCAACCAGTCGCAGGTGAATCCGAAGGCCGGACTGTCGTTCGCGGCGGGGCTGCGCGCGATGTTCCGACTCGATCCGGACATAATTCTGGTGGGCGAGATGCGCGACCTGGAGAGTTGCCAGATAGCGATCCAGGCGGCGCTGACCGGCCATCTCGTTTTCTCGTCGCTGCACACCAACGACGCGCCTTCTGCGCCGACGCGTCTGGTCGACATGGGCGTCGAGCCGTATCTGGTCGCCTCCACCCTCCTGTGCGTGGTCAGTCAGCGTCTCGTCCGCAAGTTGTGCGACCGCTGCAAAGAGGCGTACGAGCCGAGCGACTGGGAGCGCGAGGCGCTCCGGCTCGATCCGGAGAAGGAATACGTCTTCTTCCGGCCGAAGGGATGCAAGCACTGCAGCCACACCGGCTTCCACGGCAGAACGGGCATATTCGAAGTGCTGATTCCCAACGAGACGGTTCGTCGACTCGTGGTGGCGAAGGCGCCGACGTCCGCCATACGCGAGGCCGCCGTGGACTCGGGCATGATGACGATGCAGGACACCGGCATACGCAAGGTTCTCGCCGGCGTGACCACGCCCGCGGAGATACTGCGTGTGACCGGCGACGAAGCGCTCATGTCGTACTGATCGAACCGCATTCGCAGGTTTTAGCGCGGCATCCGCGGAGACTGTCTTGAAGAACGATTCTCATGAGGGGAGAATAAGAGTCGCGTTCTGGAGGGAGTTGTTTGGCCCGATGCGGGGAGTGCGGCGCCGAGGTCGGCGAAGGAGCGACGCTCTGTCCGGAATGCGGTGTGGTGCTCGAGAGCGCCACTCTCGTGAGGATCGACTCCGTCGCGCCGGGCAAGAAGACCGCCGTGAAGGGCATCGACCACCGCGGCAACGAGATGCTGGAAGTGTTCAAACCGGAGGAGATGGAGGTATCATGATTCCTCGCATCACGCAGGTTCAGATTCGGAACTACAAGAGCATCGCCAAGGCGGTGATTGGTCTTGAACCACTGACGGTCTTCGTCGGCCCGAACGGCGCCGGGAAAAGCAATTTCCTGGATGCAATCGCCTTTGTTCGGGAATGCCTTGCCGAATCGGTCGAACTCGCTTTCAAACGTCGTGGCGGTATCGGTGCAGTCAGGCGCCGATCCGCGGGGCACCCCACTCATATCGGTATCCGGATGGATATGGAGTTGGAGAACGGTTTGTGGGCGACTTATGCATTCGAGATCGCGGCCAAACCGACAGAACAGTTTCGGATTGCGCGCGAACGATGTGAGGTGCGGCCCTTCATGAAGAAGAGCCACGTTTTCGTTTTCGATGTTCAGAATGGGCGGTTCAAGAAAGAGATTCGCGGCATCCGGCCGAGGGTATCCGCCGACCGTCTTGCCTTATTTGCGGCTTCCGCGACGGAAGAATTCCGGCCGGTGTACGATTTTCTGACATCGATGCGTTTCTATTCCATTGTTCCGACGCGCCTGCGGGAACTCCAGGATCCCGACCCCGGTGACTATCTCAAGCGCGACGGCAGCAATGCGGCGGCCGTCCTGAAGCGTCTGGCAGCAACGGATGAAACGAGGCGCTACGACCGCGTCTGCAGACTTTTGTCCAAGGTTGTGCGGGGACTGAAGAAGGTTGAGTATCAATCCCGCGGTCAGCAGGAAACTATTAAGTTCAAACAAGACGTCGGACAGAAGCACCCGTGGACCTTTGAGCCGCTGAACATGTCTGACGGGACGTTGCGCGTGTTGGGATTGCTTTTGGCTGTCTACCAGCCCGGCACCCACTCTGTCATTGCAATCGAAGAACCGGAGGCGACCGTTCATCCTGCGGTGGCCGAACTGATCGTCCAGGTGCTTCTGGATGCCGCCAAGGAAAGGCAGGTTCTATTCACGACCCACAGCCCGGACATCCTGGATTACAAACAACTGGTGGACAATCAGATTAGAGTGGTCACCATAGAGCAAAACAGGACGATTGTTGCCCCCTTGACGGAATCAAGCCGTGATGCGATTCGCAACCACCTCTACACGCCGGGAGAACTCTTCCGTTTGGATGAATTGGAGCCCGATATCTCAGCAGGACAGAAGAGTGCGAATCAGTTGAACTTGTTTTCAGGATCTTCTTAGGAACAGGTTGTGTTGGGCATTGTTCCGATCGTGGAGGGGAAGGGGGAAGTTGAGGCAGTTCCGGTTTTGCTTAGGAGAATCCTTATTGATATGGGCATCTTTAACATCAAGATACTCCGGCCGTTTCGAGTACCCCGACATCAGATTGTGCGGGAGGGGCAGATGGAAAGGGCTGCGCGGCAAGCAGTCAGAAGCCGGGGTAGAGAGGTTGCTGCGCTCCTTGTGATTCTCGATTGTGATGATGATTGCCCGGCTCGGCTTGGCCCCGAGTTACACAAACGCTGTAGGGACGCGGTTCCAAATATTCCTGTTGGTGTTGTCTTGGCCCGGCGGGAATTTGAATCCTGGTTCCTGGGCGCTAAGGAATCCCTCAGGGGCAAAAGGGGTATTCGAAACGATGCACCGAATCCTGAGAACCCCGAGGAGATCCGTGGAGCGAAAGAGCACCTGGAACGGAACATGAAGCAAGGAGTTAGTTATCTCCCGGTAGATGACCAGCCGGCACTTGCCGCGGAAATGGATCTGAATATGGCAAGGCGACGATGCCCATCCTTCGACAAACTGGTTCGCGAAGTCCAAAGTTTGGTCAGCCGAATGAGGAAGGACTGAGGCGTGAGCAACCTCGTTGAGAATCCGATACTCAACAGCGCCTTCGAGGCGCCGACGTCCGCCATACGCGAGGCCGCCGTGGACTCGGGCATGATGACGATGCAGGACACCGGCATACGCAAGGTTCTCGCCGGCGTGACCACGCCCGCGGAGATACTGCGTGTGACCGGCGACGAAGCGCTCATGTCGTACTGATCGAACCGCATTCGCAGGTTTTAGCGCGGCATCCGCGGAGACTGTCTTGAAGAACGATTCTCATGAGGGGAGAATAAGAGTCGCGTTCTGGAGGGAGTTGTTTGGCCCGATGCGGGGAGTGCGGCGCCGAGGTCGGCGAAGGAGCGACGCTCTGTCCGGAATGCGGTGTGGTGCTCGAGAGCGCCACTCTCGTGAGGATCGACTCCGTCGCGCCGGATCGCGTGCTCGGCCGCCGTTACGTACTGCTTTCGCTGCTGGGCCGCGGCGGCATGGGCGCGGTGTATCTCGCCAAGGACGGCGATCTTGACGAGACGGTCGCCGTCAAGACGCTGCCGCACGAGTTCGCCGAGGACCTGCGCGCCTTGGAGTGGATGAAGGAGGAGGTGCGCCTCGCGCGCTCGCTCGGCCACGAGAACATAATGCGCGTCTTCAACTTCGAGACCGACGCCGAGAAACGCGTCTCGTTCATCGTCATGGAGTTCGTGGACGGAGTGGACCTGGCGGCGCTCGCCGCGCGGAGTCCCGAGCATCGTCTCACGCTGGAGACGCTGCTCCACCTGCTCGGGCCGACCGCGCGCGCCATAGACTACGCTCACTCGAAACGGGTGATCCACCGCGACATCAAGCCGAAGAACATCATGGTGGACCGCAGAGGCACGGTGAAGGTGACGGACTTCGGCATCGCGCGGCGGATGCGTGAGACGATGAGCAAGATATCGCAGACGGTGGTCGCCGGCACGCCGATGTACATGGCGCCGGAGACGCTGGAAGGCGACAAGATAGACAGCCACGCGGACATCTACAGTCTGGGAGTGACCGCATACGAACTGCTTTCCGGCGCGCCGCCGTACTCGGGCACCGGCATGCAACTGGTCTATCAGATCCTGAAGAAGGACGTGCCTCCGCTGGAGGCGGGCGTCTTCGGCGGCGACGCGACGCTCGCCGGGCGCGTCAACGGCGTACTGCTGCGCTGCATGGCCAAGAAGCCGGAGGATCGTTTCCCGAGCGCGGTCGCGTTCTACGAAGCGCTGGCGGCCGCCGCCGGTCTCGATCCCGCGCGGGCGCGGCCCGACGACGCGCTCCTGCAGGCGCTCCGCAAGAACGTGACCATGGTGGTCGCGGAGCAGAGAAAGGCGTTCGGTCCGGCGACCGCCACGGTGCTTCCGACGCCCGCCGCCCGTCAGTCTCCGACGCCCGGCTCCGCTCCGGGACGCGTCACGCCGGCGCCGGCGGCGTCCATAAGGGCGCAGCGCGACGCGCTTTTCACGGAGGCCGCGGAGGCGGAGAAGCGCGGCGACCTCGCCGAGGCCATATCGCTGTTGAAGCAGGCGAACGAGATTCTCTCCAGCGAGAAGGTGGTCGATCGCATAACCGATCTGAGCAAGCGGCGGGAGGGCTATCTTTCGCATCGCAAGGCGGCGCACGAGGCGGAGGAGGCCGGCGATGTGGAACGCGCCTTGAAGGAGTACGAAGCGGCTCTGCGGTTCAATCCCGGCTCGAAGAAGTTGAGCGACAGGATCGACGCTCTTCGGAAGCGACGCAGGGCGGCCGACCTTGAAGAAGAACTGCGACGGATTCTCAGCCGTTTCGAGACGGCGTCGGATGAGGAGGTCGAGCGCGCCGATCGCCTGTGCAAGGAACTGGCGGACCTCGGCGAAGCCGCGCCGGAGCGACAGGGTCTCGCCGACCGTCTCGTGACCGCGGCGGCGGAGAGGTTATTTACGGAAGCGGCGGCGGTTCTGGAGGAGAAGTGGCGCGACGCGGACGCCTGCGCGGCTCTGCTTGAGCGTCTGGAGAAGATGCCGTCCGGCGCCGGCGCGGGCGAGGAGGCGCGGGCCGAAGCCGAGAGTCGCGCGGCGGCGATACGCGACCGGGTGCGATGCGCCGGGCGTCTCCGCGCCGCGGACAAGGCCGCGGAGGCCGGCGACATGGAGACGCTCGTCAAGGAACTGGAAAGCGTCCCGGATCCGGAGGGTTTGCCGGACGGACTGCGGGCGGTTTACGCGGAACTGAAAGCGCTGCCGGAGAACGTACGTCTGCTGGAGAAGGCGCGCGGACTGGCCGCCTCCGGCAGACTGCTGCAGGCGTTCTCCGCCTATCGAAGGATACCGGAGCGACTGCTGACGGAGGAGGACCGGCGGACGGTGCATCGCGCGCGCGCGAAGAGAGCGGTGCGGCGCACGATATGGATCGTTATTGCGCTTCTGGCGGCGGTCGCGCTCGTCGTCGCGGGCCACATCGGCTGGGGTGCGTGGCGGCGCGCCAATTTCGACAGGCTCGCGCGCGAGACGCGCAAGGCGACGCGCGAGGGGCGCCTGAGCGACGCGCGTGTCCTTCTGCGGCAGGCCGCGTCCGTTTTTCCGAAAGAGCCGCGTCTGCAGGCGCTGCGGAACGAACTTCGCGCGCGGGAGTGCGTCGCGGAGGGCAGAAAAGCGCTCGAAGAGAAGAGATGGAAGGACGCCGAAGCCGCGGTGAAGGAGGCGTTGGAGGCGTCTCCCGAGAGCAGTGAGGCGGCCGGTCTGCTGGCGGAACTGACCGGCGCGATACTGGAGCGCGCGGTGGTCGCGGGCGAGAGCGGCGATCTCGCCGGAGCGGAGGCGCTCATCCGCGAGGCGGAGACGGTCGGCGGCAGAAACGCGCGAACGGAGTCCGTCCGCAAGAGGATAGTGGAGTCGCTTTTCAGCAGCGCGGGCGCGCTCGCGAAAAAGGGGCGCTTCGAGCGCGCGCGCGCGACCGCGCGCGTCGCGGCGCGTTTCGGCGCCCCGCGGGAGAGAATCGACAAATTCATCGAGGAGGTGGACGAACGGGAAGCGGCGCTGGAGAAAGCGTTGAAAATAGAGGCCGTACGCGGAGCGCTCGCCGAGGAAGACTGGAGCGAAGCGAGGAGACTCGCCACGGCGCGGGGCGCGCCCGCGGAGGCGCGCGCCGCCTGCGACGCCGTCGTGGACAAGAAGTTGAAGGAGGGACGCGACGCCGCGGAGGCGGCCGACTATACGGCGCTGGTCCGCGTGCTGGAGGCGCTCGAAGCACTGGCGCCGGGGGACGAACGCGTCTCGAAACTCCGAAGCGACGCCTACGAGCACGCGATCAAGGAGGCGGTCGCGCTCCTCCGCCGCATCCCGGAGAAAGACGACGAGGCGGCCGCGGCCGAAGCCGGACGCTGGCTGAAGCGCGCGCTGTCTGTGCGGCCCGGCGACGCGAAGGCTCAGGCGCTGCGGGACGGTGTGACCGCGGCGGCCGCGGCGCTGGCCGCGCGGCGGGCCGTGCGCGAGAAAATCGACTCCGCCGTCGGAAAACGTCGTATCAAAACCGCTCTCCGCGTCCTGCGCACGGAGGCGCGTGCGGTGCTGCCGGCCGGGGAGGTCGAGAGGCTCACCGCGCGCCTGCTGCGGACGTTCGGCGGAGAAGACATGGTGCTTGTGCCCGCGACGGTCTTCAAGAGCCGCTCGGGTCGCATAGTTCGAAGCGATATGTTTTTCATGGACGCGACCGAGGTGACCAACGCGCGATACGCGGCGTTCGTCGCCGCCACCGGACACGCGCCGCCGTCCCACTGGGGCGGCAAAAGTCCGCCGCCCGGCAGCGAGAATCGTCCCGTGGTCAACGTCACCTACGCCGACGCCGCGGCTTACGCGAAATGGGCGGGAAAGCGTCTGCCGAGCGCGGACGAATGGGAGGCCGCGGCCTCCGGCGGCGCGGGTCTCGTCTATCCATGGGGCGCAACGTGGCGGCGCGGAGCCGCCTGCGTCGATCAGGCGACGCTTTCTGCGCCGTCGCCCGTGCGTTCGCATCCCAAAGACCGCTCCGCGCACGGCTGCTTCGACATGGCCGGCAACGTCCGCGAATGGACTTCGAGCCGCTACGGCGGGGGTCGCGAGGTGCGCGGCTCCTCTTTCATCCTCTCCTCGGAGGAGGCGCGAAGCCACTACAGAAACTGGTGTCCGGAGAACTTCCGCTTTCCGGACCTGGGCTTCCGCTGCGCCAGGTCCGTTCCCGAGGAGGAAGAGAAGTGAGGAGAGAGATGTTGCGGTTCCGTCCGCGTCGGTCGCTGCTCCTCGTCGCTCTTCTGCTCTGCGGCTGTCCGACTCCGCTGTACAGGGGCTCGAAGGAGCGTACCGTGGGCTGGACCGACTGGCGGGCCGTGCCGCGTACCAGAAGAGCCTTCGTCTCCGTTTCGCGACTCAAGTGTCCGCCGGGCGAGTTTCGCTTCAAGGCGACCGGCCGCCTGCGTTACAGGAAGGAGCGGTTCGCCGTGAAGTGGCGCGCCGACTTCTTCGTCTATCACGGCTACAGTCCGCTTTCCGAATACGTCGACTACGTCGGCGCTCTCGCCCCATGGCCCGATCGCTGGCTGTCGCTGTATCCGGTCTTCGGAATGCTCGTCTCCACGCCCGTAATGATGGTGGCGGCGACGCCCCCGCTGCCCGTTCCCACCTTCCTGTTCGATCTCATTCATCTGCCGATGGACACCGAGTACAGCCTCAGCGCCGTGATGAAGACGCGCGGCACCTACGACAAGCCGTGGGAGTTCGCACTGGAGAGAAGTCCGGGGCTGCATCCGCTCTCCGACTGGTGGGACGATCCGTTCGACGACATCTGGCCCGCGTGCTATCACGCGCCGGAGCAGAAGAAGTTCATATACTGGCTGGCGTGGTTCAATCCTTTCCAGAACAGGACGTGCTGGTTCCGCAAGAAGCCCGTCGTGGAGGTCTACAACCGTAAGATTTACGTGGACGAGAACGCACGCGACGTCGAGAACGTGGAACTGCCGTTCGCGATAGACTCGACGGAGGTGACGATTCTGGCCAACGGTTCGCGACTGTCGTCGTTCACGTTGCGACTCGACCGCGACGGCAACGGCAGGATCAAAGCGGAGCCTCTCGTGAAGGACTACGTTCGGAAGCATCCGTATCGCGCACTGCGGCGACTCGAGGCGCTCGTGCGCCGCGACGACAAGGAGATTCGACACAGATTCGACGACGGTGTCGTACGTCGACTCTGGAAGGAAGCCGTATACGGCCACTGACGAGGAGATCAGCGGAGATGAGAACGCCGTCGCTTCTGTTTCTGTCGCTTTTTCTGACGATCGCCGTCGGCGGCTGCGCCTGGTACTTTCACGACTATCGTATGGACATGCCGGAGGAGCAGCGGGACGGACTGGACGTGGGCTGCTTTCTCGCCGACCTGCTTCTGACCGGCGGTGTGGGACTGATTGTGGACTTCTGGACGGGCTGCATCTGGGAGCAGGACGCCGAATACGCCGGGGAACTGAGCGGAGACACGCCGCGATTGAAGGAGGAGGCGAAGCGCGCGGGGAAGGAGTGGCTCGAGCGCCGGGAATAGCGGCCCCGGCAAAACCGGGTTCTTCCGTCACGCCGGCCCGCGCGCCCGGCCGCCGTTACGCACCGCTCCCGCCGCCGGCCCGCGCGCCCGGCCGCGGCGCCGATGGAGGCGGTGCGCGAAAGCGGCGCCGAAGCAGTCTTCGCAAAACCGGCGGAAGAGTCACTCAACCCCGGCTACTTCAGGCCTTGAAAAACCGTTTCAAGCCATCCGCCCGTTCCGACAACCGCCGGCGAATGTCTTGATTCGGAACAAAAAACCGAGTAGAACATCTATGAGATTTTGAGGTGGTCGTTATGCGAATCAAAAGACTGAAAATAAGCAACTTCAAGTCGGTCAAAGACCTTGAGTTTCAATGTTCGCGTGTGAACATCTTAATAGGACCGCCGAACAGCGGCAAATCGAACATCCTCGAATCATTAAGCCTCATCTCCTGGATGCAGCATGTACCGGGAGGTTATGGTAAATTCGACAACGAGCACGCCTTCGAGTGGCTCCGCGTAAAAGAGTGCCCGCAACTCTTCCACTACTACGACACATCGTCACAACAGATAAAAATCGAAGCCACTCTGACTCCCACAGAAGATGGAAGAGACAGAACTATAGATATGACCGTCAAGAGTATTGGAAAAGAAACCTTCGGCTTCTCTTATGCAGAAGTAGCAGGCAGAGGATCGCTAATAGGAATTGCTTCGATTGTCTCCTCTCCCGACTTCTCTCACGTGGAATTCAAGGATAAATACGTAAAGCAGGAGCATATCTTCATTCGGTTCTACCGTTATCCACCCATTCTCGAGGAGAGGCTGACCGCAGGTGTGAGGAACCTTCTTCCCCCCATCGGGAG
>CAYPNR010000027.1:0-25082 GCA_964412125.1 uncultured Planctomycetota bacterium | reverse complement strand
CGCCGTCGCGACGGCGCTGGCGTTTCTGCGACGGCAGGGCGTTCGTCTCGGCGAGGAGGATTGTGTGACGCACACCCGAAGCGGCGACGGAGTGACTCTCGTCTTCCGCGACGCGCTGGGGATGGTTGAATATCGTTACACGCTTCGCGTCAAAGACGGTGAGGTGGAGGAGTTTTCGCAACGGCGTGTGCGTCATTGACGGAAGAGGAGGAGAGGACGGTCATGGCGCATCTGGTGAGGCGGAATACCGGCGAGAAGATCGAACTCGGAACGAATCCGACGCTTCTGGGCAGGCTGAAAGCGGCGACGCTGTGTCTGGACAACGAGACGGTTTCCCGTCGCCACTGCATGATAAAGCACGCCGCCGACGGCTACGTGGTGGTCGACCTGGACAGCGTCAACGGAACGTACGTGAACGGAAAGCGCGTCAAAGAGAAGCGACTCGCCGACGGCGACGTGATTCAGGTCGGCAACATATTGTTCGTTTTCAAGGGGGAAGAGGAATGAGACGCCTGATTTTCGGTCTCGCGACGCTGGTCGCCCTCTGCGGCTGCGTTCTCTACGGCGAGCCCTATTACGTGGAGCGTCACGAGGTGATACACACGTCGGGCGCGCCGACGGTTGTCGAGCGGACGACCGTGGTCGAGCGACCCGTTGTGATATACCAGCGGCCGCGACTGGAGCGTATCGAGCGGACGGAGATATACTGGGCGCCTTACCTTTCCTATCCTCTCTACTACACCGGCGGCTGCTATTACGTCTATTACGGCGGCGTCTGGTACCGCTCCTACAGTTGGCGCGGACCGTGGGTGCACATATCGCTTCTGCCGGACGTCTTTGTTTACGTTCCCCCCACGCATCCGCGCTACCACACGGTGATTCGTTACACCTCCCGTCGGGGAAGCCGCTCCCGCCGTTACGCTCCGGCGCCGTCGCGCGTCATTCGGTCGTCTTCGCGCTCCTCGCGCGCGGGTCGCTCATCTCCGACGCGGGTGAATCCGCCGCGCTCCGACACCGGTCGGTCCGGTCGCTCCTCCGGCGGTCGCGTCACGCGGTGAGTCGCCCGTCCCGCGTTCGTGACGGCTGTTTTCGGTCTGTGACAGTTTCGTGGCGTCCGTCCGGGATGTATAATGTCGGCGACCAGTGGAGGAGCGAACGATGAGGACGATCACGATGGCGCTGTTGCTCTGTGCGGGAATCGTCGCGACGGCGCAGGAGAAGGCGACGCCGGAGTCCGGCGGCGAAGCGCCGCCCGCGGCGGCTCCGGACGACGGCGGACGGGTCGCGCCGGAGCAGGCTCGACTGCAGGCGCAGGTCGAGAAACTGCGCAAGGAGAACGCGGCTCTGCAGGAGGAAGTGGCGGCTTTGAGGAAGGAGTTGGCGTCGCTGAGGGAGTCGCTTGCGGAGAGCGAAGCGCGACTGGAGAAGTTGAAGGCGCCGGCGGGCGCCGGCGCCGGCGAGGTGCTGCTCGCCGGCGAGGTGAGCGCCTACAACGCGGAGAAGCGCATGGCTCTGGTGACGATCTCCGAAGGAGCCGCCCCGGAGCGCGGCGTTCGTCTCTCGGTCGTGCGCGACGGAGTTCGCGTGGGCGCGATGAGAGTCTGTCTCGCTCTGGACGAGAAGACGCTCAACGCGGAGTTGATCGCCGGCGAGGTACGGAAGGGCGACAGAGTTCTCTGCAGGTCGGGCGGACTTCAGGAAGAGACGCTGGAGGCGATCGCGGAGTTGTCGAGGCGGATGGCGGGATTCGAAAAGACGGTGGAAGCGCGGCTGGCGGCGCTGGAGGAGTTGCTGGGGCGCGGCGGCGCGACGGAGGCGAGAAAGCCCGGCGGCGACAAGAACGGCAAAGACGTTCCGCCTGTGGCGCAGGTCTTGAAGGTGATGCCGGAGAAGGAGACGGTCGTTCTCAGCACGGGCAGCAAGGACGGCGTGAAGGCGAACGACGTGTTCATCGTCTACCGCGAAGGCAAACAGATAGCGAAAGTGAGAGTGCTGCGCACGATCGAAGACATGTGCATGGCGCTCATAGAAGAGAAGTCCGACGAGATACACAAGGACGACCTGGCGGTGAAGAAGTAGAGGCTGAGACAGGGGAAAGAGAGGGGCATGTCCGGATTTCGCAGTAAAATCGGGGATCGTGCTTGACAAACCCCCGCAGATTGTTTTAAAGGTTATGTTGCCGGGTGGGTCCGGATCAGAAGAGACGCTTTTCGGAGGTGCCTGGATGAACAAAAGCGAACTGGTGGAGCGGGTGCGCAAGCAGATGAAGTGCACGCGGGCGCAGGCCGAGCGTGACGTCGCCGCCGTCTTCGACGCGGTCACCTACGGTCTGAAAAAGGACAAGAAGGTGCAGGTGGTCGGATTCGGATCGTTTTCGGTGAAGAAGCGCAAGAGGCGCAAGGGTCGCAACCCCAAGACCGGCGAGCCCATTACGATTCCGGCCAGCAAGACGGTTGCGTTCAAGCCCGGCAAGGGATTGAAGGACCGCATATAGGGACTTCACGCGGACCCTGAACGTTTCCGGTCGGGAGTCCGCCGAAAAGCCGGACAGGAGAGGCCCGATTCCCGTCGCGGGAGTCGGGCTTTTCATTTCAGATGGAATCCTTCCATCAGTCGTCCGAGATTCATGAAGACCTTGCCGACCAGTTCGTCGGCGGAGACGTATCCGAATTGGCGGGAGTCCTGTATGTCGGAGGCCTGATTGTCGTTGAGGATGAAGAAGCGGTCGGGCGGCACCACTTCGGTGTGCGGGCGGTGCGGATGAGTCACGGCGTACAGGCGACCGTTGACCGCTATCCCCTCCGGGCCGAAGGTGATTGTGTCGCCGGGCACGGCCACGGCGCGACCGATGCCGAGGTAATCGAGGTTCCGCACCTTTTTGCGGAAGAGCACGACGTTGCCGCGATAGACACCGTGGTTGGGCGCGGGAAAGGCGGGCCACGCTCCTTCGTGCCAGCGAAACAGTCTGTCGTAGAGCACGCGTCCGCCCGGCGGATAGGTGGGCGCCATCGAGTCGTTCCGCGGATCCACCTTGTAGCAGCCGTACTGGAACACCAGGAACGCGAAGCACAGGACGACCAGATACATCAGGACTCGTCGGACGATACGGGCGACCTTGAGCACGCGTATCTTTCCGGCCGGCGCGGTGAATTTCATGACGGTGCTTCCTTGAAAGCCTCCCTTTCCGACCTACAATGATATCGACGCACGCCGTTTCGGCAAGGGAATAAGTCGGGGGACGGCGAATGGCGGAGCATGACATAATAGTGGTGGGCGCGGGTCCTGCGGGCCTGACCGCGGGCGTGTACGGAGTACGCGGCGGCGCACGTGTTCTGCTGCTGGAGGCGGGTCTTCCCGGCGGTCGCGTCAACTACACGCACCAGGTGGAGAACTATCCGGGCTTTCAGGAGGCCGTCGGCGGCATGGAACTGGCCGAGCGGATGCGGGCGCAGGCCGAGCGCATCGGCGTCGAGTTCGAATCGGAGGAAGTGACGGCACTGGAGGTCTCGGACGGACTGCCCGTGATCGGCACGAAGAAGGGCGTCCGCGAAACGAAAGCCGTGGTGATAGCGAGCGGCTCGCGCGCGCGCGCGCTGGGCGTTCCCGGCGAGCGAAGGCTGCTGGGTCGCGGCGTATCGATGTGCGCGGTCTGCGACGGCTCGTTTTTCCGCGGGATGAGCGTCGCGGTCGTCGGCGGCGGCGATTCCGCCTGCAAGGAAGCGCTGCATCTGGCGCGCATCTGCGACAGCGTCCACATCGTTCACCGCCGCGACGCGTTGCGCGCCGCGAAAGTGCTGCAGGAGCGCGTCTTTTCCGAGCCGAAGATAACCGTCCACTGGAGCAGGGTGGTGAAGGCTTTCGAAGGCGAGGAGCGACTGGAGCGGCTGCTGCTTGCGTCCACGAAGGGCGAGGAGGACGTGACGCTCGAGGTGGCGGGCGCGTTCCTCTACGTCGGCAATCTTCCGAACGCGGAGTTCGTGAAAGCGCCGCTGGAGCGCGACGACGGCGGCTACATCGTCACCGACGAGAGGATGCGGACGACTGTGGAGCGGATCTACGCGGCGGGAGACGTACGCGCGAAGTTTTTACGCCAGGTGGTGACGGCGGCGGCGGACGGCGCGATCGCCGCCTGCGACGCCCTGGAACGCTGGATGGAATGAGTTGATGCGGATCACGATACTCACGCTCTTCCCGCGCTGCTTCGACGGTTTCCTCGACGAGAGCATCATTCGCATAGCGCGCGGGAAAGGCGCGGTGGAGTTCGACGTACGCGACCTTCGACGATGGGGTCTCGGCGCGCGACGCACGGTCGACGATCGACCGTACGGCGGCGGCGCGGGCATGGTCCTTCTGCCGGAGGTGCTCGTCAGGGCCGTCGAGGAGACGACGCGGGAGGGCGACTGGAAGGTGATTTTTCTTTCCGCGAGCGGCTCTCTGTTCGACCACGCCGCCGCCCGCAGACTCGCCGCCTGCGACGATCTGCTGCTGGTCTGCGGCCGTTATGAGGGTTTCGACCGACGCGCGGTGGAGTTGACCGGCGGCGAGGAGTTGTCGATCGGCGACTACGTCACCAGCGGCGGCGAAGCACCGGCCATGGTGGTGGTGGACGCGGTGGTGCGTCTGCTGCCCGGCGTGCTCGGCAACGAACTGTCGACGGAGGAGGAGTCCTACGCGGAGGCGCTTCTGGAGTATCCGCACTACACGCGTCCCGAGGAGTTCCGCGGACTGAAGGTGCCCGAGGTCCTGCTCGGCGGCAACCACGGCGAAGTGGCGGCGTGGCGGCGCGCGCGCGCGCGGGAGCGGACGCGACGCCTGCGTCCGGACCTGTACGCGCGCCATCTGCTGGGCCTGCGGAGCCACGACGCGGAAGTCGAGAGGAACGGGCGGGAGAGGAGAACGAAATGAGAGTGTTCGTCTCATGCGACATGGAAGGCGTGGCCGGAGTGTCGCGCTGGTCTGAGGTGACCGGAGGCGACGGCTATCCGGAGGCGCGGGAGTTGATGACCGGGGAGGTGAACGCGGTCGCCGCCGGCGCGTTCGAGGCGGGCGCCGAATCGGTGATCGTCTGCGACGCGCACTGGCACGGACGCAACATAGAGCCGGAGCGACTCGACCGGAGGGTGGAGTTGGTACGGGGCGATTTCAGGCGACTGGGGATGATGGAGGGGATCGACGACGGCGCGGACGCGGCCGTGTTCGTGGGCTACCACGCGCGCGCGGGCGCGAGTCCCGCCGCGATGCCGCATTCGTTCTCCGGACGAACGGTGTTCGAGATCCGCGTGAACGGAGCGGTTTTCGGGGAGACGACGCTCAACGCCGCGCTCGCCGGCGTCTTCGACGTGCCGGTGATCCTGGTGAGCGGCGATCGAACCGTCTGCGAAGAGGCGCGACAGGCGTTGCACGAGGTGGAAACGGTCGTGACCAAGCGTCCGCTTTCGGGAGGGTCGTTCGCGCTGGAGCGACCGGAGAGCGTGCGCCGGGCGTTGAAGGACGGCGTACGCGCGGCGCTGGCGCGACGCGCCGCCCGCGTCTTCAAAGTGGACGAGCCGGTCGAGATGGAGATCGTCTTCACGCGACCGATATTCGCCGACGCCGCTTCGATGCTGCCCGCGAGTCGTCGTACGGACGCGCGGGAGGTTTCGCTTTCCGCGCCGTCTTACATGGAGGCGTACATGGCTCTGCGGGTGATGCTTGCGCTCTGCGCGCCGCTCTGCAGGTGACGATTTTTGTCACCTCGTATGCCGTGTTGCGTCACGCTTTCGCGGCCGCGACGCGGCGCGATTCCACGATAGTCGTTACGTGCCGGGCAGTTACGCGTGACGCGGGCGGTCGCGTCGCGCCTGCGGCACAGGTGTTGCACTGAAGAGAGGCGTTGTGATCGACGGTCTCTTTTGGAGGGTTTCTGATGAGACGCGGTTTCACACTGATCGAGTTGATGATTGTGGTGGCAATCATCGCCATTATCGCGGCGATCGCCATCCCGAGCCTTCTGGGCAGCAAGAAGGCGGCGAACGAGTCGGCGGCCATCGGCCACCTGAGCGCGCTCAGCAAGGGCGTCGAACTCTGCAAGACCAAAACCGGTTACTATCCGGCCACACTCGCCACGACTCAGACGTATTGCCCGGACGTCGACAACGCCGGAACGGGCGTCTACGGCACGGCGCCGGCCCTCAAGTGGGACAGGGCCAGTTACTACCTGGCCTACTGGCCGATGGATTCCGCCAGCGCTGTTGTGGCGACCGACACGGGCGTGAAGTGGACGGCGAGCGGCAAGCCGGAAGCGATGCCGGCCGCTCTGCCCGCCTCGCTCGACGACAACATCAACGGCGATTACGTCTTCTACATGAAGACGCTCAACCCCGTCAGGCGCTATAAGATATTCACCGGAGGAGTTCTCGCACGCATCACGGACGAGGCTGATGACATCGAGACGAACTGGGCCAGTTACAGTTCGATCAAGTAGGCCGTGCCGAAGTGTGCGGAAAGAACGCGGAAGCCGTCCCGTTTCGCGGGGCGGCTTCTTCTTTTCTGTCTTGTGACTCGCTCGTGCGCTTATCGCGTCTGCGCGCCGCAGCCTTTCCCGGCGGCCGCAAGTCGCTTGACAGCCGCGGTGAAGGTGCTGTTAAATGTGACGGGGTTCGGAACGGACTGTGGGAGACATCCTCATGAGACGCGCGTTCACGCTGATAGAATTGATGATCGTGGTTGCCATAATCGCGGTGATAGCGGGCATCGCCATTCCGAGCCTTCTGGGCAGCAAAAAAGCGGCGAACGAGTCGGCGGTGATAGGAATACTCAACGCGGTCGGCAAGGGGCAGGAACTCTGCCGCACCAAAACGGGTTACTATGCGGCCAACAAGACCAGAATGCAGCAGTACGCTCAGGACGTGGTGGCCGCCGGCACGGGAGCGTGGGGCACCAATCCGTCGTTCGAATGGGACTCCGTCAGTTACCACATAGGTGTGTGGGCGTTCGACGGGAGCGGCGCGGTGACGCAGGCGGACGACACCGCCGCGAAATGGACTCTCAAAGCGTATCCGGACCTGGCGAACCTGGCCGTGCCGCCGGCCACGCTCGATGAGAACGTCAACGGCGACTACGTCTTTTTCCTGAAGGCGATCTCGGCGTCGAGACGGGAGAAGATACTCGCCGCGAATCCCGACAAAGCGATGCTGCAGGACGAAGCCGCCACGATAGAGACCAACTGGTCGAGTTACGATCCCATCAAGTAGCCGCGCACCGCGGCGGAGGTCTTTTCGCCCCGGAGGCGTCCGGCGGGTCGGTCCTGTACCCGGGTCCGCGGCTGCCGTTGTGCCTTCTCGCACGGAACGTTTCACGTCCGCCCGCGGGCGTCGAGGGGATTTGCGTTGACAGGATGAGTCGAAAGAGGTTTATTTTTTGTGATTCGCGGAGGCACCGACGCGGAAGGAAAAACGATGGACGCTGTGGATGTGCGACGGAGGTTTCTCGACTTCTTCGTCGAGCGCGGGCACGAAGAGGTGCCGTCCTCGTCGATAGTGCCGGTCGGCGATCCGACGCTTCTGTTCACCAACGCGGGCATGAATCAGTTCAAGGACGTGTTTCTGGGACGGGAGAAGCGCTCCTACAGCCGCGCGGCGTCCTGCCAGAAATGTTTACGCGTCTCCGGCAAGCACAACGATCTGGAGACGGTCGGCTCGACGGAGCGGCACCACACCTTTTTCGAGATGCTCGGCAACTTCTCCTTCGGCGACTATTTCAAGAGCGAGGCGATCCGTTACGCCTGGGATCTGATGGTGGAGGTCTACGGCATATCCGCCGGACGCCTGTACGCGACGGTCTACGAGAAGGACGAAGAAGCGTATGCTTTGTGGCGCGAGGAGATAGGGATCGAGCCGGAGCGGATATGGCGCGGCGGCGCCGAGGACAACTACTGGATGATGGGCGAGGTCGGACCGTGCGGACCCTGCAGCGAGATTCACTACGACAAAGGCGAGGAGTTCGCCTGCGAGGCGTTCTGTCGCGAGGGCAGGGCGGTGGAGTGCGGGAGGTTCGGCGGAAGCGACTGTCCGCGGTTCTTCGAGTTGTGGAACCTCGTTTTCATGCAGTACGAGCGGACGTCCGACGGGGAGGAGATTCCGTTGCCGAACCCGTGTGTGGACACCGGCGCGGGACTCGAACGCATATGCGCGGTGGTGCAGGGCGTGGAAGGCAACTTTCAGACGGACCTGTTCAGGCCGATAATTCGGGCGTTGATGCGGACGAGCGGCAGGAGTTACGGCGACGAACGCTGGCGCATGGCCTTTCGCGTGGTGGCGGACCACGTAAGGGCGCTTCTGGTCTGCATCGCCGACGGCGTGCTGCCCGGCAACGAAGGTCGGTCGTACGTCGTCAGAAGGATACTGAGACGCGCGGTACGCTATCTTTTGAAGTTGGGCGTCGACGAGCCGGCGTTGTGGCGATTGATGGAGCCGGCCGCGGAGGTGCTGGGCAAGTGGTATCCGGAGGTGGCGGAGACGGCCGGCTTCGCCGCGGAGGTGGTCCAGACCGAGGAGCGTTCCTTTCACAGGACTCTCGAGCGCGGCATGGTCGTCTTTCAGATGGCGGCCAACGAGGCCGGGGAAGGAGTCATTTCGGCGCAGCACGCCTTCAGGCTGTACGACACCTACGGCTTTCCACTGGACCTGACGCGTCTGCTGGCGCGGGAGCGGGGACTGAAGGTGGACGAGGACGGCTTTGAAGGTCTTCTGCAGCGGCAGCGCGCGCGGAGTCGCGCTTCGGCCAGGTTCGGCCGGGAGTTTGTGGACCTGCCTCAGGTCGAGCGCACCAGATTCGTCGGCTACGACAGGACCGTCGCCGAAGCGACGGTCCTTCACGCGACCGACGATATGCTGATTCTGGACGAGACGCCGTTCTACGCGGAGGCCGGCGGACAGGTCGCCGACACGGGTGTGGTGTCGGGAGACGGCTGGAGATTTCGTGTGGACTCTGTGGCGAAGGCCGGCGAGGTGATCGTGCACAGGGGCGGATTTGAGGAAGGCGTGCCTGGTAAGGCGAGCGGCGGCGCATGTCGCGCCGAGGTGGACGCGGAGCGACGCGCGGCGATTCGTCGCGCGCACACTGCGACGCACATACTTCATTGCGCCCTGCGCGAGGTGGTCGGCCGTCACGCGCGTCAGGCCGGCTCGCTGGTGGAGCCGGACAGGTTGCGTTTCGACTTCACTCATTTCAAGGCCCTGGGCGCCGAGGACGTTCGGCGGCTGGAGAGGTTGGTCAACAGGAGAATCGTTGAGGACCATCCGGTTCGCGTGGAGGAGAAGACGCTGAAGGACGCGCGTCGCGCGGGCGCGACGGCCATCTTCGAGGAGAAGTACCGCGAGGTCGTACGCGTGGTGAGCATAGGCGACTTTTCGAAGGAACTCTGCGGCGGAACGCATCTGGAGCGGTCCAGTCAGGTCTGTCTTTTCCGGGTGGTTTCGGAGAGCAGCGTGCAGGCCGGCGTCAGGCGCATAGAGGCGCTGACCGGCCGTCTCGCTTACGAACTGACGGCGGAGCGCGAAAGAGCGCTCGAGGACGCCTGCAAAGCGGCGCGGGTGCGGGAGGCGTGCGCGCTTCCGGAGAGAGTGGAGCACCTGCGGAAAGTGGAGCGGGAGATGCGCAAGATGACGCGTTCGACGTATCTGGGCCCCCGCGTCGACGCGGCGCTGCAGCGGGTGCTGGCGAAGGCGCAACGCGTCCGGGGAGTTTATGTTGTGGCGACGACGGTGGAGGGGGCCGGCGGCGGCGTCCTGCGCAGCATGGTGGACGCGGTGAAGGAGCAGTACGAGGACGTGGCGGTGCTGCTGCTGTCGACGGCGGGCGGCAGTGTTTCGGCGGCGGTGGGCCTGAAAGGCGCGCCGCTGACGGCGGGCCTCGACGCCGGCGAGTTGGCGAGGGAGGTGGGCAGGATACTGGGCGGCTCGGGCGGCGGCAGAGGTGATTTCGCGCAGGCCGGCGGCCCCGGTGTCAACGCCGTGGAGGAGGCCGTGAAGTCGTTTTCGGCGGAGGTGGCGGAGCGCATAAGATGAAGCGCTCGTCGGCCGCCGCGTCGCATCCTCGTCGGAGCGGACGCGCATGCCGGAGGTGATCTACGAAGAAGCGGAGGTCAGGGAGGTCTCGTCCCGGGACGGCGATGCGCGGGTGCTGTTGCGTCTCTTTCCGAGCACCGACTCGGCGAGGTGCGCGGGCTGCGGACGCTGTTTCCGGCCGAAGGGCGTCGAAGCGGAAGCGGAAGCGTCCGCGGACGCCGGTCTCGCGTCCTCGCTGAAGGAAGGCGACATGGTTCGGGTGAGCGTGACCATACCGGCGTTGTACGCGCCGATTTTTATAGTTTTCGGCCTGCCGCTGGCGGGTCTCATCGTCGGCGGCGTTGCGGCGCTGCTGGCGGGCGCGGGCGAGTTGACCGTGGTGGCGTGCGCGCTGGCCGGCGCGGCCGCGGCGCTTTTTATGGGCGTGCGCCTGTGCAGGGGCGTACTGCGGCGCGCCGAGAGAACTTTCAGGGTGGTTGAGAGACTGGAGTAGATAAAGTTGTTGCGACGGCCGCCGCGGACGGTAGAATTCCTGTCCGTGCGTGTGTATCGATAGGGGACTGCGGAGATGGGCGTGCCGAAGAGAAAGACGTCGAGGGCGAGACAGGGGAAGCGGCGTTCGCATCACGGCTTGAAAGTGCCGACGCTCGTGAAGTGCGAGCGGTGCAAGACGCTCATCGAGCCGCATCGGGTCTGTCCCGTGTGCGAGCACTACAAGGGCGTCGAGTACCGAATACTGAGGCCGGAGAAGGAGGAGAAGAAATAGAGGCACGCCGGGTGATCGTGGCGGTGGACGCCATGGGCGGCGACCACGCGCCGGACGAAGTGGTCAAAGGCGCGGTGGAGGCGGCCGAGGAGGGACTCTGCGGACGGGTTCTGCTGGTCGGCAGAGGCGATGTGGTTCGCGAGGCGCTCGGCAAGGCGGCCGTCGGCGACGTCGCGGAGGTGATTGAGGCGTCGCAGGAAGTGGGGATGGACGAGTCGCCAATAAAGGCGCTCAAGGAGAAGCCGCGCTCCTCCGTCGTCATGGCGGTACGTCTGGTTCGCGCCGGTCGGGCGCAGGTGGCGATCTCCGCCGGCAACACAGGCGCGTTCGTCGCCGCTTCGCTGTTTCTGCTGCGGCCGCTGGTGGGCGTGAAACGTCCGGGTATAGCGGTGCCGTTCCCGTCGGAGAACGAAGCCGGGACCTGCATAATAATCGACGCCGGGGCGAATCTGAAGACCAAGCCCGTTCATCTACTGCAGTACGCGTTGATGGCGTCCGAGTACTACCGCGCGGCTTTCGGCGTGGACAGGCCGCGCGTCGGTCTTCTCAACGTGGGCACCGAAGCCGGCAAGGGCACCGAGCCGCTGCACGACGCGTACAAACTGCTCTCGTCGGCCGGCGGCGAGATCAACTTCATCGGCAACGTCGAGGGACAAGGTCTGTTCGCCGGCGACTGCGAGGTGGCGGTCTGCGACGGTTTTGTGGGCAACGCGATATTGAAAGTGGCCGAAGGAATGGGCGAAGGCATGCTTCGCTGGCTCGGTCGCGCGCTTGAGAAGTACTCCGGCGACGCCGGCGTAAGGGAGTTCGTATTGAAGGAGTTGAACAGGTTGGGCAACTACGCGTCCTACGGCGGCGCGCCGCTTCTGGGCGTGGACGGCGTCTCCGTGATCTGTCACGGCCGCTCGCGCGCGGACGCCGTCAGGAACGCGGTCGGAGTCGGTGTGGACCTTCACAGGAAGGGAGTCAATCGACGGATAGTGGACGGACTGGCGAGGATGGGCTTCGGATGGTGGCGGCCCAGTCGCTGGGTCGAGTTTTTCAAGAGAGGGCGGGAAGATGAGTCGTGAGGCGCAGAAGGTGAGGCGCGTCAAGATTCTCGGCACGGGCTCTCATGTGCCCGAGGCCGTTCTTCGAAGCGAGGACTTTTCGTGTTTCATAGACACTTCCGAGAAGTGGATTCTCGAGCGCACCGGCATTCGTGAGCGGCGCATCGCCCGCGACGGCGAGACGACGGCGCGTCTGGCGACGGAGGCCGCCCGCAACGCACTGGAGGCGTCCGGTCTCGCGCCGGAGGATCTCGACGCCATAGTGCTCGGCACCATAACGCCCGACACCATGTTTCCGGCCACAGCCTGCTATCTGCAGAAGAACCTGGGCTGTCGCAAGATTCCGGCTTTCGATCTTCTTGCGGCCTGTTCCGGTTTCATTTACGGCTGCGCGGTGGCCGCGTCGTTCATCGACTCGGGTTTGTATCGCCACGTTCTGGTGGCCGGCGCCGAGACGCTCACGAAGATCACCGACTATCAGGACAGAAACACGTGTATTCTCTTCGGCGACGGCGCAGGCGCGGTCGTGCTCGGACCCTCCGACGGCGATTCCTGTTTTCTGTCGATCAATCTCTATTCCGAACTCGACGCCGAGATGATGGTGCTTCCGGGAGGCGGCTCGCGCGCGCCCGCGACGCACAAGACGGTGGACGAGCGGCTGCATTACATGCGTCTGAAGGGACGCGACATATTCCGTTTCGCCGTCACCGAGATGTGCAACATGCTGGAGCACGAGTTCGAGACCAACGGCATCGGTCCGGACGATCTCAAGTACATCGTCCCCCATCAGGTGAACTACCGCATTCTGCAGGCGGCCGCCGAGAGATTCGGATTTCCGCTCGACAAGGTGTATCTGAACCTCGACCGTTTCGGCAACACGAGCGCGGCCAGCGTACCGATAGCGCTGGACGAGGCGGTTCGCGCCGGCAAGGTGGAGCGCGGCGACCTGCTGCTGCTGGTGGCCTTCGGCGGCGGCAAGACCTGGGCCTCGTCGCTGGTGCGCTACTGACGGCGTAGAGCGGGCGCGGCCTTTTCCGGTTCCGGTCGAGCGGGTCACGGCAGTCGCATGAACTTATGTATCTGGGGCAGCAGGCGCACGTCTTTGAGGTGCGCGGCGGCGGTCCGGTAGAGTGCGAACAGCAACGCCGCGTCCGGGAATCTTCCTCCGCGTCGCGGCGTCACCGGCTGGATGACCAGCGGTATCGTCGCGTCCGCCTCCGCCACGATTTCCGCGGCGCGTTCCATTTCGCTTCTCTGCGTCTCCGGCGCCACGATCACCTTCACGAAGGTTTCCGCCGCGCGGCCGGCCGCTCTCAGAAACGCCCGGTTATCGTTCCAGCGCGCCGCTTCGCCGGTCGCGCTCGGCAGTTTGATGTCCATCGCGACGATGTCTATCTCCGGCGCGAGCGACTGCATTCGTCGGTGCAGCGTGCCGTTGGTTTCGAGGAGTGTTTTCATCTGGTGCGCGCGCGCCCAGCCGCTCAGCGCCCGCAGACATCCGAGGGGCTGCAACAGCGGCTCGCCTCCGGTCAGCGCGAGCGCGTGGTAGCGGTACGCGCCGGTCGTGAAGCGTTCCAGTTGCGCCAGCAGCGCCGACACGGACACGGGCGAGTCCAGATATTCGCGTACGGACGAGCCCGGTGGAAACTCGACCGCCGCGCGTCGCGTCGCGCGACGCGACGTGTCGCAGTAGGCGCAGTTCAGATTGCAGCCGACGAAGCGCACGAACAGGTGCATACGTCCGGCGTGGACGCCTTCGCCCTGGACGGAGGCGAATACCTCACTCACCTTTGCCGCGGGTTCGTCCACGTCGTTTGCCTCCGAAGACGCGTCTGCGGCGCAGCGACTTGTGATAGTGTTGCGCGAAGCGATGAGCCTCGTCGCGCACGTACTGCAGGAGTTTGAGCGCCGCGTCCGTCCGCTCGAGCAGGACGGGCTCTCTGCGACCGAGGACGTACAGTTCCTCGCGCCGCTTGGCGAGGGCGACCACGGCGGCCGGCGCGAGTCCCACGCGCTCGAGCGCGCGTTGCGCCGCGCTCAACTGACCTCTGCCGCCGTCCACCAGGAGTATGTCGGGAATCGGCTCGTCCTCCTCCCGCTTGCGCCGAAATCGTCGGTAGACCACCTCGCCGATCATGCCCACGTCGTCCCGGCGGTCCGCGCGTTTTATCCGATAGCGCCGATAGCCGTCCTTGAAGGGCTCGCCTTCCAGGAACGTCACGACCACGCCCACCGCGTCGCTGCCCTGCAGCACCGCCACGTCCACGCCTTCTATCAGTCGCGGCGGTCCGGGCAGTCTCAGTATCTCCGTCAGTCGCTCCGCCGCGCCTTCGGTCTCGGGAGCGGTCGCTTCGGCTCCGTCGGCGGCGGCGAGGGCGCGCGCGAGACGCGACAGAGCGTGTATCTTGTCGCGCAGGCGTCCCGCCTTCTCGAACTGAAGCGCTTTGGCCGCCTCGTGCATACGCTTGCGAAGCCGGCCCACCACCGCGCGACGCCCTCCTTTCATGAAGCGGCGAAAGTCCTTTATCTGTCGGGCGTACTCCTCCACGGAGACCTCTCCCGCGCAAGGCGCGCTGCAGCGGCCGATGTGGTACAGCAGACAGGGTCGCTTGCGCTTCAGGGCCGCCTGCTCCGGGTCTATGCGCTGCCGACAGTTGCGGAACATGAAGACTCTCTGCAGCGCGTCCATCGCGCGGCGTAACTCCTTCGCTTCGACGAACGGGCCGTAGTAGTCCGCCTCCAGCGTTCTGTCGCGGGTGACGAGCACCGTCGGAAACGGCTCCTTCGTGACGGCGACGACCGGAAAACTCTTGTCGTCCTTCAGGTCGACGTTGTACCGCGGATTCAGTCGCTTGATCATCTCCGCTTCCAGCAGCAGCGCTTCGATTTCGGAGTCGCAGACCTGATGGTCGACGGACGCGACGGCTTCGACCATTTGCGCGGTTTTGGGATCTCTGGCGCTTGCGCGGAAGTAACTCGACACACGCGTCTTGAGCGAGGCGGCTTTTCCGACGTAGAGCACCTCGCCCGCGGCGTTTTTGAAGACGTAGACGCCGGGCAGGTTCGGCAGTCGCGCCAGCGCTTCTTTGACGGACGACACCGCGACGGACTCCGACGAAGTTGCAGGACTTTCGCGGCACTCATACTACCCGCGACGGGACGATTGTTCAACGCCGCTGCGCCGGACGGGCCGCCGATCGCGAAGCGTAGTGCCTGAAATTAGGCGGCGTCGGCTTGAACCTCGCCCGTCGGTATGTGAGAATATGAAGGACATTATAGGAGCGGCGCATGCGGGGCGTGATCCTGCCGATCGTCATCGCCGCGGCGGTGAACGTTTTCGTGATAGCGGCGCTGCCGCAGGTGGGCCGCGCGGTCTCGGCGGTCGTACGCGTGCAGGGCGCCGACGAAACGGTGCGCCTGGAAACTCCTCCGAAGACCGTGGACGTGGAGCCGGTGGTCCGGCCGCGTCCGCGTCCGCCGAAGCGCAGGAAACCCGTCGTCGAGGAGCCTGCGCAGCGGATGGAGACGAGCGACGTTGCGAGGGAGTCTCCGCGACCCGAAGTTCCCGAGGCGCCCGGCGTGTCGCCGCCCGCCTTCGGTCTGCCGATAGAGGAAAGCCTGCCGTCGCCCGTGGCTCCGCCTGCGCCTGTCGGCTCGTCGGTCGGACGCCCGGGCGGCTCCGGCTCCGCTCGCGGAGCGCTGACTCCCGCCGTCCTGCTGGACGGTCCGCGACCCGTGTATCCGGAGTGGGCGATCGAGCAGGGAATAGAAGGAACTCTTACCGTGCGGATGCTGGTGGGCAGGGACGGTCGTGTCGTGCGGGCGCTGGTGCTGAAGACCAGCGGCTATCGTGTGCTCGACGACGCGGCGCTCGCCGCCGTCGAAAAGTATCGTTTTCGACCTGCCGCGCGGGACGGCGAGCCGGTGGAGAGATGGGTCGAACAGGAGTTCGTGTTTCGGATACGTAGATGAGAAACGTTGTCGTCTGGAGGAGCGGAGGATGGCTTACGAGAACGTCACATACGAAGTGAAGGACGGCGTGGCCGTGATATCGGTGAGCAGGCCGAAGGCGTTGAACGCGCTCAACGGAGCGACGCTTTCGGAACTCGAAGACGCGTTTCGCGACGCGTTTTCGGACGACGCCGTGGGTGTTGTGATTCTGACCGGCGCGGGCGAGAAAGCGTTTGTGGCCGGCGCGGACATAGGCGAGATCGCGGAGTTGAACCTGGAGACGGGCAAGGCTTTCGCGTTGCGCGGCCAGGCGCTTCTCCATCTCATCGAGAACGGCCCCAAGCCGGTCATAGCGGCGGTCAACGGCTACGCGCTCGGCGGCGGCACCGAGATAGCGATGGCCTGTCACATTCGTATCGCCTCCAGGAAGGCGAAATTCGGTCAGCCCGAGGTGAACCTGGGCGTGATACCCGGCTACGGCGGCACACAGAGACTGCCGCGTCTGGTCGGCAAGGGAATCGCGCTGGAGTTGATACTCGGCGGCGACATGCTGGACGCCGAACGCGCCTGTCAGATCGGTCTGGTCAACAAGGTGGTCGAGCCGGAGAGTCTGATGGAGGAGGCGACGGCGCTGGCCAGAAAGATAATGAGCAAGGGTCCGATCGCCGTGCGCTGCGCGCTCGAGGCGGTCAACCGCGGCCTGCAGACGACTCTGGAGGAAGGCTTGCGGATAGAGGCGGACATGTTCGCCAGAGCGTGCTCGACGGAGGACAAGGACGAAGGCACCAGCGCGTTTCTGGCGAAGCGCAAGCCCGAGTTCAAAGGGCGCTGATTTTTCGAGGGCTTCGGATGCGTGTGAGCGTGTTCGGCGGCGGATACGTGGGCGTGGTGGTCGCGGTCGGCCTCGCCGAGAGCGGCAACGACGTCCTTTGCGTGGACACCGACGCCCGGCGCGTGGACGCGCTCAAGGCGGGTCGTCTTCCGTTTCACGAGCCCGGCGTCGGCGAGTTGCTTGAGCGGAACCTGCGCGAGGGACGTCTGGAGTTCGACACCGACGCGTCGCGCGCCGTCGGACACGGTCTTGTGATATTCGTCTGTGTGGGGACGCCGTCGCTGCCGGACGGCGCCTGCGATCTCGGCGCCGTCTGGAAGGTCGCCGAGACCGTCGCGAGGGAGGCCGACGGCTATCGTGTGCTGGTGCTCAAGAGCACCGTGCCGGTCGGCACGGCCGCGAAGGTGAAAGAGTTGATGAGAGGCGTCGCCGCTCATCCGTTCGCGGTGGTTTCCAATCCGGAGTTCATGAAGGAGGGCGCGGCGCTGGAGGACTTCATGAGTCCGTCGCGTGTGGTGATAGGCACCGACGACGCGCGCGCGGGCGGGATTCTTGAGCGGCTCTACGCGCCGTTCCTTCGGGTCTCGCGACGGATATACCGTATGGACAACACGAGCGCGGAGATGGTCAAGTACGCGTCGAACTGTTTTCTGGCGATGAAGATATCGTTCATAAACGAGATCGCCAACATCTGCGAGCGGACCGGCGCGGACGTGAATCCGGTGCGCCTGGCCGTGGGCGCCGATCCGAGGATAGGCCCGCACTTCCTCTTTCCGGGCGTGGGCTACGGCGGCTCGTGTCTGCCGAAGGACGTCAGGGCGCTGATACACGTCGCCCAGGGCGACGGATACGAGCCGCTGATGCTGATCGCCACCGACGAGGTGAACAGGAGACAGAGACTGGTGCTGCTCCGGCGGGCGGAGGCGCGTTTCGGCGCGGACATACGCGCGACGCGCGCGGCCGTGTGGGGGCTGTCGTTCAAGCCGCGCACCGACGACGTTCGTGAGGCGCCTTCCCTGGACCTGATCGAGGGCCTCCTCGCGCGCGGCGTCGACGTGACGGCTTTCGACCCCGTCGCGTCCGGCTCGGCGGCTCGCGTGCTCGGCGATCGGGTTCGATTCGCCGAAAACATGTACGCGGCGCTCGACGGCGCGGACATGCTCTTTCTGGTGACCGAGTGGCAGGAGTTCCGCAGACCCGACCTCGAGCGGATGCGCGACCTGATGCGGACGCCCGTCGTCTTCGACGGGCGCAACATCTGGAACGCGCGTGAGATGGAGGAGGCGGGTTTCGAGTACTTCTGCATAGGTCGGGGCGTTGGAGGACGAGGGCGGTGAAGGCGGCGCGGCGTCTCGCTTCGCTGGAGGCGTATCCGTTCGCGGTGCTCGAGGAGAAAGTGGCCGCGCTTCGCGCGGAGGGGCGCGACGTCATCGATCTCGGAGTGGGCAGTCCGAAGCAGCCGGTGCCGGAGTTCGTACGTGCGACGCTGAAGGAGGCCGTCGACAGGCGCGCCGAAACCGGATATCCCACCTACGAGGGCAACCTGCAATTCCGCAGGGCCTGCGCCGACTATCTGCAGCGCCGCTTCGGCCTCCGTCTCGATCCGGACGAAAACATCACCGCCTGCATCGGCTCCAAAGAGATGGTTTTCCATCTGCCCATGGCGTTTCTGGACGACGGCGAGATCGCGCTTCTGCCGACGCCCGGCTACTCGCCGTACTGGCGCGGCGCGACGCTCTGCGGCGGGCGTTATCATCTGATGCCGCTGAGGGCCGAAAACGATTGGCTGCCGGACTTCGAGTCCCTGCCGGAGGAGGTGGTCGACCGCGCCGCTTACGTGGTGGTGAACTATCCGAACAACCCCACCGGCGCCTGCGCGGATATCGATTTCTACCGGAGACTCGCGGCGTGGGCGCGCGCGCGCGACATCCTTCTGGTCTCCGACGAAGCGTATGTGGATGTATACTTCGACGAGCCGGCGCCGAGCGCGTTGCAGACCGGCGTCGACGGCACAGTCGCGATCTTCTCGCTGTCGAAACGCTCCGCCATGGCGAACTACAGGATAGGCTTCGCGGCGGGTGACCCGGACGCGATAGCGGCGATGCGGAAACTGAAGACGAACGTGGACGCCGGTCCTCCGGACTTCGTGCAGGACGCGGCGGCTGCGGCCTTGGAAGACGAACGACACACGGCCGCGCTGCGCGAGTCGTGGAGGCGGGCGGCCGTCGCGCTCACCGACGGTCTGCGTCGCGCCGGCGTCGACGCGCGTATGCCGGAGGGAACTTTTTACGTGTGGGCGCCGACGCCCGACGGCAGCGGAGTGGACTTCGCGCTTCGCCTGCTTCAGACCTGCGGCGTCGTCGCGATGCCCGGAGAGTGGCTGTGCGCGCCCGGCGACGACAGCGGCGCGGGTCGCGTGAGATTCGCGCTGGTCGAGTCGGAGGAGCGGGTGATGGAGGCCGCGGAACGCATTTCGACGGCCGGAGCGGAATTGGCGTGACGCCCGGCGTCCGCAGGCGACTATAATGCGGGCGCCGGATGGGTCGTGATGAAAAAGGCGGCTACCGTGGAGAAAACGGAGGACATCAGGCTCGTCAGGGGCGCCTTGAACGGGGACCGGATCGCCTTCGGCGTCCTGGTCGAGAAGTACCGACGGCAGGTGGTCGGAATGGCCTACGCCGTGCTGGGAAACGTCTCGGACGCCGAGGACGTCGCCCAGGACACCTTTACGAAGGTGTTCAAGAACCTGCGAAAGTTGCAGGACCCGGGCAAGTTCGCGGTCTGGCTCTCCAAGATAACGTACGCGACCGCGACCGACGTGGTCAGGAAGAAACGGAGGGAGCGGATGACGCTGGAGAAACTGTCGCAGGAGGGACGCGTGCGGGGAGGCGTCGAGGCGGCGCTGGCGGAGAACAGAGACGTCACGGAGATAGTGATGGCCGCCATCGCGGAGATGCCGCAGAAGACGCAGGTGGTTCTGGTCATGCGGTTTTTCGATCGACTGCCGTACTCCGACATCGCGGACTTTCTGGGAACGAGTCGGGACGTCGTCCGCGGCCTCATCTATCGCGGGGTCAAATACCTGCGGGAACGCTTAGGCAAGTACCTGAGGTAGAGGCTCTGCGGTGACCGGTTTATGGGGGAACCGGGTATGGCGTGCGAAGAGAGATGGGAAGAGGCGCTTCAGGCGTACCTGGATGAGGAACTCGACGAGCAGGAGCAGAGCGCGCTGGAGGAGCACCTGCGATCCTGTCAGGATTGCGCCGCGGCCTTCAAAGAAATGTATCGCGTGAATCATCTCCTTCAAAAAGCGTTCGAGAGTCTCGGCAGCGGCAGCGGTCTCACGGCGCGGGTGATAATGGAGTTGACGCAGAAGGCGGACTCCCGCGCGGCCGCGCCCGGAACCGAGCCGGCGACGCCGTCGAGACTCGAAGAAGAGGAGAACCTCGTCGGCCGCACGATCGCCGGATACAAAATAGACTCGCTGATCGGCCGCGGCGGTATGGGCGCGGTCTACAAGGCGGAGCAGGTCTCCATGGAGCGGCCGGTCGCGTTGAAGGTGCTGCCCAAGGCGCTGGCCAAGGACGAGAAGTACGTCATGCGCTTCCTGCGCGAGGCGCGCGCCGCGGGCGAGTTGAACCATCCCAACATCGTGCGCGTCTACGACGTCGGCAGGGAAGGAGACGTCTATTTCTTCTCCATGGAGTACGTCGAGGGCAAGACGGCGCATCAGAAGGTCTTGGAGGACGGACCGATGGAGCCTCGCGAGGCTCTTGAGGTCGCGGCTCAGGTGGCCGACGCTCTGGAGCACGCGCACTCCAAAGGCATCATCCATCGGGACATAAAGCCCGACAACATCATAATCGAGCCGGGCGGAGGAATAAAACTGACCGACATGGGACTGGCCAAGCGGACGACGCTGCCGGAGGACTCGGTCGTCACGGTCGAAGGCCAGGTGATGGGCACGCCCAACTACATGAGTCCCGAGCAGGTCACCGACAGTTCGAGTGTCGATCGAAGAACGGACATCTACAGTCTGGGCATGACGCTGTACTTTCTTCTGACGGGGCGCAAGCCGTTCGGCGACAAGAAGACCGCGATGGAGATACTCGTCAGCGTCGCGCGCGACGTGGTGAAGTTCCGTCGCGAGGACGAGTCGCGGGTGCCGCGGGCGGTGATGAGACTCGTCAGGCGACTGACGGCGCGGGACAGGGCCGCGCGGCCGCAGACCGCGCAGCAGGCGCTTCGCGAAATCGAGCAGGCCATCAAGTTCCTCGGAACGGTCGGGCCCGCAAGACGTGTGCAGCGGCCCGTCGTCGAAAGGGAGCGGATGGTCGAGAAGCGCCGCTCGAGTCTGCCGCTGATGCTGGGCGGCGCGGCTGTGGTGGCGCTGGTCGTGGTGATCGTCGCCGTTCTCGCCGGCAGACCGCCGAAGGAGACGTCGAAACGCGCCGGCGCGGACAGGCCGACTCCGGCGGCGAAGACTCCCGGCAGACCCGTCACTCCGGTCAGGCCGGTCGCGCCGCCGACGCGACCGACTCCTCCGCAGCCGACGACGCAGGAGCCGAGCATAGAGGAGCAGGTCGCCTCCGAGGAACTGGAGAAGGCCAAGAAGTACGAGTCTGAGCACCCGAAGGACTACGCCGGCATACTCGGCCGCTACGAGAGTGTGTACAACCGCTACGGCAAGACGGAAGCGGCGCTTGAGGCACGAAGGTGTCGCGCGTCCATCGTCGAGAGACTTGAGACCGGCTACACCGAGGTGCTGAACGCGGCCGAAGCGCTGGCCGGCAAACGCGACTTCTCCGGCGCGATGAAGAAGATGCAGGAGTTCGCGACCGTCTGTCCGGGCACCGCCATCGCGGCGCGTGCCGTGCAGAAAGCGCAGCAGTTCGAGGAGCGCTGGAAGAAGAGAACGCAAGAAGCGCTGGCTGCGGCACGGAATCGATTAGAGGAGGGCGAAAAAGAGGACGCTCTGAAAGCGCTGGAAGAGTTGAGCGGATGGGCTTCGCCTCTGTGCAAGGCGGAGGTGGACGGACTGCTCGGCCGGGTACGCGGAGAGATCGAGAAGGAGCGACGAGCCGAGGCGATCGCGCAACTGGAGCGGGAGTCGCTGGCGTTCTACCGACGCTTGTTGTCCGCGGTGGAGCGAATGGATCTGGAGAAGATGCGCAAGGCGGCCCGGCAGGAGAAGTCACCCGTTCTCGAGAAGGAGATGTCCGCGTTCTGTGCCGACGTCGACTTTCTTGAGCGCTTCTGCAAGACGTTCGTCGAGGAGATGAAGACGCGTACGGCCTCCACAACCGCGACCATGCTGATGCGCGTCGGCGAGAGGGAGTTGGTCGGCAGGGTGACGGGCGGCGAAAACGGCTTCGTCACGGTCAAGAGCGGCTCGGCGATAATCGACCGCTCGATAGCGGATTTCGAGCCGGCCTATGTCGAGAACATCATGATGGCCAGACTCAGAGGCCAGCGGGAAATGTTCATAAGCACGGCGTTTCTGTATCTCGCGGCCGGCGATCTCAAACGCGCGCATGACCGTCTGCTCAAGGTGGAATCGGGTCTCGACGAGGCCGTCGAGACTGTCTGCGGCGCCCGGCCCGGCGAGCCGTACGACGCGACGGCCGCGGTGTACCATTACGCGCGGATATGGGCCGGTCTGTCCGAGCCGCTGGAGGAGCGTCGCAACCGCGCCGAACTGGCCTCGTTGGTGGACAAAATCGGCGGTCTGCTGAGGCGCAAGGAGTGGCGGAAGGCGCTGGACGGCATAGAAGAGGCGATGTCGGACAAGTACGAGAAGGTTCGAGACGAGAAGATCGAAGGCGAACTTCTGGCCGGGAAGGCGCAGGCGGAGACGATGCTGGCACAGAAACGCAATCCGCCCGCGAAGGTGGACGACGGAGACCTGCTGGCTGCGCTCAAGAAACATCTTCACGCGGCCGGCGTCAGAAAGGTCAAGAAGAACGTTTTCGAGGTCAAATACGACTTTCGCGACAAGCGGCAGTTCATGGACTGGCGCTTCAACGGCGATCGCTTGAGTGAGGAGCGGCTGAACCGGATGTGGAGGGCGCTGGAGGCGCGAAGGCGAAGGCGGATGCGACGCATTCCCCTGGAGTTGCCGCGCTGGTCGCTGCTGCCGTACGGCAAGGACACCTACATCAAGATACGCGACTGCACGCTGCGATGGGATGTGGCCGTCGAGGGCGATCTGTCGGTCGAGTGGACCGTTCTGGTGGTGGGCGCGTTCAACATCGGCATGCGCATCTACGAGCGCGACGAGCGATGGTACGCCGCGGTGTTCGGATTCGACAACGACATCAGACGCGAGATCAAAGGAACCATGTTCGGCTTTCTGAGAGTGTGGCGGGAGGACAGGGACCGCAACGGCGAGCCGGAGACTCAGATCGCGCTTGCGCGTTCCCATCAGTGCTACAAAAAGTATCAGTCTCTGATGGAGTTCTCGAAAGTTTACAGGGCCGATCTCACGGTCAAGGGAGAGAAGATGGTTCTTCGCGCCAATCGACGCACCTACGCGACCGCGCGCGACAAGACCTATCGCAACGGCACTTTGAGTTTCTTCTGCAGGGGCGACGAGCGTCGCGAGGGTTACTGGCTGACCGGAGTGGTGATCAAGTTCACGCCGGACCCGGAGTGGGTGAGAGAGGCGCTGAAGATAGGCGAGCAGGTGAGCCGAAGAGAGCCGGAGAAGCCGGGACCGGGACGGCGGGTGGACGACGAGGAGGTGGAGAAGGACATCGAGGAGTACGTGGAAGGGACGCGCAGGCGCATCAAAGGCGTGACGGACGAGGACGCCGATCGACTGAGGACGATTTTACGCGAGATCTACCGTCGCGCCGAGGAGCGGGCCAAGCAGTGGGGCGGCGGCAGGGAGGCGCTCCGCTGGGCCAAGGTCGCTTTCGACAGGGTGAAATCGGTGGAGGACCTGCGACGGGAAATGGAACGGGTAGAGAAACTGGGCGGTCGTCAGGGTCCGCCGCCGGGCAATCCTCCGGGACCGGGTCCGGGACGCTGGGGACCGGGACGCTGGGGACCGGGACGACGTTTCAAGCACCCCTGATCCGGCGCTTGAGCGCTTCCTCCATCGCCTTCCGGAGCGGCGTGGAGCCGAGTTTGTACGGCAGCGAGGCTTCGGTCATCTTCGCGAACGCGTTTTTCGCCGCGCGAACCGTGAGTCCGGTGAGAGTTCTGTGCCAGGCTCCGGCGTCCGCCACCAGCGTTCCCCACGTGGAGAGCGCGGCCACTTTTCGATTGGAGACGTTCACCTCCATTCCGATCACGGCGCCGCCGGAGCGCACCCAGCCGATTCTGCTCGGCGCGCGATCGAGCCACGCGGGATCGGTGTAGCGCCGCATGAATCTTCCCAGCAACGCGCGCTCGCGCTCGTCCGGCGTGTCTATGGCGAAATGCGTCTCCATCACCTGCTCGAACGCCTCCCGCAGATGACGCTGAGCGACCGCCACCGAGCGACACTCCAGCGCGTCGAGCGACAGGGCGCCCTGGACGAGGGTGGCGCCGTCCTGAAATCTGCACGCGGCGACGAAGCCGACGCGTCGACGCTGCTTTTTCAGGGCGCCGCTCGCGTTTATGCTCATCTTGAGCCGCTTCGCCAGCGGCTCGGCCACGCGCCGCATCAGATCCGCGGCGCCGTCTCCGGCGACTCCGGCCAGACCGAAGCAGACCACGCCTTCGCCGCACAGCATTTCCGGGCCGCCGGTGGGTCGCCGACTCCAGTTGTCTCCGCCGTCGAAGCCCTGATACCGTCCCAGAAGACCGCCTTCCACGATGCTGTAGAGATGCAGACTCGGCGTCGCGGACGCGCCCGGCTCGCCGGACGCCCGCGCCAGCGCTTCGTCCATCGACAGGGCGTAGGCTCCGCTCAGATCCTTTTCGAGTATCAGTCGTCCGTCCACTTGTCACCACTCCATCAGAAAGCCGACGGTCGCTATCCAGTCGTGCTCCATTTCGGTGTCGGCGACGGTCGAGCGCGACGCGCCGAAGTAGACGGCCGCCTTCACGTCGCCGCTCTCCGGCGCTCTCGACACCGGCACCATGACGTTCAGACCGATGGTTATCACCACCGGCCAGAAAGAGTTGCCCGTCCAGTCGATGTACGGCTCCAGAAAGACCGCGCCTCCGACGTCCACGCATCCCTGCAGACCGAGGCGGCCGTACCCTGTGACCACGTCCTTGAGAGTCGCCTCGTCCTGGAAGAAGTTGCGCCAGTAGACGGAGTTGACGCCCACGCCGAGGTAGAAGGCCAGGGAGTTGCGCAGGCCGTGTCCCTTATCCGGCGGCATCCGCAGGACGAGATCGCAGCCCGTCTCGAACTCACGATAGTACGCCGAGGAGTCCGGGACGCTCGCCTCCGACCACCAGGCGCGGACGTTCACGCCGAAGACTTGAGTGAAGCCGTAAGT
>CAYPNR010000026.1:7037-25843 GCA_964412125.1 uncultured Planctomycetota bacterium | reverse complement strand
CGGCCGAGTCCACGCCGTGTCCTTTCATCTTCTTTCCCGCTTCGCCCAGAACGGCCGCGAGTCGTTCGCTCCGCAGGCCTTCCGAGACGCTCGGCGCGTCCAGCCGCCGTGTCGTGCTCACACCGTTGCCCGTTCTCGGCCAGAAAAACGTCACTATCTCAGGCGTCCTCTCCGGTCGCACCAGATACAGGCCCTCGTCGACCACGCCCGCCGACAGTTCGCACTTCACCGGCTTTCCGGAAGCGTCGGTCGCCTCCACGCTTATGGTCGCCTCCTCACGCGGCCTGTACTCCTTCTTGTTCCAGACGCTCTTTATGTTTATCCGTTTCGCGGCGGGCGGAACCATCACCATCTTCTCCGCCGTCAGCAGTCTGTTGCCGTAGACCATCGACACCGAGACGTATACGTTCGGCATCATCGACTCTGTGACGCGGAAGGTGAACAGTTGCGCGTGCCCCTTTATTTCCTGGACGTGAGCGTCGTAGAGTTTCGCGCCCTCGACCGTCACGAGTCGCCAGGTGGGCGCGGTCGGCGCGACTATCAACGCGTACACCGTCTCGCCCGGCATGTAGGTGTCCTTGTCGGTCACCAGTTCGAGCCAGTCACCGTCGTACACCAGTTGCGGCGATTTCTTGTCGATCACCCACACGCCCTGCGATGCGGTGGCGGGATTGCCGTCGTGGTCGGTCGCGCTCGCCGACAGAATGAGCCTGCCCGGCCGCTCCGCTTTGAAGATGAGCGTCGCTTCGCCCCGCGCGTCCGTCTTCACGCGTTCCGCGTGCAGGACCTGTCCGTCGGCCGCGCGCGCCGCGATCTCCACTTCCACGTCCGAGGTCTCGCCTTCGAACGAGACGACGCGTACTCTCGCCTTGAGCGCGTCGCCTGTGTTGTAGAGATGACTGTCCGTCATTATCCCGAGACGAATGCCGCTCGTCGTCAGCAGAGCCGTCGTGCTCGTCGAAACCGTCCTGTGCGTCGTCTCGTCGGTGACGTGGACCTCGAAACGAAGCGCGTAGTCGTACGGGAGCCTCTCTGTGGCGAACTCCTTGGAGAAGGCGCCCTCCGCCGTCAGTTTTCCTTCGGCGGTCGCCACCGTCTCCTCTTTCAGGAACTCCATCTCCTTGGCGGAGAGGAACTGGTTGCGCTCGCGCGCGAACGGATCCATGCTGAAACGCGAACGCTTGACCGCCACGCGTACCTTTCCGGAGGTGACGGGTCCGCCGAACAGATAGGTCGCTCGAAGGTCCAGGCGGACCGACTTGCCCTGAACGTAGTGCGGACGGTCCGAGGCGGCCGTGACGCGGAAGTCCGGCTTCCGGTACGTTTCGACATGGAATTCGCAGCGGAAGGACTTGCCGCCGATCCGCAGCGTCAGATGACAGCGTCCGAGAGAGACGCCTTTCTTGAGATCGAAAGAGCCGTGGAAGGTGCCGAAGCGACTGGTGACGCCGGCGCCTTCGGCCACTTTCCTGCGTCTCGCGTCGGTCACCTCCCAGCGGACCGGCGCGTTCGGCACAACCCGAAGATGCTCTCCGTCGACCCGTCTGGCGATCGCCCTGAAATGCGCCCGCTCGCCGGGACGGTAGACCGGACGCTCGGTGTAGAGATAGCACCTCATTCCCTTCACCGCCACGGGATAGTGATAGGACTCGCTGGCCGCGAAGTCGTCGCCGGCCGCGGCGAAGACCCGCAGTCGGGGACGGTACCTCTGAAACTCTATGAGAGCGGTGCCTCTCTGGCCCGTCACCCACTCGCCCGTCTTCTTGCCGCCGTCGTAGACCGTTACCTTGGCCTGCGGCACAGGCTCGCCGTCGCTTCGTTTCGCAACCTGCGCCAGCGCCTCACGCTCCGTCCGCTTCAGCACCAGGCAGATCTCGCTCACGCAGACGGTCACGTACGCCACTCTGACGCCCGAGCGGATCTCCACAAGGTAGAGTCCCTTGTCGCTCACGCCCAGACTCACCACGTGCCGCCGCCAGCCGCTCTCGTCTCCGCCGGAGTCGCCCGTCGACTTCTCCTCTTCGCTGAGGGTCACCCGGCATGTGCCCACGTAGACGAAACCCGTCGCGCCACGCGCCGCGGCGTCGTAGACCTTCGGCTTGATCGCCGCGTCGCTCGCCGCGATCGCCGCGTCCAACTCCTTCCGGAGAGGCGTTCCTTCTATTTCCGGCCGCATCAGGTCCTTCTGCGCCGCGCAGAAGCCGATCGGGTCCTTCACCCTCCACATCGTCAGTTCGTACTCCTGCGCCGCGGCCGACTGGTGAATCGCTATCTCGGGCCGCTCGCCGGGAGTGAACACCCTCTCGGTCTCGGCGACGAAGTCCTGCGCGGCGCACAGGCCCGTCACCATGACCACAAACGTAATGAACGCCGTTCGCATGAACCACCCCCCTTTGACATCTCGTGCGTTTATTAGACTCCTGTTCTCCGCCCGAGGATTATACGGATTGTCGATTTACTCCGCTATAAAAATGTCGACGGGGCCGCGTCCGGCCGGATACAATCGATCCACGGGAGGCGGGCGTCGTGAAGCGGTCGGAAAAATTGCGACGTGAAGGCATGAGATTCGTTCGAGCGGTGCGTCGGTTCGGCGAGGAAGTGCTGGCGCTCCGTTTCGACGGCTCGTTCGAAAAGTTTTCGCCGGAGCATCCGACGGCCAACTGGCTTTACGTGGTTCGCGCCGACCGACTCGAAAGCGCGCTCCGCTCCGGCGCGACTTTCAAGTTCTCCTGGGACGGCGAAAAGGCGCGACGCTGGCGCCGCTACCATGCGAGTCGCGGCCGCCATACCTATCTCTACAGCGCCGAGGCCCACGGCGGATCGAATTGCCCGGTCACGCCGAGCCTCCTCGCCGCCGGTCGCGCCCGCTGCTGTTACGTCGTCCTCCACGAAGGGTGGCACTCGACGTTGCGCCTGGAAGGCGTCCGAATGCCCTACGCGCTTGAGGAGGCGACCGGGAGGGTGGTCGGCGTCTACGGCGCTTCGCTCTTCGCCGAAAGCGTCGCAGACGCAGGTCTCCTGCGGGAGACCCGCGCTCAACGGAAAGCGTGGGCCGCGTTCGCGCGATTCGTGAACGCAGCGTGCAGGAGACTGCAGAGGCTCTACGCAAGAGACGCGACCCGGCGCGAGCGGCGCTCGGAGTTCCAGCGGCTCCGCGCGGAGGCGGCCGCGCTGCGCGGGCGTATGCCGGCCTCGTGGGAGCGGGAGGAACTCTCCCGTCCTCTCAACAACGCGTTCTTCTTCCGCTATCGCGACTACACACTGCACTATCCGCTGGCGGTGAAGGTCTACCGCGCGGCCGGATCGTTACGCGAGGCGATGGAGGCGTACAGGCGCGCCGGACGCGAAGGCGCGCTCTCCATGCTCGGACGAATCGCGCGGTCGGCCGGTGCGTGAGAGACCGCGTCACCGGGACGCCTGCGTCGCGGCGGCCGCTAATCTTTTTTGGCCATGCATTCCTTGCAGACCGCCCGTATCACCACCTCCATGTGGCCGGTGTTTTCGAAACACTCCGGCATCATCCTGGCGTGACAGCGGATCGACTCGAACGGAATGTCCCATATCCTGCCGCAGACGGTGCAGACCACGTGATGGTGCGGGTTGGTGAACGGATCGAAACGCATCCGCTCCGGATCTATGCATATGGAGCGGACGAAGCCGCTGCGGACGAAGTCCCGCAGGAGTCGATACACCGTCACCTGCGCGATCTGGCCCAGTTTCTTGCTCACGAAAGCCAGGATTTCCTGAACCGAGGGATGGTTCTCGTTGCCTTCGAGGAAACGTAGAACGGCGAGTTTCTGAGGCGTTATCCGCTCGCCTGCCTCTCTCGCGTACTCCCGGTACCTCTCTTCCAGTCCCTTCACGCGACTCCTCCTCCTCAAGGTCCGGTGCGGGGGAGATTGTAACCGACCCGGAAGTGCTTGTCAATAGTATTCTCTGTTCTGTTGTAATGCCGGGGTTGGCACATTCCGAATACAGTAGATATATCTTGACAGAAAGGTGGCGTTTCTACTACGATGTCGTCCGTTCCGTTTCAGGGTCTGATTGGAGGGTTGAGAGGATGAAGAGCGACGTTGTGGTCATCGGCGGCAGCGCGGCGGGTCTCACCGCCGCCATCAGCATCAGATCTTTCTATCCCGACAGGAGCGTCACGGTGATCCGCAAGGGCGAGAACATTCTGGTGCCCTGCGGCATTCCTTACGTTTTCGGGTCTCTCGACGGCGTGGAGAAGAATTATCTGCCGGAGAAGCCGTACGCCGCTCTCGAAGTGGGCAAGGTGGTGGACGCGGCCGTGGAGGTGGACGTGGAGGCGCACACGGTCAAGACGGCGGGCGGCGAGACCGTGGAGTACGGAAAACTTCTGCTGACCACCGGCTCGAAGCCCGCGAGGATTCCGCTGGAAGGTCAGGACCTGGAAGGCGTCTACTATGTGGAGAAAGACGCCGAAGCCTTGAAGCGGCTGCGTGAGAAGGTGGTCGCGTCGCAGAAGATAGTGATCGTCGGCGGCGGCTTCATCGGAGTGGAGTTCGCCGACGACATAATCAAGATGGGCCGGAAAGAGGTTCACGTCGTCGAGATGCTGCCGCACTGTCTCGCGCTCGCCTTCGACGAGGAGTACTGCGAAGCGGCCGAGGCGCAGTTGTCGCAGCAGGGCGTTCAGGTTCACACCGGCGCGCGGGTGAAGCGGATCGTGGGCGAAGGCTCCGTCAAAGGCGTGGAGATCGACGGCGTCGGCACGATAGACGCCGACATGGTGATCGTGGCGATCGGCGCGAGACCGGAAAGCGAACTGGCGAAGAACGCCGGAATACAGGTCGACGCCAAAGGCTCCATCGTCGTGGACGGCCTGATGAGGACGAGCGCTCCCGACGTGTTCGCCGCCGGCGACTGCGCGCAGAAGAGATGCTTCTTCACCGGACGACTGATACCCGGTCTCCTGGCGTCGATAGCCTGTATGGAGGCGAGAACCGCCGCTCTGGCCATGTACGACCCCGGCAGCAGTTCGGTCAATCACGGAGCGATACTCGCTTTCTCCACGAAGGTGGGCGACGTCGCTTTCGGCTGCGCCGGCATGGTCGAGGCGCGGGCGAAGCGGGAGGGCTTCGACTGCATAGTGGGCACGGCGGAGAGCGTCGACCGGCATCCCGGCGGGTTGCCCGGCGCGCATAAAGTGACCTCCAAACTGATCTTCTCCCGCAACAGCAGAGTCATTCTCGGCGGCGAGGTGATGGGCGGCCCCGGCGCGGGCGAGATGGTCAACGTCATTGCCGGCGCCATACAGAGCAAACTTCGTATGGAAGAGTTGGTCACGATGCAGTTGGCGACGCATCCGCTTCTGACCAGTTCCCCCATCGCTTATACGCTGCTGCCGGCCGCCGCCAACGCTCTCAAGGCGTTGTAGGTCCGCGTGTCCGTCACCGGCGCGGCTTCGGAAACGACGACGTCTCCGGACCCTCCGTCCGGAGACGTCGCTCATTCGACGTCGCTCATTCGAGGATGTCGGCGAGGTCGCGTTCCGGCGTCGTCACGGCTCGGAGTCCGTACTTTTCCGAGAGCGCTTCGAGAATCGCCGGCGTCAGGAAGGCCGGCGTGCTCGGCCCGAGACGAATGTTCTTCACGTTCAGATGCAGCAGCGTCAGCAGGATCGCCACCGCTTTCTGCTCGAACCACGACAGGATCAGCGAGAGCGGCAGATCGTTTATGCCGGTGTCGAACGCCTCCGCCAGGGCCGCGGCTATCCGGATCGCCGAGTAGGCGTCGTTGCACTGTCCGAGGTCCAGCAGTCGCGGAACGCCGTCTATCTCGCCGAAATCGAGTTTGTTGAAGCGATACTTTCCGCAGCCCAGCGTGAGTATGACGCAGTCTTTCGGGACCATCCGGGCGAACTCGGTGTAGTAGTTCCGCTGCGGCCTGGCTCCGTCGCAGCCGCCCACCAGGAAGAAATGTCGTATCTTGCCGGCCTTCACCGCCGCGACTATCTTCGCGGCGCTCGCCATGACCGCCTCGCGCGCGTGGCCGACGATGATGGTCGTCTCCGGACCGTCTTCCGCGAAGCCGGGAGCCTTCTTCGCCGCCTCTATCACAGGCGAGAAGTCTCCGTCCTCGATGTGTCTCACGCCCGGCCAGCCCGTCGGTCCGCAGGTGAAGATGCGGTCCCTGTACTCGTCCTTCGGTCGCTGGATGCAGTTGGTCGTCATCAGTATCGCCCCGGGGAAGGCCGCGAACTCTCTTCTCTGGTTCTGCCACGCGCCGCCGTAGTTGCCCGCCAGGTGCGGATGCTTCTTCAGACCGGGATATCCGTGGGCGGGAAGCATCTCGCCGTGGGTGTAGACGTTTATGTCGAGACCTTCCGTCTGCTCCAGCAAGTCCTGCAGGTCCTTCAGGTCGTGGCCGGAGACGAGAATCGCTTTGCCCGCCGCCGGCTCCACACGCACCCGCGTCGGCCTCGGATGTCCGTACGTCGACGTGTTCGCCGCGTCGAGCGCCTCCATCGCCTTCAGGTTCAATTCGCCGCAGGCGAGCGCGCCGGACAGCAACTCCTCCGTGTCGGTCGGCTCCCGCGCCACGAAGTCCAGCAACTCGTAAACCCCGCGGGCTATCTCCCCCGTGTCCTTGCCGAGCCTGCGCGCATGGTAGCCGTAGGCGGCCACGCCTTTGACGCCCGTCGTTATCAGATACTGCAGACCCGTCGCCTCGCGTCCCAGTCGCTCGATGCGCTCGGTCAGAGAGACGCTCTTCGCCTGCTCCAGCATGCCGGCTCTGTCGTCTGCGGGTCGGAACTCCGCCGGACCGCCGCCGGGCTTCTCCGGCGTCTCTCCCGCTTCCGCGCACGCCTTCTCGTAAGCGCGCCGCAGTCTTTCCCCGGCCTCCGCCGCGCGCCCTATCCATTGCTCGAAACGGGCCGGGTCGAAGTTCACGTTGGTCAGCGTCGAGAACATCCCCTCCAGCAGGAGATTTTCGGCCTCGACGTCGCGCGCGCCGCGCGCCGCCGCACGCCGACCGTAGAAGGAGAGCCCCTTCAGCAGGTGCACCAGCAGGTCCTGCAGGGCCGCCGTCTCGGCGTCCTTCCCGCAGGCCCCACGCGTCGTGCAGCCCTCGCCTCCGATCGTCTGTTCGCACTGGTAGCAAAACATCTTCATGTGTCGTCCTCCATCGGTTTTTCGCTGTTTTCGGGTCGTGCGTGTTCCTCTCCTTCGCTTTTCCCCCGGCGCTCGCTTTCGCGCATCGCTTCTTCCAGTTCCCGCATTATCCGCTCGTATCGCTCCGGCCCGACACACCGCCGCGCCGCACGGCACCACGCCACTCAGCCGGGCACCTGTTCCTTGTAAACCACCGTCCCGCACTTCGAACACCGCGCCCGGAGTTCGTCGGAAAACATCTCCACCATGTGTCCGCATCCCGGACATTTGTGATAACTCACAGTCAGGTCGCGCCTGTCCCGTCCCGGACATCGCATTGTCCGCGTCGCTCGAAAAAGGTTTATGCTCCGTCTCCGCCGTCCCGCCCCGCGCCGCCTCCCGCGTCTTCCACGCTCCTCGACGCGTCCGCGAGGGCTCCTTTCAGGTCGCGCAACCGCGTTCCCGCCAGGCGCTCCCGTAGTCTTCTGTGCGTCTCCTCCAGCAGGTCTCCGAAAAGGCATCTTCTGCCCCCGCATATCGGTTTGTCCAGAAGACAGCGGCGAACTTCGAAGGGGCCGTCGATCAGTTCGTAGACGTCCAGAAGACTTCTCTCGCCGGCTTTCTCGCTCAGGACGTATCCCCCTCCCGGGCCCGGCGTCGCGCGTACGAATCCGGCTTTCGCCAGTCGTCGCATGACCTTCGCGAGATGCGCTTCGGACGCGCCCATCTCCCTCGCCAGTTCCCTGCTGGTCCTCGGTCCTCCGCTGGAGGCGAGCAGCAGGGCGCCGTGGAGCGCCAGCGACACCGCTTCGGAGAACATGAGCATGGGCGCCTCGCAATTAAGGTATTACAGTTCCATAATACCATTAAAACCGGCCCGGTCAAGCGGAAATCCGACTTTCCGTCCGAAAAAGCGCCGCCGCCGCCGACGGCCCGCGACGGAACGTCCGCGCGATCCCCGGCCGGGACGGGGACGAAGGCGGGCGGATGTGTATAATACTGATAGGAAGAATTGGTGGCCGGGCGATGGCCCTGTTCGACGGCGGTTACTGGCGCGAGTTGGAGCGACTCAAGGCCCTGGCCCGAAGGGTGTACGCTCCGCGGCGCATCCATCGTCTCAAGCGCCTCGGCAGCGGACTGGAGGTGGCGGACAGGCGTCCGTACGCGCCGGGCGACGAGATACGCTATCTCGACTGGCGTTACTACGCCCGCAGCGAGCATCTGGTGACGCGCGCGTTCGAGGAGGACCGCGAACTGTTGTATCTTTTCGTGCTGGACGGCTCGGCCTCCATGCGCGCGAAGTGGGACGCTGCCAGGCGCCTCTTTCACGCGTGTGTGTATCTCGCGCTTTGCGCGCGCGACGGTGTGGTTGCGGGGGTCGCTTCGGAGGGCCGCTGGCGTTTTCTGGGGCGCTGGCGCGGCGAGGCTTCCGGCAGGCGCGCCGCCGAGGCGGTGGCCGGCGCGCGGGTCGGCGGCTCCACGGATCTGACGTCGTCGATCGAAGCGGCTCTCGCCGCGAGCGCCAATCTTCAGGCGGTGGTGATGCTGACCGACGCGTGGGACAGACGCTGGTCGGCGGCGCTCGGGCTTCTCCGGCAGGCGGCCTTGCCGTCCGTCGTGGTGCTCCTGCACGGCCGGAGCGACCGGGCCGTTCTCTGGCGCGGCGAGATGCGGCTGCTCGACTCGGAGGACGGCTCCGGACTGCGTATCACGGTGGACGAGGCTCTCGCGCGCGCCTATGAGGCGGAGCGTCTCAGGTGGCTTTCCGAGATCGAAACCGCCTGTCGCCTGAACGTGGCCGAGCCGGTCGTGGCCGACGCGGAGCGGCCTTTCGGACTCGCGGTCGAGGCGCTGCTCCGCTTGGGGTACTTTCTGCCCTGAATGTGCCCGCCTGCCGGTTGCCCGCGCGCCTTTTCCATGATAGTATTTTAACAGTTTTCGGCTCCGGGAAGGTTTTTTTGGAGTGCGGTCCGTTGAACCTCCGTATGCTTTTCCTCGCTTTGGGCGCCGCGGCGGCTGCCGTTTTCCTCTTCATGCTCACGCAGACCTCCACTTCACTCGAGTTCGGCATGTTCGAGTCCGATTACGGTCTCACCATGACCGTCCCGGGCGCGTGGCGGGATTTCACCGAGGAGATCCGCAAGATGCTCGACAAGGCGTGCGGCAGCGGCTGATTCTCGCCTCAGTCCGCGGGTTCCGCGGCCGGACAGGTGCTGCTGTGCTACGTCGGACGTGGGAGTCCGCTCGACCCCGAGGCCGACGTTTCACTGCTGGCCTGCAAGAAGGAAGGCATTATGGAGACGACCACTCCGCAGATGTGGCTTAAGATGGTCGCGGCGGGCTGCGCGGCCGTTCGCGGGGTGGTGGAGAAGTCGGAAGTGCGCCCCGCGGGCACCACCGCCGCCGCATACATCAGGATGCGTTACCGCATCGGCAACGTCGCCAGAAGAGAGACTCTGCTGATCGCGACGAACTCCGAGTACGTCTTCTTCCTGACGGCCAAGGCGAAGGAGCAGTGCTACAAAAAATACTCCAAGGAGTTGGAGGCGGTGGTCGCCTCCGTTTCGGTGGACGACCCTTCTTTCTGGCTCTCCCGTCTCGGCGTTTCGGTGAGGGTGGGATTGCTTTGCGGCCTGGGCGCTCTTTTCGTCCTCGCTCTGGTGAAGACCTTCCGTCGGGAGCGCAGGCCCAAGTTGGTCACGCGACGCTTCACGGGCTTCGACAGTTACGAATAGACGCGTCGCCGTGCCGCGCTTTTCGCTCCGTTTGTGTCGCGCCTACTCCGGCGCGTCGGCTCTCGGACTTGTATGCGACGGAGCGGTGTGGCAGAATGTCGAGTGCGACGTTTTCCGGGAGGGCGAGATGCACCAGCGCGTGGCGGTGATCGACTTCGGCTCTCAATACACGCAGTTGATAGCCCGCAGGATTCGGGAGCAGGAGGTGTTCTGCGAGATACATCCGCCGACGGTGAAGGCGGACTCTCTCGGCGGGAACCTGATAGGTGTGGTGCTGTCGGGCGGCCCGCGCAGCGTGTACGAAGCCGGAGCGGCGGATCCGGCGTTCGACCCGTTTCGACTCGGTGTGCCGATTCTGGGCATCTGTTACGGAATGCAGTGGCTGTGCCGCGCGGCGGGCTGCGAAGTGAGGGGCGCCGCCCGACGCGAGTACGGCAGAGCGGAACTGGAGGTGCTTGACGAGAAGGACCTGTTCGCCGGTCTGCCCGGGCGGTTCGTGGCGTGGATGAGTCACGGCGACCAGGTGGAGCGGGTGACGGAGGAGTTTGACGTACTGGCCCGGACGGAGACGTGTCCGGCCGCCGCGGTGCGACACAGACGTCTGCCGATCTACGGCGTACAGTTTCATCCCGAGGTGGCGCACACCGAACGCGGCGGGGAGATTCTGCGCAACTTTCTCTACCGCGTCTGCGGCGCGACCGGCGACTGGAGCATGAGCGGCTTCGTGGACGAGGCGGTGGCGACGCTCCGCGGGCGGGTGGGCGACGGACGAGTGGTGCTGGGACTCTCCGGCGGCGTCGATTCGAGTGTGACGGCGGCCCTGCTCCGCAGGGCGATCGACGAACGCCTGACCTGCATTTTCGTGAACAACGGTCTTTTGCGGAAGGGAGAGGCGGAGGAGGTGATACGGACGTTTTCCGGACGCACGCGTCTGGTGTACGTGGACGCCTCGGAGAGATTTCTTTCGGCGCTTGCCGGCGTGGCGGACCCCGAGGAGAAGCGAAAGGCGGTGGGGCGGATTTTCGTGGAGGTGTTCGAGGAGGAAGCGCGGAAGATAGGCGCGGACTTTCTGGCGCAGGGCACGCTTTATCCGGACGTGATAGAGAGCGCCGGCGGCTTCGGTGGTCCGACCAGCAGCATAAAGAGCCACCACAACGTCGGCGGACTGCCGGAGCGGCTGGAGTTGAAGTTGGTCGAGCCGCTGCGGCTGCTGTTGAAGGACGAGGTCCGCCGGCTCGGCGAGGTGCTCGGACTGCCGGAGGAGATGATCTGGCGGCATCCGTTTCCGGGTCCGGGACTCGCGGTGCGGGTTCTGGGCGAGGTGACCCGCGGGAAGTTGGCCGTGCTTCGCGAGGCGGACGCGATTTTCATCGAGGAGTTGAAGGAGAGCGGCTGGTATCGAAGGGTGTGGCAGGCGTTTTGCGTTCTGCTGGACGTACGGACGGTGGGCGTCATGGGCGACGAGCGCACCTACGACCGCGTGGTAGCGATACGCTCGGTCGACAGCGTGGACGGAATGACTGCGGACTGGTCGCGACTGCCGTCGGACCTGCTCGACCGGACGGCGGCCAGGATAGTGAGAGAGGTTCGCGGCGTCAATCGAGTGGTCTACGACGTAACGTCCAAGCCGCCCGCGACGATAGAGTGGGAGTAGGGTGTCTTTTGGCTTGACAGTGCGGAAGGGGCGCGGGAAGATTTGAATACGCGGCGCGACGCGGCGTCTTGGGGAGCGGGAGAGGCGCCTTTTGGAGGAAGGATGCGATGAAAGCGGCGGTTGTTGTAGTGGCGCTTGTGACGTGTTGCGTCGCGACGGCGCAGGAATCGCCGCTCGACGCGCTTTTCGACGCGGACGCCGTCCGGACGCTTCCGTTCGGTCGCGGCTGCGTGATGTTGCAGCAGAATCAAACCGAGAAGCCGGCCCCCGAAGGGAACGTCGGCGAGTCCGCCGAGAAGGAGGTGCTGAAGGAGTCGAGACGGACCTACGCCACGGGCGGCGGAAGCATAATATTGCCGCTGCCGCTGCGGAGGCCCGTGATCGCGACCCGTGTGGGCGTATGGCTGCCGTCGAGCGCCGAGGACGCCAAGCCGGACGCTTCGGTCTCGCTCGGTCTCGCGCTGCGCTGGCCGATTCATCCGCGTATGAATCTCGGCAGGTTCGAGGTGGCCTTCGATTTTTCCGCTTCCGACATGGAACTCGATCGCTATCACAACGGCGTCTACTACGAGTCGGCGGAGGCGGACTACTACGAGGTGAGCCTCTCGTATCTGTTTCATCCCGGCGGACCTTACAGGGCGACCAACTTCTATCTGGGAGTGGGTTTCGGACTCGCCGGCGAAGCGACCAGTCGGGAGCGGGCGGGCGTGACCGAGGAATGGGACAACGACAGCGCGATCTGCGTACTGCGTGTCGGATGGGACTCGTTCCGCAATTTTTACTGGGAGATTTCATACCGTGCGCTTCTCGATTCGCAGCGGAACATAGAGGGTATGCTGCAGGTGGTGTTCGGCCTCTATTTCTGAGGCGTATGGAGGAGAACCGCTTCTGGAGGGACCGCGATGCGTCTCGTCACGGCGATAGGGATTATGCTGCTTGCGGGAGTGGCCTTTGCGGACGACTCGTTCGGGCCGCTCGACTCGCATCTTTTCGCGCCGGACGGGCTCCGCTCCGGCGACGCGACCGTTCTGCTTCAGCCCGGCGGCATGGTAACGGAGTCGCACAAGCGCAGGGAGAGAGGAACCGGCTACGACGGACATCGGACGCTTTCCGGACCGTGGGGACTCAGAAGACCGGTGTTCGGATTCCGCCTGTCGTGGATCAAGTGCACGGCCGCCGAGGGCGAGGCGCCCGACGCGGCGCCGGCTCTCGGCATCTTCTTCCGTTTTCCTCTCAGTCCCTATCGCAACGTCGGCCGCATGGAAATCGCGTTCGACACCACCGTCTACAAAATGCAGCACGACGTGCCCGCCGGCTTCGACGACGTCTATGAGGAGTTCCGCGAGTTCACCGTCTGCTATCTCTTCCATCCCATGGCCATGCGCCGCGGCGGCGAGAATTTCTATCTCGGTTTCGGCTTCGGCGTGGGCTCCGATCGCGCCGTGGTCGAGATGGCCGGCGGCAGCAGTTCCGACTCGGAGGAGAGTTCCCTCCTGCTGGCGAAGATGGGCTGGGACACGGGACAGGGATTCTTCTTCGAGATCTCCTACCGCTGGATGTTCAGCGACGACGTGAATCTGGAAGAGTTGATAGCGGTCGCGGTCGGTCTATACTTCTGATGCCGCGTCCGCGCTCGGACCGCAGTTCTCGACCCAGGGTTCGACCTCGTCGGCGGAGAGCGCCGCGGTCATGATCTCCGACATTTTTGCGTTGCGGCCGGCCACCGTCGCCGAGACGAACAGGTGCTCGCGCGCGCGCGTGACCGCCACGTGGAGCAGGCGTCGCAGTTCTTGGTGATGCCGCTTTTCGTCGCCGCGCCTCTCAAGTGCTTCCCCGTATTCCGGACGCTCGCCGCTGACGTCTTCGTCGTGCGGCATGCGTTTGGCGGCCAGGCCCACGCCGTCTGGGTCGAACAGTATCTGTCTGTCTTTCCTGAACGGCGTCTTACGTACGTCCACCAGGAAGACGACGTCGAATTCGAGACCTTTGGCGCCGTGGAACGTGAGCAGCGAGACCGAGTCGCGAGGCAGGTACGGATCGAGGAATGCCTCCGGCGTCCGAGCGTTTCTGAGCGCGAGTATGAGTCGTGCGAAACGCTCGGCGTCGAGCCTTCTCCGGGAGGTGGACAGATCGAGTGCGCGTTCCGCGACCGCTTCGAAGACGGCTTTTGAAGAGGGATCGGATCGTGCGCCGGTCAGCGCCGCCACGCGTCGTATCATGCCGACCAGCGTTCCGGCGGCCGCCACTTCTTCGGCCGCGGCGTCGAGACCGCCTGCGACGGGATCGTCCGTCGCGGGGCCGTCGCCGAGCAGCGCGGCGAGTCGGGACGCCGACAGCGAGAAGGGCGGACGGGACAGGACCCACACCAGGGACGCGCGTTCCCTGAGCCCCGCGCCCAGCAGCAGCCAGTGTGCGATGTCGAGAGTCGCCGTCTCGTCCCACAATCTGCCGGCGAGGCTGACGTGCGGTATGTCGGCGTCCTTGAGCGCCTGCTCGAACTGTAGAATGTGCGTGCGGGAGCGCGCCATCACCGCCATTTCCGCGAACGCGAATCCTTCGCGTCGCATCTTTCGTACGGAGCGCACGAGATGCTCCACCTCCTGCTCCCGGGAGGCGGCGTGGAACAGATGGATACGCGGCTCCTGCGGGGCGGGACGATTCGGATTGACCAGGCGGCTCTTCGGCGTCCCGTCGGCGTCCCGCGCGACGCCGACGTTTATGATCGCGTCGGCCAGGGCGAGTATCTCGTTACGGCTGCGGAAGTTGAGATCCAGGAACAGTTCTTTCGCCTGGAAGCGGCGGAGCGCCTCCGGATGGGCTCCGCGCCAGGCGTAGATGGACTGTCGGAGGTCGCCGACCACGGTTACGCCGGCGCCGGTCGACCGGAGCAGGCGTTCCAGAATGCGCTGCTGAAGACGGTTGGTGTCCTGGAACTCGTCCACCAGCACATGTTTTATCCCCTGCGCGGCCGCCGGCGTCTGCTGCCGCTCCTCGAGCAGGCGCAGCGCGGATATGAGGATGTCGTCGAAGTCCATGAGGTTGTTTGCGGCTTTGGTGTTTTCGTAGTTACGCCAGACGGCGTCGATGAAGGAGGCGACCTCTTTTCGGAAGGCGAGGTCGGGCCCCTGCGGCAGCGACTCGAAAGCGCGCCTCAGCGCCGAGGCGAACTCCTCCCGCGCGACGCCCTCGGTGAGTGCGTCCTCCATGATCTTCGGCGCTTCGTTTCGCATGAGGTGGAGGGTGCGACGGTCGATCGTCTCGAAGCGCATCTCGGAGTTCAGCGCCGCTCTGCACGCTTCTTCGAGGAACAGACCGCGTTCCGCGTCGGAGACGACCTCCGGAGGGAGCGGCGCTCCGGAGCGGCGGACCTGCCGGACTATGAGACTGTGGCAGAAGGAGTGGAAAGTATGTGCGCGGACGTCGCCGGCGGGGCGATTGAGACGCGACAGGTGCCGCGCTATTCTGTGGCGCATCTCCCCCGCGGCGTGCTCGGTGAAGGTGAGACAGAGAACGGCCGCCGGCTCGATGCCGCACTCGACCACCAGATACAGGTAGCGCGCCACGACGAGGTGGGTCTTGCCGGTGCCCGCGCCCGCGGTGACCTTCAGCGGTCGATCTTTCGGCGCCTCGGCCGCCTCGCGTTGCTGCGGCGTCAGTGATATGCCCAGCCTCTCCCAGTCCATCAGCGCCGCTCCTTCCCGACGCCTCCGTCGGCGTCCACGACGATCTCCGCTTCCGGCACCGTCCAGTACGTCGGAACGCCGGCGATCGGCGGTCGCCACAACGGCGGTCCGCTCGCGACGTACGCGCGCGCGCCCACGTCCGCGGCCAAGCGGCCGGCGAGCGGGTCCGGACGTCCGTGATGAGGAAGAAGCAGTATATCCGCCCGCGGCGCTCCCGCAAGAACGAGCGCGGCGAGCCCGGCGCGGGACAGATCGCCTGTGAGAAGCACCCGCGCCTTCTCCGAGAGCCGGACGAGCAGGCAGAGCGAGCGCTCGTTCGCCGAGAGTGTTCGTCCGAAGACGCTCTGCGAGACCGGCGCGACGACGAGCGCCCCCGCGACGCGGTCGCGTGCGCGCGCGCGGCGGACGGGGACCCCGCGGCGCTCGAAAACGGACAGGAGCGCTCTGCCGGACGGCTCGCGTTCGAAACCTTCGTGCACCACCGCGACGCCGACGGGAAACCTGCGAAGGAGATCGCGGACGCCGGAGGTGTGATCGTAGTTGGAGTGGGAGAGCACGAGCGCGTCTATCGAGCGGACGCCGAGCGAATGGAGCCGCCGCGCGAGCGAAGCGACGAACTCCGGACCGGACTGCGCGCCGCAGTCGTAGACGACGTTCTTGCCGGACGGCGTGCGGACGAATACGCAGAGACCCGTGCCGACCGGAAAGAGTCGCACCTGCGGCGGCGGCTCGGCGGGCCGACCGACGAGCGCGTGGAGCGGCCAGGCGAGCAGGAAGATGAGGAGCAGCACGGCGAAGCGGCGCGGCGTGAGCAGACGAAGGCGTCCGCGGGCGCGGAGGGCGAAAAGGACGAGCAGAACGTAGAAAGCGATCACGAGCCATGCGGGCAGCGGCGGAAGGACGCGACCCGGCACGGGCAGGTTCAGATCGAGATCGTGGAAGGAGCCGGTGACGAACAGCACGGCGCGCCATACGCCGGAGAAGAGCCACGCTCCTGCGACGGCGACGGGCGCCAGCGCCAGGGCGGGCAGGAGAAGCAGTCCGAGTGTCAGGGCGAGGTAGAACAGCGGAAAGAGCGCGACGTTGGCGGGTATCGAAGCGAAGGGCAGCGCCCCCATGTGATGGGCGATGATGGGCGAGGACGCGAGAAACGCGCACGTGGACACGAAAAGGAGTTCGTGTACGCGTCGGTGCACGAGCGCCGCCGGCGGCTCGACGCCTTCGGGATAGCCTTTGAGGCGGAGCAGCAGCAGATGCCGCTCGAGATATATCCGGCGGAAGAGAGGATAGAGCGCGACTATGGCGGTGAAGGTCACGAAGGAGAGTTGGAAGCCGAGCGAGAACAGGTCGAAAGGATTGATCGCGAGGATGACGCAGAGCGCGGCGCCGAGGGAGTTGGCGAGATCGGCGCGACGGCCGACTATACGGGCGCCGAGGTAGAGCGCGACTATCGTCCACGAGCGCAGCAGCGTGATGGAGGCGCCGCCGAGAAACAGATAAGCGGTGCATATCAACAGCACCGCCGCGGAGCGACGACGAACGCCGAGAATGCGTCTGCGCAGAAGCCAGCCGAACAGGAGAGCGACCAGGGCTATGTGCAGGCCGGAAAGCGCCAGGAAATGAGCGGTGCCGGTCTCGGAAAACAATCGCCAGCGGCGGCGGTCGAGAGCGTAACGCTCGCCGAGGACGAGCGCGCGCGCGAAACCGCCGGCCTCCCGTGAGCGACGCGCTTTTTCGGGCTCTTTCTTTTCGTCGTGCAGGCCGTCGAAGACGCTCTGCAGAGACGCCGATATGGAGAGACGGATGTTCCGGAGAGAGTCGAACAGAGACGGTTCGCGGGCGATGACGGTCGGCGGACGCGCGGTCATGGTCGCGGCGACGCCGGAGAAGAAAAGACGACCGCCGACTCTTACGGGACGCAGGACGCCTTCCGCGCGCAGAACGTCACCGCAGCGGGGAAGGCGGTCGTAAGACGCGCTCAGAAGGACGAGCACGGGTCGCCGCTCGGCGCCCGCCTCGGTCTCCACACTGCTGGTGAGCAGCAGCGCGCGGAAGCGACGCGCGCCGGCGGCGGAACACGGCGTTTCGGCGACGCGTCCGACCAGGACCGCGTGTCGCCAGAAGTGTGCCGCAAGAGGACTCCGCTCCGGCGGGCGGCGGACGGAGGCGCCGGCGGTGAAGACGATGACGGCGGCGGCCGTCCAGAGCACCTGCGGCAGTCGGCGTCGCAGGACGAACGCGGCGATGACGGAAGCGCCGCAGATCGGCCACACCACAAAAAACGGAAAAACGGCCCCGCAGAAGGAGCCGGCGAGCGCTCCGCAACCCGCCCACAGGAGACGCCTCAAGGTCCGCTCCGTGAATTACCTGGTGTCCACCAGCACTTTGAAGGTGGGCAGGATCGTCTTGAACACCCCGTAGGCCCAGTCGAACTTCTCGCCGGGCGGCGCGGAAACGGTCACCATGTACACCCGCTCGGTCAGAACGAGATAGACCCGGGCACGCCGCCGAAGTTCGGGAGAGACACGGCTCTTCGGAACGGCGCATTCGTAGATCATCTCCACGGCCGGCAGGCCGCAGAGTTCGGTGTCCTTCTGGGACAGCAGTCTGTAGTTCTGAATGTCGCCTTTGGATTGCGCCTTGCGGATGCCCTGCTCGTGCTCGGAAAGATAGCGTTTCAGGTCGTAGCCCATCATGTTGCCGATGGCGAGGACGCCTATGCGCGCGTCTTTCGCCTTGAACTCGAAAGCGACGCTTTCGATGGCGTTCATCTTGTCGTAGGGCGCGGTGGTCCAGCCGGACGGACGCTCCACCTCGAATCCCATCTCTTTGCTGACGAACTTGTTGCCGCGCATCTCGCCCAGTTTCACGGGCTCCTGCTTCTTGACCCATTTGAGCCACTCTTTCTCCAGCCGGTCTATGTCCTTGTGGAGAAACTTCTTGCACAGCGCGGCAAAGTCGTTCACCGGATCGATCCGTCGCGCCCTGGAGCCGGAGCCGCCCGTGGCGATGCGAATGTACTCGGTGTACATCACGTTGTACTTCTTGCCGGCCTTGCAGAGCAGCCAGTATGTGAGCATGCCGGCGTGGGCGTAGTGGAGTGGACCGAAGGCGCGGTGAGGCGTGTTCATCAGGTCGCGTAGTTTGATGTACTTTCCGGTGCGGATGGCTTCCTGCAACGCGATCAGGCGGTCGCGGTTCGTGCCGCGGATCCTCACTTTGCCGGTGGAGAGGTTTATCTCCGCGGCCTCGAACAGAACCGCCATGCCCTCCAGCAGCCAGATGGGGCTTCGCGGCTGACCGGGATTGCCGAACATGCCGAGCAGGTCCTGCATGAGATGGCAGCCCTCGTGCGCCAGCACCATGGAGGTGTCTCCTCCCGTGCCGAACATGCCGTGGTAGGCGCAGAGTTGGTAGCGCCCCGGCATGTAGAAGCCGCCGACGCCCTTGGGCTTGCGTGTGGCCTGCAGAAACGCCTCGTAGTTGCTCCAGATCATGATCTTGCATTTTCGATCCAGTACTTTGAAGTCCCGGAATATCTTGCGGTACTTCGCGTAAATGACCTCCATCAGCCGGGCGTAACGCTCGGCCACCTTCCTGGTGGAGTTGCACTCTA